>JANQQZ010000102.1 GCA_028284805.1 Phycisphaerales bacterium
GAGACGCTCACCGATCCGGCGCTGCATCTTGATCTCGCAGTGCAGCTCGAGCGCCGTCGCGCGACCGAGTCGGTCCTCGAACTGCCCGCGCTCGCCAGCGAGTTGGAATCGGGTGTCGTCTTCCCGAGGCTCCGCGCGACCATGCGTCTCTCGGACGACGCGGCCCTGCTGATCGTGCCCATGCCCGGAGCAACGCCAGACGACACCGCGCCCGCGGTCGGTCCGCCCGAGCCCATCACGCCCTCGCTCGGCGAGGCGATGCTCAGCTCGGTCGCGTCGGGGACGGCCGATCCCGTGCGACGCCGAGCGGTCGTTGCGCTGCTGCCGCGCCTGCCCGAACGCTTCTCGCTGGGCCCCGCGTCCGGCGCGCCGCCTCGCTAGCCTTCAGAGATGCTCGCGCTCTATCACATGGCTCTGCTCGTCCTCGGCATCGCGCTGCTGGTCCTGGGCGCTGACGTGCTCGTCAAGGGCGCGAAGCGTCTCGCCCGCGCCGCGGGCATCAGCCCGTTCGTCATCGGGCTCACGGTGGTCGCGTTCGGCACGAGCGCGCCCGAACTGGGGGGCTCGCTCGGCGCGGTGTTCAAGGGGGAGCCCGCGCTTGCCGTCGGCAATGTGATCGGCTCGAACATCGCCAACATCGGGCTCATCCTGGGCGTCACCGCGATCATCTGCCCGATCCCCGTCCGGCTGTCGGTGATCCGCAAGGAAGCGGTCATCATGATCGTGGTAACGGTCGGCGCGGTGCTGCTCATGCTGGGGGGCGGCGCGCACCGAATCGAGGGTGCGTTGCTCGTTGCCTCGCTGTTCGCCTTCATCGTCTTCGCGTATCTCAACGGCAAGAAGCCGGCCGACAGCAGCGAGGCCTCCGAGCTCGTGCGCGCCGCTCAGGAGCTCGACGACGAGCTCGGGGCTTCCAAGCCGGATCAGCGGATCTGGGTGAGCATCGTGTTCGTGCTCGCGGGGCTCGCCATGCTCTTCTTCGGTTCGGTCCTGCTCGTGGACGGAGCAAGAGCACTCGCGGAGATGGTCGGCGTCCCCACGGCGGTCATCGGGCTCTCGCTCGTTGCGTTCGGCACGAGCGTGCCCGAACTCGCCCTGTCCACGATCGCCGCCCTCCGCAAGGAGCCCGACATCGCGGTCGGCAACATCATCGGGTCGAACATCTTCAACCTGCTCTGTGTGCTCGGGTTCACGGCGCTGTTCTCGCCCGTGCAGCTGCCGCCGCCCGAGGGCTTCTGGACCCGCGACGCGCCGCTCATGATCCTGATCACGGTCGCGTGCATGCCGATCATGCTGGTCGGGCGGAACGTCTCCCGGATCGAGGGGGTGCTGCTTCTCGGACTCTACACGGGGTATCTGGGGGTTCTGTTCGTGACGAGCCGCTGAGCTGGCGCGAGTCTGGGCCTGCGCCCGATCTGACTCGCCCCGCGGGCCGATAGCTCGACTGTGCTGCGCATCTCGACCAGCGAGGCCGAGACCGGGATGAGGCTGGCCATCCCGGTGTTCCACCCGACCGTCCCGGGGCAGGTGCTGCTGCGCGCCGGGTACGAGCTGGAGGCGCGCAGCCTCAAGCGTCTGCGCGACATGGGCGTCCGCACGCTGTGGGTCGCGATCCCCGAACTCGCAGAGCTCATGAGCCGCACGTCGCCCGAGATCATCCGCCACCAGGCGGCGGTCGCGGGGCACGTTGCGCGCCTCTTCGACACCATGCGCGAATCGGTCGACGGCGAGCTCGAGTACAACGCGTACGCGTCGACGGTGACCGATCTGATCGACGCCCTCGTCGCCGACCCGGACGCGGCGCTGATGGTCGACCGCATCGCCCGCGCAAGCGATGAGGAGCTCGAGCACGCCTCGACGGTCTGCTACCTCTCGACGCTGATCGGGCTGAAGCTGATCTGGTACCTGGAGCACCAGCGCCCGCGCGTGCCGGCGCACCGCGCACGCGCGGTCACGCCCCTGGGGATCGCGGGCATGTTGCACGATATCGGTGTCGTGCGCATGAGCGAGGAGCAGCGCGAGAGCGTCAGACGCAACCCCGACCCTGCGAACCCCGATTTCCGGGCGCACGTCGAGATCGGGTACCGCATGATCAGCGGGCGCGTGCCCCCGACGGTCGCCGCCGCGGTGCTGCATCACCACCAGCGGTTCGACGGCATGGGCTTCCCCGAGCGTCTCAAGGCCGACGGGCGGATCGAACGCGTGGGGGGCGAGCAGATCCACATCCACGCGCGTGTGATCGCGGTTGCTGATGCGTTCGACCGGCTCAGCGTCGGGGCGGGGGGCGAGGACGTCCCGCGTGTGCGCGTCCTGCACCGCATGCTGCGCGGTGAGCGTTCGGCGTGGTTCGACCCGACCGTGCTGCACGCGCTGCTGGCCGTCTGCCCGCCATATGCGCCCGGCTCGCAGGTCGTCCTCTCGACCGGGGATCGGGCGGTCGTGGTCGGATGGGACACCCGCAACCCCTGCATGCCCAGGGTCCGACGCCTCGACCGGGACAACCCCGCGGCGGTGGTCTCGGGGTCCACGATCGACCTCCGCAGCACGTCGGGCGTCTGCGTCGCAGAGGTCGACGGGCACGAGGTCGGGCGCGACAACTTCTACCCGGAGCACGCCGCCGAGTTCTGCTTGGACTCGCAGTCGCGCCGTCTGCACAACGCGGCCGAGAGCGACCGGGCGCGTGCCGCGGACGATCTGCTGTCGGACCGTCGCGCCTCGGCGTGACGGAGGGCGCGGAGGCTCAGCCGCCCCGGAAGGCCGCGGGGGTTGCCTGGCCCGCGGGGGGCTCGGCCCGCACGGGCTCGCCGTCCTCATTGAGCGTGAGTCCGACGAGCTCGAGCTCGCCCTGATCCCAGGGCCCATCGATGACCTCGCCCGCCGAGGGCTCGCGGAGCAGGACACTCTGCCCGTCCTCCAGCCCCGCGATGATCTCGGCGTGCGTGTCGCTGAACCGACCCGTCTGCACGGGCACGCGCCGGTAGAGCCCGCCTTCGGGGACGTAGACGTACCGGACCGGCCCGTCGTTGAAGACCGCGGGCACAGGCGTCGCAAGCGACTCCTCGACGCGCCCCAGCACGATGGTCGCCTCGCAGCGCATCGAGGGCTTCAGCGCGCCCTCGCTGTTGGTGTCATCGATCGAGATCGTCACCGTGTACTCGCGCAGGTTCGGGTCGCGCCACCCGCCGTTTTCCGCGAGGATGCCGATGTCCTGCACCGTCCCGTTCACCGTCAGCCCGTTGGCGGCGTCGACGGTGACCATCGCCCGCTGCCCCGGGCGGATGCGCCCCGCGAGGCTCTCGTGCACGCGTACCTCAGCGACGAGCTTCGACACGTCGGGCAGCGCGAAGATCAGCTGGTTCGGGTGCACCTGCTGCCCGATCTGCATGGGCCCGTCGTTCGACCAGAACCGGCGCGACTGCTCGACCGTCGTGCCGTAGACGACCATGCCCGCGGAGGGGGCGCGGACCGTTGCGTTCTCGATTTGTTCCTTGAGCTCGGCGATCTCGTTTTCGCGCCGGGCGACGCGCCGCTGGCGGCTCGTGAGGTCGGCGCGCTTGTCCGCCAAGCGGATCTCGTTCTGACGCTCGACGCGGTCGAGCTCGGCACGGGCCTGCTCGACATCCGACTCCTTCTGCTCTCGGTCCCGGGCCTCCTGGTACGTGACGTACGACTTGTGCTCGAGCCTGGTGCGCTTTACCTGCGCCTGAGCCTTGATGTACGCCAGCTCGTCCTGCTTGGCCTGGTCGGCGCTGATGAAGCCCTGCGCGAGCAGGCCCTCCTCACCGATGTTCTTGTCGTGCTTCTCGCGGAGACGATCGAGCTCACGCTCGGCCTCTTCGATCGAGAGCTCGAGCTGCTGCATCTTGATCGCGTGATCGCCGTTGATCCACTGATCGAGCGCGAGCTCCGCGAGGCGCAGCTTCAGCTCCGCCGCCTGGCGGGTGCTGTCGTTGTCCGACTTCTGGATCTCGAAGGCGTTCTCGGCCGCGATCAGCTCGGCCCGGTCCGATTCGAGCCCGATCTCCTCATCGTCGAGCTCGGTCTGGAGCGAGTCGGAGTTGAGCACCGCGAGCACCTCGCCCTCCTCGACCCGCTTGCCCTCCTGGATGAGCTCGACGATGGTCGTGTGCTGCTCGAGCTTGGAGCGGACCTCGATCTGGTCCTCCGCCTGCAACTCGCCCGACGCGGTCGTCGTCATGTCGAAGGTCAGCACCGAGACCTGGGCGATGTCCGCGGTCTGGATCCGGGCGGTGTCGTCGCCCGAGTTCTCGAAGACGCCCAGCCTCCAGAGCCCGGCACCGATGCCCCCGACAACGACCAGCAGCACGATGGACTTCACCAACGCGCCGCCGCGGTTTCTGGTTTCACTCGTCGTCATGGCACCCGATCCTCCATCTGAGCGATTTTCGCGTCGCCCGCACAGTGTCTACAGGCGAGCGGGCCCGTGGTTCTTCGTCACGCAGGACGAATCGGATCTTGCCCTGTATGGTATCCGGATGGGCACCGATCGCCGCATCCTGATCTGCGTCGCGGCCCCGCGTGAACGCGACGCCGTGTTCGATGCCGTGGGCGTGCCGCAGGACGCCCTACCCGGGACCATCACGCCGCTTACCGAGGGTGTCGACAGCCTCGTCACGGGTGTCGGGCCGACGGCTGCCGCGGTCAGCGCTGCCGTTGCCCTGGCCCGCGGGGGCTACGGCGCGGTCGCCAACCTGGGGATCGGAGGCGCCTACCAGGGATCGGGCCTGAAGCTCGGTGAGACCGTCCTCTCGACGCGTTCGGTCCTCGCAGGCGAGGGCCGGGCCGAGGCGGAGCGGTTCGTCGGGCTCGCCGCGATGGGCTTCGGGGCGTTCGCTGGTGAGGACTGGCGCGATACATCCCGAGATCTGGTGGGCCGCCTCACGCCGCTCGCCGATCAGCTCGGCCCGATCGCGACGGTCTCCGCCGCCTCGGGCAGCGACGAGCTCGCCGCCCGGCTTGCCGCGCGCACCGGGGCGGTCGCCGAGGCGATGGAGGGGGCGGCGATCCACCTCGCGTGCGAGCGGTTCGGTGTGCCCTTCGCTGAGCTTCGCGTGATCAGCAACGTCGTGGGCGACCGCGAGCGCCACCCCTGGCGCCTCGACGAGGCCCTGGAGCGCCTCGGCGGGCTTGCGGCAGAGACCGTGGCCGCGCTCACCGGGTGACGTCCGAAAACAGCGGATGCGTCCGGTCGTGCCGACTGCGCAGGATCGCGTGTCTGCGACGGTCCGTGTCCCCGCGCCACCCGCTCAATGCCACCCGGTTCACCGCCGATGTAGCCCCCGGTGTTGGCGGAGTCTCTGCCGGCACTCGGGCGCAGAGGGGTGTCGATGCGGAAGGCCTCGCTTGGAGCATTGCGGCAGCTTGGGGGCAAGACGGGCGCACCCAAGCCCGGCAAGGTCTACCCGATCGCGGTCGACTTCGGTGCCTCTGCGCTCAAGGTGATGCAGCTCACCCCGGGCGAGACGCCCGGGCTCGGGGCCGCGGCCTCGGTCGAGACCCCGCATGAGCTGCTCGACGACCCCTCCGCTCGGCTGGCGTTCCAGATCGAGCAGCTGCCCCGTCTTGTCCGCGGCGCGGGCTTCAAGGGCAAGCGTGCGGTCTGTCTGATCCCTGCCTGTCTGACGCACACCACGCATGTGCAGGTGCCCAGGGGCGAACCCGCGATGGTCGAAACCAGCGCGAGGCTCGCTGTCGCATCGCAGCTGTCGTGCTCGCCCGATGCCCTGGTCGTCCGACACCACGAGGTCGGCCCTGCGGTCGAGCCCTCCAAGACCGAGGTCATCACCATCGCGGCCTCGCGGGGTGTGGTGGGCCGGCTCATGGGCGGTCTGTCGTCGGCCAAGCTCGAGCCCGTGGGCATGCGCACCGAGGCGGTCGCCCTGCTGCGCGGCTTCACGTCGCTCGGGCTCACGACAGAGAACGACGTCTGCCTGTACCTCGACCTTGGGATGAGCGCGACGAAGGCGGTGATCGCTCAGGGCAACCACATGCGTCTGGCGCGGTCGATCGAGCTGGGCGGGCGGTCCCTGGACGAGGAGATCTCGCGCCGAAGGAAGGTCAGCCTGGCGCGGTCGCACGAGCTGCGGCTCGCCTGCACCGAGTTCTCGGGCGTGGAGCGGGCGCCCGTGGCGTCTGTAACGGGTCTGGGGGAGAGCGGATCGGCCCGGGTTGGGCAAACCGGGCTTCGGATGCCCGCCGAGCCTGCCGACAACATGAAGAAGGTGAGCGTACTGCCCGACGTGGGGGAGACGCTCGAGATGCTGGGCGACGAGGTGGCGATGTGCCTTCGGTATCACCACAGCCTGTTCCCCGATTCGCCTGTGACGCGCGCGGTGCTCACGGGCGGGGAGTCGCGCCAGCTGACGCTGTGCCGTCGACTGGCGGGTGTGGTGCGCGTCGCCGTGCAGGCGGGGGACCCGTCGCGGGCGCTGCTTCGGTCCGGGAAGGAACCAGCGGCGGGGGTGGATACGGCCCAGCCGATGCCCGGGTGGGCGGCCGTGCTCGGGCTCGGGCTGTGCCCGACGGATCTGTGACAAGCTGAAGCCGGCGCGGGTCGGTGTGGAAGGGTGGACCTATGGATGACCAGACGACAACCAAGCCGCTGAGCTCCTGGGAACAGGACAGCAGCTTCCTCCCCGAGGACTACGTCAAGAGCCGCGCCGAGCGCCGGGCGAACCTGCTCAGCCTCACGCTGTTCGGCGTGATGATGCTCGCGGTCGTCGCCGCGTTCTTCGCCACGAACAAGAAGTGGATGACCGTCCGCGACGAGAAGCGGTCGATCAACGCGATGTACGTCCAGGAGGCGGCCAAGATCGACGAGCTCAAGGAGCTCGAGACCCAGCGCGACGAGCTGATCAAGAAGGCCGAGGTGACCGCGGCCCTCGTCGAGCGCGTCCCCCGCTCGCTGCTCTTTGCCGAGATCGTCCGGCGCATGCCCTCCGAGGTGAAGCTGCTCGAGCTCGAGCTCGAGAGCGAGGAGATCAAGAAGGCGTCGTCCTCGGCGAAGAAGTCCGCGGGCGTGCGCACGCTCTCGGGCGCCGGCAAGAAGTCGGGCGCGCCCGCCGAGGACAAGAAGGACGAGTCGCTCGTGCCCGAGTACCGCCAGACGCTGACGCTGGTGGGCGTGGGTCGCGATAACGACAACATCGCCGACTACATCGAGAGCCTGAAGAACTGCGCGATCCTGACCGCGGTCGAGCTGCAGTACATCAAGCAGACCACGATCGAGAACGCGGACCTGCGGAAGTTCGAGCTCCGGGCCCGCATCCGCCCGGGCATCGACGCACGTGGTCTGGTCGACCCCGACCAGGCGATCGACCTGCCCGAGGTGCTCGACGCCGAGGGCCTTGCGCCGACCGCCCCGATCATCCTGCCGCCCAGCCAGCTCGGTCCCGACGGCGAGCCGATCCGCCCGGGCGAGGACGAGCCCGAGAGCCCGATGGGCATGTTCGGCTCCGCTTTCGGGGCGCTCAAGAACCTGGGCGAGCGGGCCCAGAACTTCGTGACGCCCGACGAGGAAGGCGAGCCCGAGGTGCCCTGGGAACAGGTGCCCGCGTCGATCGACGACGTCGAGCCCCCAGCACAACCCGCAGACGAGAGCGAGCCCGAGACGGACGCAGAGACCGAGACCACGAACGACGAAGGGGAGGGCTGATCCATGCGATTCGGCATCCGAGAGTTGGTGCTGCTTGTCGTGCTGATGGCCCTGCCGCTGTCGAGCTGGTGGCTGGTCTTCCGTCCGAACAACGAGAAGATCGAGCAGGCCGAGCAGGAGATCGAGCACAAGCGTGAGATGCTCGAGAAGCTGCAGACGGTGACGAGCCGGAGCGACTCGCTCGAGGCGGCGACCGCCGAGATCGAGGCGGGCATCAACGCGATCGAGGCGCGCCTGCCCAGCGACCGCGAGATCGACGATGTCGTGCGTCAGGTGTCGGCGCTCGCGGTCGAGAGCGGGCTGGCCCAGCCCGGCATGATCGCCAAGCCGCCCGTGCGCGGGGCGCTCTACATGGAGCAGCCCATCGAGATGTCGCTGACGGGCGAGTTCAAGGGGTTCTACGAGTTCCTGTTGGCCCTGGAGCAGATGCCCCGCATCACCCGCATGCCCACGATGGAGCTCGAGCGCTCCAAGGACGTGGACGGTCACCTCAAGGCCGAGTTCACGCTGAACATCTACTTCGAGAGCGAGGACGACCAGTCATGAGCATCCACGAGTTCGACGAGTCGCTCGGCACGATCGAGCAGGAGCCCGCGGGCGGGGTGTACACCCCCGCGCTGGCGAAGATCCAGGCCGGCGCCGCCGACCCGGGCGCCGAGGCCGCGGTCGCGCACCGCTCGGCGACCAAGCAGTACATGCTGCTCGGGGGCGTGATCCTCGCGGGCATCGGTGTGCTGGTCTTCCTCCGGATGCAGGGCGTCGGCGCAGGCCTCGCGGTCGGGGACGACGGCGTCAGCATCGACTACCCGCTCGATGCCCCGACGAACGTCAACACCGAGAACAGGCAGCAGGAGGTCCTCGAAGCGCTGGCCAGCACCGACGATGTCGTGCAGGTCCCCGCTGACCAGATCGAGGAGAACCCCTTCCGCCTGCAGTCGATCACGTCCTCGGGCGAGGAGGTCGTGCAGGCCGAGGTCGACCTGCCCCACGAGCCGGTCGGGCCGAGGGAGGAGGAGCTGCGTCTGGCGGAGCTCGACAGCCTCGTCGCGACGCTCGAGCTGAACACGGTGATCGCCGGGCGGATCTCGCTCGCGCGGATCAACGGCAAGACCTACCGCATCGGCGACACCGTCGCCGGCGAGTTCCGGGTCATGGCGATCAACCCCGATCGCACGGTCGAGATCAAGGCCGATGAGGTGACATACGTCCTAGAGATGGCCAGTCGCTAACACCGCGGAGCACCCATGTCGGCAGGCAACATCGATGACATCCTCGCACGGATCCAGCGTCTCGAATCAGCCGCGGGCGGTCGTCCCGATCCCGAGCCCACTCCGGGACCCGCCCCCGAGCGTCCCGCTGAGTCCGACGCGACGCATGAGCCCGAGGATCCGACCGACGACGCCGACATCCTGACGCCCGAGACGTATGCCGACCCCGAGCCTTCGAGCGATGCTGTTCCGACGTCCGAAGCAGCCGATGTCGGGCACACAGAGAGCAGCGAGGACGAGTCGGATCTCTTTGCGCCCGAGGTGCCCGAGGCGGCGCACGAGGAACCCAGCGAGGCCGACGAGGCGATGGCATCGATCGAGCCCGATGCGATGGAGCCGATCCATCCGGACGCGATGGCGTCGGTCGAACCCGCCGAACCCGCCGAACCCGCCGAGCCCGTCAGCCCGGAGCCCTCGGTCGAGCCGCAAGACAGCGGGCCCGACGGCCCCGGTCAGTGGTTCATCGGGCGGCAGGGGCTCCGGCCCCGATCGGGTTCGCTGGAGGAGATAACCCCGGACGCCGAGGCCGACGAGCCACCCGCGAGTGGGAGCGGGGGTGCAGGCGACGGGATGGTCAGCGTGAACCCGGGCGGCGCAGGCTCCGCCGGTATGAGCGACCTGTTCACGCCCGACAGCAAGTCGCTGGGCTCGGTGAACCGCTCGCTCGCCGACCATCTGGCGGACGTGGGCATCAGTCGCGAGTTGGTGACGGCCGCCGAACGTGTCGCGGCGTCCACCCCGGGCAAGGACATCGCGGTCGTGCTCATCGAGCAGGGCGCCGACGAGATCGCGATCCAGTCCGCGGTCGCGCGCCACCACGATCTGCCCTTCGAGCGAATCGACGCGGGGCTCGGGCTCGACGGCGCGTTCGACGGCGCGATGCTCCAGCGGCTCGGGCTGCCCTTCTGCGCCGAGCACGCGATCGTCCCGCTCCGGATGGACGGCAAGCGCGCCATCATCGCGAGCGCACGCCCAGACATCGCCTTCGAGCTCGATGAGATCCGACGTCGCCTGAACTGCGGCACGCCCAAGGTCGTCCTGACCACCAACGACGACATCAAGGCCGCGCTCGAGAGCGCGGGCTACGGCACCGAGGAGCGTGCCGAGCAGGAGCAGGTCGACCTCAACGCGATCCTCGAAGAGGTCGACGAGAACGACGTCACCGTCGAGAAGAACGAGGACCAGACGGTCGACCTCGAGCAGAAGGCCGGCGAGAGCCCGGTCATCCGCTACGTGAACTACATCATCCAGACCGCCGTGAAAGAGGGCGCGTCGGACATCCACATCGAGCCCGCCGAGAAGAAGATCACCGTGCGGCTTCGCATCGACGGTGTGCTCTACGAGTCGATGCACCCGCCCGCGAACATGGCCGCCGCGATCACCAGCCGCATCAAGATCATGGCCAACCTCGACATCTCCGAGCGACGCATCCCTCAGGACGGGCGCATCCGCGCCACCGTCCAGGGGCGGAAGCTCGACCTGCGTGTGTCGACCCTGCCCTGTGGGTACGGCGAGAAGGTCGTCATGCGTATCCTCGACACCAAGTCGATCAACGTGCAGCTCGAGGACCTGGGCTTCGACGAGAACACGCTCGAGATCTGGAAGCACCAGGTCAAGCAGCCCCACGGCATCGTGCTCGTCACCGGGCCCACCGGCTCGGGTAAGACGACCACGCTCTACTCAAGCCTGCGCCAGCTCGACAAGAACAAGCTGAACATCTCCACCGCCGAGGACCCGATCGAGTACCACCTCGAGGGCATCACGCAGACCCAGACACATGAGAAGATCGGGATGACCTTCTCCAAGGTCCTCAAGGCCCTGCTGCGTCAGGACCCGGACGTGATCATGCTGGGCGAGATCCGTGATATGGAGACGGCGCACATCGCCGTGCAGGCCGCGCTCACGGGTCACCTCGTGCTGTCGACGCTTCACACCAACGACGCGCCGAGTTCGGTGACGCGCCTGGTGAACATCGGCCTCGAGCCCTTCCTGGTCGGCGCTGCGGTGAACGCGGTGCTGGCCCAGCGGCTCGTGCGCCGCCTCTGCAAGCACTGCAAGGAGCTGCGTGACCCACCGCCGGAGCAGATCGAGTTCCTCGAGCTCTCGGGCATCATCGGTCAGCAGATCTACCAGCCCGTGGGCTGCGACAAGTGCCGCCAGGGGGGCTACTCGGGGCGCGTGGGCATCTACGAGCTGCTCGCGGTCGACGACCAGCTGCGCGACGTGATCGCGCGGAACCCGAACGTCTCGGAGTTCCGGCGCATGTGCCTCGAGCGAGGCATGCAGAGCCTCCGCCAGGACGGCATGGGCAAGGTCGCCGAGGGCCTGACCACGGTCGCCGAGGTGCTGCGGGTCACGACCGAGCACTGACCTGCCCCTTCTCCTCGGGGAATCCGTCGATAGCGGATATTCACACCGGTAATGTGCGTGGTGTTTTGCATCACCGCCGCTTGCAATCCGCGCGCGGGGTCGGCATACTGCCTCAATTCCTAGATCTCGATAGATTTGTCGACTGCAATCGCGGTCGATCGGGGTCCATGTTCTGAGGGGTGCATCGTGAGACGAACCACCGCGCGGCTGACGGCGATCGGTGCGGCCTGTGTCGCCGGGCTTGCCGGGGCGCAGGCCACGGAGACCGACCCGCAGCCCGAGGCGCCCGACCCGTTGCTGCCCACGCGCCAGGCGGACCTCTTTGCCGATGCCGAACGCCGTTCGCTGCTCCAGGCGAGCACCGGGGGGCACGACGGGCGGTTCTTCATCCAGTCCGCCGACGGAACCAAGCGGCTCAACGTCGGCGGCTACGCCCAGATCCGCTACTACGCCAACATCGTCGACGAGACACCCGCGCAGGACCAGTTCGAGTCCGGCTTCCAGATCGAACGCACGCGGCTCGTGCTCTCCGGGCAGGTCGCCGATGGGACGACGTTCCTGCTGCTGCCCGCCGCGGGGCGCACCGGTTCGTGGACCATCCTCGACGCGTGGGTGAAGCAGGATCTCTCTGAACTGGTTGGCGAGGGCTGGTCGGTGACGGGCGGGCAGTTCAAGCTCCCCTTCTGGCGCGAGTGGCTCGTGAGCGAGCGGTTCATCCAGCCCGTCGAGCGCTCCACGCTCGCGATCGACTTCGCCTCGATCTACGGGCAGGGTGTGAAGCTGTCGTTTCTCAGCGGGCAGACGCTCGTCGAGTTCGCGTACTCCGACGGCCTGCGGAGCCTGAACAGCTCGTTTGCGCCCGCCGGCCCGGCGTCGGCCGACACCGAGTCCGAGGCCGGCGCGGTCACGGCGCGCATCGAGTCGGCGCTCTTCGGAAACAAGAACGACTTCAGCGATCTGACGAGCTTGGGCACCGAGGAGCCGGGCCTGCTGGTTGGTGCCGCGGCCCACTGGCAGGGCGAGACCCGCTCGTTCTTCGGGACCAGCATCAACAATCTGACCCAGGGCACGCTCGACGTCTCCTACGAAGCCCCGGGGCACAACCTGTTCGGCGCCGCCGTGGTGCGGTACATCGAGTTCCCGGGCGGGGCAGACGAGCTGGACCTGGGCGTGCTCGCGCAGGGCGGCCTGTTCGTCGCGGAGGACGTCGAGGTCCTCGGGCGCTACACGGTGCTCATCCCAGACAGCGACGCCCCGGGCGATGACCCGTTCCACGAGATCCTGGCCGGCGCGAACTGGTACATCGCCGGGCACGCGGTCAAGGTCACGGGCGACGTGCAGTACTTCTTCAGCTCCCCCGCCGACACCACCGTGGTGGGCTTCGGACCCAACCCGGGCACGGGCCTGCTCGCCTCGAGCGGCGGGCAGCTCTCCGTGCGCCTCCAGCTCCAGTTCATCTTCTGACCGAACCCACGCGATCAGCGCGAAAGGACACGACATGGCAACCGAACCCGCAACCGACGGCGGCACCGACGCAGGACCGTCTGCCGCACAGCAGTACTGGAAGACCAACATCAAGTACCTCTCGGTTCTGCTGGGCATCTGGTTCGTTGTGAGCTACGGCTGCGGCATCCTGCTTGTCGATCAGCTCAACCAGTTCCGCATCGGCGGCGCCAAGCTCGGTTTCTGGTTCGCGCAGCAGGGATCGATCTACGTCTTCGTCGTGCTCATCGCGGTCTACGTCGTGCTCATGAACAAGCTCGACCGGCGCTACGGCTTCCGGGAGGAGGACTGAACCATGGGTCTCGATGTACAAGACTGGACCTTCCTGATCGTCGGGCTCAGCTTCGCGCTCTACCTGGGCATCGCCATCTGGAGCCGCGCGGGCAGCGCGGGCGAGTTCTACGTCGCGG
Source organism: Phycisphaerales bacterium (assembly GCA_028284805.1). Lineage (GTDB taxonomy): Bacteria > Planctomycetota > Phycisphaerae > Phycisphaerales > UBA1924 > JANQQZ01. The sequence goes on from JANQQZ010000102.1 coordinate 13,227, forward strand.
GCGGGGGCGTACCTCCCCTGGCGAACGGCATGGCGACCGGCGCCGACTGGATGTCCGCCGCCTCGTTCATCTCGATGGCTGGCATCATCAGCTTCGCGGGCTACGACGGCAGCGTCTATCTCATGGGCTGGACGGGCGGGTACGTGCTTCTCGCGCTGCTGCTCGCGCCCTACCTGCGCAAGTTCGGGCGGTTCACCGTGCCCGACTTCGTGGGTGACCGCTGCTACAGCAGCTTTGCGCGCGTCGTCGCCGTGATCTGCGCGATCTTCGTCAGCTTCACCTACGTTTCCGGGCAGATGCGGGGCGTGGGGGTCGTGTTCAGCCAGTTCCTGGGTGTTGACATCACGCTCGGCATCGTCATCGGCATGGCGATCGTGTTTGTCTACGCCGTGCTGGGCGGGATGAAGGGCATCACCTACACGCAGGTCGCGCAGTACTGCGTGCTCATCTTCGCGTTCATGGTGCCCGCGATCTTCATGGCGCTGCTGCTCACGGGCAACCCTGTGCCCCAGGGCGGGTTCGTGGGCAACCTGGGAGGCGAGGTCGGAACCCAGATCGCCGCCGAGTTGGGCGTCGAGGGGGGACAGAAGATCGCACTGCTCGACGCGATCGACAAGATCAACCAGAACCTGGGCTTCAACGCCTTCACCGACGGCAGCAAGTCGCGTCTTGACGTCTTCATGATCACGCTTGCGTTGATGGTGGGCACCGCTGGCCTGCCGCACGTGATCATCCGCTTCTACACCGTGCCCAAGGTGCGCGATGCACGCCTGAGCGCGTTCTACGCGCTGTTCTTCATCGCGATCCTCTACACCGCAGCACCGGCGGTCGGTGTCTTCGGGCGGACGAACCTGATCCATGCCGTCGAGCACGCGGTCTACAACCCCGAGGAAGCGGTTGAGGGCGACAAGGTCATCCCCGACTGGTTCCGCGAGTGGGAGGACACGGGCCTGCTCGCCTGGGTGGACAAGAACGACGACGGCAAGGTCGACTACCTCAAGGGGCGCGTCTTCAGCGACGGCGGCAAGGACAAGCCCGTCTTCGCCGGCGCGTCGGACGAGGAGGGCGCCCGCGGAAGCCACGGCGAGCGTCTGGTCACCAACCCCATCTCCGACTCGCCCAACGAGTTGTATGTCGACCGCGACATCATGGTCCTGGCCAACCCGCAGATCGCCAAGCTCCCCAACTGGGTGATCGGGCTGGTCGCCGCGGGCGGGCTCGCCGCGGCGCTCTCGACAGCTGCCGGTCTGCTCATGGTCATCTCGAGCGCGGTCAGCCACGACCTGCTCAAGGGCGTGGTGATGCCCAAGATCAGCGAGAAGCAGGAGCTGTGGGTCGCGCGTGCCGCCGCCGCGGTGGGCGTGTTCGGCGCAGGGCTCGTCGGCATCTACCCGCCCGGCTTCGTTGCAGAGGTCGTCGCGCTCGCGTTCGGGCTGGCGGCATCCAGCTTCTTCCCCGCGATCATGCTCGGGATCTTCAGCAAGCGGGCGAGCCGTGAGGGCATCGTCGCGGGCATGATCGCAGGCATCAGCTACACCATCGTCTACGTCATCTTCTTCAAGTTCAGCTGGGCCGACGGCGTGCTCAGCACCATCACAAGCTGGGAGCCGGGCCAGAACAAGGCCGACTACTGGTTCTTCGGGATCAGCCCCGAGGGCATCGGATCGATCGGCATGGTCATCAACTTCGCGATCGCGATGGTGATCAGCAAGTTCACCCCGCCGCCCCCGCAGGAGATCCAGGACCTGATCGAGAACATCCGCGTGCCCAAGGGCGCGGGCGAGGCTCACGAGATGCAGCTGCCGCCGGCCACGGCTGAGGACCTGTAAACCGGGAATCCGTCTCAGATACTACCTACAATCATGTATGCAATAGGAGGGCATCGCTGTGGCTGATACCAACCCAACGACCAAGCTGTTCGACCCGCCTGCCGCCTCGGACGTGGGCACGCCCCGATGGCTCATCTCGTCGCTCGACGAGTACGAGTCCATGTACAAGCGATCGATCGAGGACCCGAGCGGGTTCTGGGGTGACGCCGCCAACGAGCTGCACTGGTTCACGCCCTTCGAGTCGGTCGTCGAGTTCGAAGCGCCCGACGCCAGGTGGTTCGTCGGGGGCACGACCAACCTCTGCTACAACTGCGTCGATCGGCACGTCGAATCGGGGCACGGCGACCAAGTCGGCATCGTCTGGGAGGGCGAGCCGATGGAGGGCGGCGCACCCGAGATCCGCAACCTGACCTATGCCGAGCTGCAGGAACAGACCGCGAAGTTCGCCAACGTGCTCAAGAGCAAGGGCGTCAAGAAGGGCGACGTCGTGACGATCTACATGGGCATGGTGCCCGAGCTGGCGATCGCCACGCTCGCGTGCGTGCGCATCGGAGCCGCCCACAGCGTGATCTTCGGCGGTTTCAGCTCGAGCGCGATCGCCGACCGCATGATCGACGCCTCCAGCAAGGTGCTGGTCACGTGCGACGGCGCGTGGCGCCGGGGCTCGATCGTGCCCCTGAAGGCCAACGTCGACGAGGCGGTCAAGAGCCTGGCCGATCAGGGGCACACGCTCGACGCCTGCGTCGTGGTCAAGCGCTGCGCCAACGACATCACGATGTCGCCCCACGACAGCTGGTGGCACGAGGACATAGCCAGCGCCTCACCCGACTGTCCATGCGTGCCCGTCGAGAGCGAGCACATGGCCTTCCTGCTGTACACCTCGGGCTCGACAGGCAAGCCCAAGGGGATCCAGCACACCACGGGCGGGTACATGGTCTACACGTACCTGACCAGCAAGTACGTCTTCAACCTCATCCCCGATCTCGATGCGCCCAAGCGCGATGCCGGGCAAGACGGCCAGCTCTACTGGTGCACCGCCGACGTCGGCTGGATCACCGGGCACTCGTACATCATCTACGGCGTCATGCCCAACCGCGTGCCCACGCTCATGTACGAGGGCGCGCCCAACCACCCCGACGCGAGCCGCTTCTGGGGCATGGTCGAGCGCCACAAGGTCACGCAGTTCTACACCGCGCCCACCGCCATCCGCGCGTTCATGAAGTGGGGCGACGAGCACGTGACCAAGCACGACCTGTCGTCGCTGCAGGTGCTGGGCACGGTCGGCGAGCCGATCAACCCGGCCGCCTGGACCTGGTACCGCGACACGATCGGTCGGGGCGTCCTGCCCATCGTCGATACCTACTGGCAGACCGAGACGGGCGGGCACATGATCACGCCCCTGCCAGGCTGCACGCCCACCAAGCCCGGCTCGTGCACGAGGCCCTTCTTCGGAATCGATGCCGCGGTGGTTACCGCCGACGGCACGGAAGTCGGCGCGGGCGAGGACGGCCTCATGGTCGTCCGCAAACCCTGGCCCAGCATGCTCCGCGGGGTCTACGGCGACCGCCAGCGGTTCATCGATACGTATTGGAGCACCGTCCCCGGTTTCTACACCGCGGGTGACGGCGCGAAGAAGGACGCCGACGGCTGCTTCTGGATCACCGGGCGCATCGACGACGTCATCAACGTCTCCGGGCACCGCCTGGGCACGATGGAGGTCGAGAGCGCGCTCGTCTCGCACGACGCCGTCGTCGAGGCGGCGGTCGTGGGCATGCCTCACGAGATCAAGGGCACCGGGATCGCGGCGTTCGTCACACTCGGGGGCGGGGCGAGTGCGGGCGATGAGCTCCGCAACGATCTCCGCTCGCACGTCGCCAGCGAGATCGGCGCCATCGCCAAGCCCGACCAGATCCGCTTCACCGACGCCCTGCCCAAGACGCGCTCGGGCAAGATCATGCGTCGCCTGCTCCGATCGATCGCCGCGGGCGACACCGAGGTGAAGCAGGACACGACGACGCTCGAGGACTTCAGCGTGGTCGCCAAGCTCCAGGCGGACGAGGACTAGTCTCAGACGCGCCCGGAGGAGGAACGCCGATGCGAGCGATCGTCATTGCGCTGTTGATCACGGTTGCCCTTGTCGGCTGCGCCGCGAAGCGGGGCGTGGACTTCGCGAGTATTGCCCGCCAGTCTTCGTCAACGCTCGATGACATCACGGCTCTTGAGGACCGCATCACGCGTGACAACTTCACGCTTGAAACGCAGGATGATCTCCTCAGGCGTACACAACGGATCCGGGTGATGGTGCTTTCGATCGACATTGCGCTGATCGCCGCCGCGGGGCGTGAGTTCGATATCCAGCAGAGTGAGCAGATCAACCTTGCAGCAGCGACGGCCCACCGGCATCTCCAGTCGTTTATCAACCGGCCGACAGAGCTCTTCGCACGCAGCGCGTTGCGTGCAACGGATTGGGACGCGTTCGAAGCCGAGGCGGACAACCTGTTGAGCGGCCTTCAGCTGCAGGTTCAGCGATGAGGTGCCGGTTCGGACTTGGTGTTGCCGCGATCGCGTCCACACTCGCTGGCTGCAGCGGGCCGCAGGTGGTCGGGTGGTATCCCGCCTCGCTGGACGCCGACATGGCGAACTACGAGGGCATCGTCGCCGCCTCGGATGTCGAGCCCCAGGAGCGGGCGGTCGCGGCGATGCGCACGCTCGGTGCGATCGCACGGTCGCGCTACCAGCTCGATCACCTCGCCTCGAACACGGGCAGGTTCCGCCGGGCACCGGGTGATTGGGACCGCATGACCATCGACGTGCTCTCGGCTTACGGCACTGCCCGCCGGCTGGCGGCTCTGCCCATCGACCGCCTCGCCCTGGGCGAGGCCGATCCCGAGATCGCGGTCGGGCTCGAGGAGATCCGCCTCGTGGTCGGGCGGTGGGGCGGGGCGCCGCAGCCCACGAGCGGCACGCGTCGCATCCGGCCATAGAATCTGCCCATGAACCTCCGCAAGAGCTCGCTGGTGCTTCTGGTCTGTCTCCTGCCCCTGTCCGGGTGCGTCGCCGCCGTCGCGGCCGCGGGCGCCGGCGCGGGCGCGTACGCCCTCTTCGAGGGCGACATCGAGCGTGAGTTCGAGACCGACATCTCGGTGGTCTGGACCGCGGTCCGCGAGGTCTCGCGCGAGCTCGAGTTCGAGGTGATGAACGACGAGTTCGATGGGCTCGAGGCGAGCTTCAGCGCCCAGCGGTCCGACGGGCAGATCGTCCGCATCCAGGCGGAGGGCAAAGGGCGTGTCACCACCCGCCTGAAGGTCCGCGTGGGCGTGAGCGACAAGAGCAAGAGCCGGACGATCCTCCGCCGCATCGAGATGGCGATGCCCCCGGGCACGCCCCCGAGCCGCGAGGTCTGAGCGTCCTGCTCAGCGCTGCCCGTCGATGAACCTGAACCAGGCGTAGTCGCCGTCGTCCCACGAGTTCACGTCGCGGACCACATCGGCATCGATGAGCTCGACATGCGTGTCGAAGTGCAGCACGTTGGGGCCCCGGTCGTACCACGCGGGCGCGATGCGCATGCTGGTGTCGACCTGCCCGTTGACGTGACGCGTCCACCAGACATCGTGGAGCGAGGCGGCCGTCTCGTCCCGTCGACCAAACTGGTTGTAGCTTGATTCGATGTCGTTGATGAGTGTCTCGTCGAGGTCTTCCGCGAGATTGGTGAGGTAGAACGTGTCGGCGGGGCGCTGCACCGCGGAGAGCGGGCGGGCCGGCTTCCGGCGGGTGAAGTTGAGCCGCCCTCGGTTGTCGACGCGTCCGGCTTTCTCGAAGCTGAACGCGTTGACAACGTAGTGCAGCGTGTGCCGATCGCGCGGGCGGCTCGGGTCCTTGTACGCCTCGACCCGCTCGAAGAGATCGTTCAGCTCGGGCTCGAGCCAGTACCCCTGCTCGCGGTTATCGTCGAGGTACGGTCTGAGCACCACGGCCCACGGCGGGCGATCCGCGGACAGCGCTTCGGGCGGCGCGCCATCGGGTTCCGACGACACGCCCTCGCGCGGGACGTACTCGTCGTTGTCCTCGGCGTAGAAGCTCATCGCGAGCCCGATCTGCCTCTGGTTGCTGGCGTCCACGACGCGCTGCGAGCTGCGCCGGGCCTGGGCCAGGGCGGGGAGCAAGATGCCGATCAGCAACGCGATGATCGCGATGACGACCAGCAGCTCGATCAGCGTGAAGCCCGGGCGGTTCGATCTTGCTGTGTTCATGCTGTTCCCTTGCCGGTCGGCGGGCCGAGCAGGAGCTTGCGCTGGAGCGACCCGAGCGCGCGGCGCCCGAGCTGTGCCCGGCTTAGCCAGTGCCGACCCGCCGCTGCGCTGTCCGCGGGGGCCCGATCCGAGGCATACGCCACCACGCGGACGGCGCGGTGGGAGGTCTGCCACAAGAAGGCATTCTCTCGGCTCAGCGCCGCGGACGCAAGCCCGAAGTGTTTGGACACCATCGCCTTGCGGATCTCGGACCCGCTCTCGATGGTCGGGGGCTGCCAGAGGCCGGCCCACAGGCCCGTGTCCGGGCGCTGCTCGGCGAGCACCCGCCCCCGGGCGTCGCGCACGAGGACCGCCGCCATGTGGAGCGTCCGTCTGTCCGGCGCCGCCTTCGGGCGCGGGATCTCGTGCTGGCGGCCCTCTCTGTGCGCGGCGCACGACCCACGGACCGGGCATCGGTCGCACGCGGGGGATCTGGGCGTGCAGACGAGCGCACCCAGCTCCATCATCGCCTCGTTGAAGACGCCGGGCGAGACCCCGTTCGTCCGCGACCGAGAAGCGACCCGCACCAGCCGGTCCGCGCGGTCCCAGCAGTGCGCCGCGGTCTCGGGTGCCTTGGGATCGAGGTCCTGCCCGTCGATGCGGAGCAGGACGCGGACGACGTTCCCGTCGACGATCGGCGCCGGCTCGTCGAACACGATCGACGCGATCGCGCCCGCGGTGTACCGCCCGATGCCCGGGAGCGATTGCAGGTCTTCGGTGTTCTCGGGAACGTCGCCGAAGCGGTCGACGATCTCCTGCGCGCAGCGGTGCAGGCTGCGTGCCCGCCGGTAGTAGCCCAGGCCCGACCAGAGCGCGAGCACGTCGTCGATGGGCGCCGCCGCGAGCGCGTGCACGGTCGGGAAGCGCTCGACGAAAGGAGCGAACTTCTCCGTGACGCGCGCGACCTGGGTCTGCTGGAGCATGATCTCGGAGACGAGCGACCGGTAGGGGTCCCGCCGCCCGTCGGCGCGGGTCTCGCGCCAGGGCAGGTCGCGCTGGTCGCGTGCGAACCAGGCGCAGAGCGCTCGGACGACCCGCCGGTCGCGCTCAGCCGAGGGCATCGAGCGCACGCTCGCACACGGGCTTGAGAGACGCCCAGTCGGCCTCGGGGAGCTTGTTCACCGAGACCCACCCGCCGTTGACGAGCACGGCCCGGACGCTCCCAGAAGCGAAGATCGGTTCCGCGACCGGGTCGCCCGCCGCGTCCTCGGGCGAGAGGAACGACCGGGGGCGGTCGGAGATCGCCCGATCGAGGATCAGCTTGAGCGCGTCGGGGTTCGGTGTGGATTCGTAGCGGAGAACGCGCGCCATGCCCGGAGCGTATGGCGCGCCGACGCCGTAGACTCGCGTCGACGTGCACCAGTTCACCGGCATCAACGACCTGCTCAACCGGCTCGGCGCCTACCCGTGGTGGGAGGTGCTGGCCGAGCTCGTGGTCATCTGGCTCGTGGTGTTCGTGGTCTTCCGCTTCGTGCAGGGCACCCGGGCCGCTGGGGCCCTCAAGGGCATCCTCGTCGTGATCGTGCTCGTCTCGCTCGGGGCGAGGATCATCTCGGGCGAGTCGTTCGCGAGGCTCGCGTTCCTCTACGACCGCTTCCTGGGGGTCGCGGCGATCGCGCTCATCGTTATCTTTCAGCCCGAGCTCCGGCGCGCGGTGATCCGCCTGGGCGAGACGCCCTTCTTCCGTCAGACCCCCAAGGACATCGAGTACGTCGTCGACCAGACGGCCGAGGCGTGCGCGTATCTGTCCAAGGCCAAGTTTGGCGCCATCATCGTGGTCGAGCGTCAGGTCGGGCTCGAGGGCCTGACCGAGGGCGGCACCCCCCTGCGCGCCGAGCTGACCGCGGGTCTGCTCCAGACGATCTTCTACCCGGGTACAGCGCTGCACGATCTCGCGGTGATCGTGCGGGGTCGGGTCGTGCACGCCGCGGGCGTGCAGCTGCCGTTGGCCGACCCGCAGGAGATGCCCGATCCCTCGCTGGGCTCGCGTCACCGCGCCGCGGTCGGCATCACCAAGGAGTGCGACGCGCTCGTGATCGTGGTCAGCGAGGAGACGGGCCTGCTCCGCCTTGCCGAGCGAGGCAAGCTCAGCCCGGGCTTCACGCCAGGCGTCTTCCGAGCGCAGCTCCGGGCCCGACTCGAGCGCAACCCCGAGCTCGCCGAGGACGAGTCCGCAGGACGCGAGGAGGAGGACCACGTCACGCTCGAGGGCACGATCGGCGATGAGCCGGAAGCGAACGACGGCACCGCGGAGCGGGAGGAGCGGGCATGAGGTCGGGCGTGCTTGGCAAGATCCGGACCGCGGTCGTGGTCACGATGCTCTCGGTGCTCGTGTGGGTCGTCGCCGAGGGCGAAAGCCTGGCGAGCGAGCGCCTCGAGGTGCAGACCGCGATCACCGGGGACGAGTCTGCGCGCCTCGTGATGGTCATCGCGTCCGACGCGGTGTGGGCGGGGGGGGTCGTTCTCGAGCTCGAGGGCGGGGCGGCCTCGATCTCACGCGTGCGCGAGGCGCTCAGGACGGGCATCGAGTTGAGGCCCGGCATGGCGGGCATCCCGCTCGAGCCCGGGCGGCACACGGTCGAGCTCGCCGAGGCGGTGCGAGGATTGCCCGCGTTGGAGGGCTCGGGCATCACCCTCGGCGCGATCGAGCCCGAACGCGTGGACGTGGAGATCGAACGCCTGCTCACCCGCGAGATCGACGTCACCCTCCGACTGCCAGAGGGCATGGCGGTTTCGTCGGTCGTTGCCGAGCCCCGGCGCGTGCGTCTGACGTACCCGAGCAGCGCGGCCTCCGCGGTCGATCAGGGCGTCGAGATCATCGCGGAGATCGCGCAGGACCAAGTCGAGGCGCTGCGAGTCGGGTCCCGGTCGACGATCCGTGATGTCCCGCTCGCGCTGCCCGATGTGCTCACCGGGAACCGCTTCGCCGCGATCGAGCCAGGCAGCGTGAGCGTGATCGCCACGCTCGAGCAGCGCGAGGACTCCGTCACACTCGACGCCGTGCCCGTGCGGATCCAGCGACCGGCGTTCCAGGCCGAGCGGTGGGTCGTCAGTGTCGCAGAGACCGACCAGTTGCTCTCGGGCGTGGTGGTCACGGGCCCGAGCGACCTGATCGGGCGGATCCGCTCGAACGACCTCCGCGTCTTCGCGACGCTCAGCCTGACCCCCGACGATCTCGATGCCCGGATCACCGAGAAGGCGGTCACGTTCAGCGACCTCCCGACACCGCTGCGCTTCGAGGCGCCGAACCCGGTCGTTCGGCTCACGATCGAGCCGGCGGGGGAGTGACACGTCGTTCTGAAATCGGGGCTGCGCGAGCATCGAGCACGATCAAGGAGCCATGAGCCATGCGAGCCGATCCGACCGCCGAGCACGAATGGCTGATGCAGCTGGTGGGCGAGTGGACCAGCCGGGCTGCGTGTGTGATGCCCGGCGGCATAACCGACACCACGGAGGGCCGCGAGGTGGTCCGCGCGATCGGCGAGGTCTGGGTCGTCGGCGAGGGAACGGGGCCCATGCCCGACGGTCCGGACATGACCAGCGTCATCACGCTCGGCTACGACCCGATGAAGCAGAAGTACGTCGGCAGCTGGATCGGTTCACCCATGGCGCAGCTCATCGTCTACGAGGGCACGCGCGAGGATGACACGCTCACGCTCGATTGCGAAGGGCCCGCCTTCGAGGATCCGTCGAAGCTCGCGACCTACCAGGACATCATTGAGATCCGCAGCCCGAACGAGCGTGCGCTGATCTCGCAGATCAACAAGCCCGACGGCACATGGGACCGGTTCATGGAAGTGACCTACCAGCGAGTCTCCGGTTGATGAGGCCCGGTCAGACGAATGCTCGCGCGATCCGGTCCACCGACGCCCCGTACCCGCCGCCGAACAACGCCGCGTGCACGAGCAGCGGGTACAGCTGGTAGAGCTCCCGGCGCCACTCCCAGAACGCGCCATCGATCGGGTGCACCTCGCGATAGGCCTCCCAGAACGCGGGGCCAACGCCGCCCATGAGGTCGATGAACGCGAGCTCGACCTCACGGTCGGCGTAGTGCACCGCTGGATCGATGAGCGCCGCTGGCGTGCCGCGATCCCAGAGCACGTTGCCCGACCACAGATCGCCGTGGATCAGCGCGGGCGGATTCGGTTTCGGCACGAGCTCGGTCAGCCCCTCGCACAGACGCGTCAGGCGATCGCGGCATCCCTCGGGCAGCGCCCCGCTCCGCTCCGCGCGATCCCCCATCGGCGCGAGGCGTTGGTGGGCGTAGAACATCGCCCAGTCGTCGCTCCACGGGTTGGGCTGGTCTATCGGCCCGATCAGCGTGTCGCGCTCCAGCCCGTAGCGGTCGCTCGTGTGCACGTGCAGATCGGCAACGATCCGCCCGAGTTCTGCCTCACCCTCGGCTGAGCGCCGCCCGTCGTTCTCGATGAACTCCATCGCCAGCAGCTGGGATTCGGCGTGGACCACCTCGGGCGCGCGCACGCCTGCTGCCCGGAGCCGGTCGAGCATGAAGCCCTCTCGATCCAGCTTCGCGTCCGCGCCAGAGTCGAGCTTGATGACCAGGTCTGGAGACTCGGCAAACCGCGCCCGGTAGACCTCGGCGACGCACCCGCCCGAGAGGGGCGACAGCGACACAGGCACCCGCCCCAGAGCGGTCTCGACCCGTGCCATCGCTCGCCGCATCGCCATTCACCCCCGGGCGCACGACGATGCGCCTCTGCGCACGAAACGGCCCACGCACAGCGCGTGGGCCTTCGAAGCTCCCCGAGCTGGACTCGAACCAGCAACCTAGCGGTTAACAGCCGCTCGCTCTACCAATTGAGCTATCGGGGAATCTGTTGTCGCCCGCCGCCACCAAGGCGGACGGGCCTGAAATCTACCCCGGGACGGCCCCCGGTCAAGCGGATCAGCCGAATTCGCGCGGCCTGCCGGTCCGGATGCGTCGGTGGAGGCCGCACAGGCCGCCCGATCATGCCCTCAGGCGGGCGTCGGGAAGCCGCCCCCGCCCGCACCGACGATGCCCTTGAGGTCCTTCCGGACCTTGTCGAGCATGTTCCAGTAGAGCACGAGGGCGATCAGCGGGCCCACGATCAGCAGAGCACCCACGGTGTAGAGCACCGGGCCGAGCCACATGAGCGTCTTGGAGCGCTTGTAGACCGCCTCGTTCGGCAGCCTGGGTGCGAGCCACTTGACGTAGAGCATCTGGGCGAAGAAGGCGACGATGCCCGCGATGCCCGCGACCAAGCCGATACCGATCAGCATGATCCCCGCAAGCAAAGCGGCACCGGTGATCCACGCGAGGAGATAGAGCACGAAGCTGAGGGCCGAGGCCACGACGTTGATCGCGATGCAGACCCGCACGACCTGGCGGGCGCTGCCGCCCGCGTGCTCACCCGTCAGACGTGGATCCGACTCGCTGAAGAGCCACCACCCGTACGCGATCACCAGACCGATGGCGAAGCTGATCATCTGCAGCCCGACATCGAGTGGTGTGATCGCCGGCGCGGTCGCCGGCTGCCCGCCAGTCGACGCGAGCCTAACAGCGACACTGATGATCACCATAATGATCATCGCGATGATGCCGTTCAGGACGAAGCTCACACCCTTGAGCAGGGTCTGCTGATAGGCGGGGTCGCTGTTCCTGAGCAGGAAGGTGTCGTCAGCCGCGCTGGTGGTCGGAGTCGTGGGCGGGTTCGCCTGGTCGTGGTCCATGCCCGCAGCATACAGCACCCTTGCAGAGCGTGTGCTAGGACGCGCTGCCTGTTGCGGTGCCATGACCACGGGAACGCCTCGTGGGCGAGGCGACTGCCTGCCACGCCCGCCCAAGACCTTGGCCGAGCTTGCGGGGCCACTGCGGGTCCATCGTCGGCCGCTCGATCAGTGCGAACATGAGCATGGACACCGCGATCGTGCCCAGCGTCGCAACGATCACAAACAGCACCAGATCAAACACGCGCGCCTCGGGGGCGGCGATCCGTTCCCACAGGGGCCACGCTGTGCGCATCAGGAAGAAGTGCCACAAATAGATCGAGTAGCACATGCCGCCGAGGATGACGACGGGTGTCCAGCGGAAGAACCGGCGGATCAGCCCGCCGCGGAACACGGCCACGAAGCCGGTCATGATCAGCCACGGCGCCGTCTGCGCCGGGTACAGACCGAGCCCGTACACACCGAACGTTGCCAGCAGGCAGAACGTCCCGAGCGCGTCCCAGATCAGCAGCCTTGCTGGGTTCGAAGACGCGCCCAGCGGCCCGCCCAGGCCCAGCGCTCTCGTGCGGTACAGGTCGGCCAGCAGCATCCCGGCCATGAAGTAGCCCATCTGGTGGATGACCGTTCGGCCCCAGATCGGAACCTCCTTGCCGAACACGATCGAGAACCCGAGGATGCCCGCGATGAGCACGCCCCGACGCACGAGCGTGTTCTTCAACGTGTACACGAACGCCAGCAGGGGCATGAGCAGGTAGAACTGCACCTCCACCTCGAGCGACCACGCGACGGCAAGCACCGCGTCCGACCATTCCTGGTTGGTCGCCTGCATGTAGAAGCCGTGCACATAGAAAAGCGACGCGAGCAGGTTCGGCAGCTTGTCCAGCGAGCCCGTTTGCAGCACGATGACGGCAAAGGCGATCAGGAGCGCCGCGAAGAACGGGGGCTCGAGCCGTGTCACGCGTCGCTTGAGATACTTCCACAGCGAGACCGGCTTCCCGTCGTTCTTCGACTCGGCGAACGGCAGCGCCAAGATAAAGCCCGAGATCACAAAGAACACGGGCACGCCGTAGGAGCCGGTAAACAGAATGGTGTCGAGCAGCCCGCCAACCTCGCCGACTTGCAGTTCGAGGTTCTGCCGGAACGTCCAAGCGGCATGGAACAGCACGACGCTCACGATCGCGACGGATCGCAGGCCATCGATCTCGGGGATCACCTGCCGACCAGACGTACGCCGCGACAGATAGCGCGATAGCACACCCCGAGATGGCTCAGTGGTTCCCCCCACGACGAACGCTATGTTGCCCGGCCCTCTCCAGACCGTGGTCAGCGGAGGCATTCACGAGATCATCACACTTTGTGGCAGCCTGGCACGTCCGAGAAGCCCTCGCGTGGGATCCGGATCACGCGTGCCTGTCGTTAGATGACCCGAACCTCTCCGAGTTCGCGGTACCGCTTGAAGGCCTCGATCGCACGCTCGCGCGTGCCCTTGAGGTCGACGATCGGCTCTGGATAGAGGTCGCTCGCGAACAGCCCGCCCGTGCGCGCGTGCGGATCGTGAATCTGCTTGGCGTCAAGCTCGGCAAGCTCGGGAACATAGGTCCTGATGTAGTCGCCCTCAGGGTCGTGTCGCTCGGATTGGCTGATCGGGTTGTAGACACGGAAGTAGGGCGCGGCGTCGGTGCCCGTGGAGCTGGACCACTGCCAGCCGCCGTTGTTCGAGCCGAGGTCGCCGTCGACGAGCTTCTGCATGAAGTACCGCTCGCCCAGGCGCCAGTCGAGCAAGAGGTTCTTGGTGAGGAACATCGCGACGATCATCCGGCAGCGGTTGTGCATCCAGCCTGTGGTGTTGAGCTGTCGCATCGCGGCATCGACGATCGACACACCCGTGCGCCCCTCGCACCATGCGGCGAAGTGCTCGTCGTTGTTGTTCCACTCGAAGCCGTCGTACTCCGTGTTGAAGTTGCGGTTCTTGCACACGCGCGGGAAGCCGACGAGCAGGTGCTGGTAGAACTCGCGCCAGATGATCTCGCTGACGTAGTGCGTGATGCCCGCGTTGCCCTTCCAGAAGTCGTGCCGGTTCTGATCCAGGCAGGCGTGCACGATCTGGCGCGGGCCGATGCAGCCCATCGTCAGGTAGGGGCTGAGCGAACTGGTGCCGTTGATTGCGGGCGAGTCGCGCCTGTCCTTGTAGCCGCGGATGCCCGCCTCGAGAAAATGTTCGAACCGCTCCGTCGCGTGCGCCTCGCCTCCGGGCCAGAGATCGGGGCGTGTCGCGTGCTCGGGCGCAAAGTCGAAGCCCCAGGTCTTCCACTCGCCCGGCTCTGGGATCGGGTCCGCCTCGCACACCATCGCGTCGCAGGGCGGGGGCGCGGGGAGCACCTCGGGGGTCTCCTCGTCCCACCGCGCGTAGAGCCGCTTCTTGAAGGGTGTGAAGACGCTGTACCACTTGTCTTCCTTCGTGCGGATCTGTCCGGGCTCGTAGAGGACCTTGTTGGTGTGCCGATGCACAGCGATGTCCGCGTCCCCGAACGCGTCCGCGACCCACTGGTCACGCTTGCGTTCGTTGACCTCGTACTCGCGTCCCATGTGCAGCTCGTCGATGCCTAGCTCGGTCGCGAGCGCAAGCAACGCGCCGGGCACGCCCTCGAACCTCGGCGTGACGACGATCTTCAGGGGCACGTTCAGTTCTACCAGCGACGCCCGGAGCTCGAGCAGGCATCGGCGGATGAAGTCGGCCTTCATCGGGCCCCAGTCGTGCTCGCGCCACTGGTCTGGGCAGATGGTGAAGACACCGACAACACCGTCGTCGGACCTCTGCCTCGCGTGCCACACCGCGTCGTTGTCGCCCACGCGCAGATCGGAGCGGAACCAGACCATCGTTCTCATCGCGGAGATTCCAGGAGAGGGTACAAGAGGAGCAGCGCGATCACGCCCCGCGCAGACCAGAGCAGCGTACGGGCCCAGTTGCTCGCGACGAGTCTGCGGTGGACCGCCGGGTCGAACGACTCGGTCAGCCTCGCGTGCAGGGGGACCTGCACCGCGAAGGTCGAGAGCCACACCAGAGCAAGCAGCGCCGCGCCGCCCCAGGCCAGCGGCGTGCCGACGACCCACGCGACCGCGCCCGCGGCAAAGAGCTCGAGGAACATCGCCGGCGCGACGATCCAGGTGATCCGCCCCATGTGCGATCGCTGGTACGCCGCGTACCCGCGCTCGCCGACGCCCGCAAACAGCGGATAGTGAACCACCTGCACCGTCCAGATGAGGCCGACCAGGAACCATGTCGCGGCAGCGTGGACCAGGAGCAGGAGGGTTTCGGGCGTCACCCAGCCGGGTTCGACGCCCGCTCGCGACAGATTCGTCCGCAGGATGACGCTACCTCCCCACGCGTCGGGCGTACCTTCTGGTGCGATGCCTGCTGACTCTGACAGCCAGGGCCTGCGCCGATTGCGCGAGTGGATGCTCGGGCGCGGGCGGACGCCCTACCCGTTCCAAGACGAGACCTGGCGCGCGTTCCACGCCGGACGGTCGGGGCTCGTCAACGTGCCCACGGGCGCGGGCAAGACCTACGCGGCCTATCTCGGACCGCTGGCATCGCTGATCGATGAAAGCATGGAGGGCGAGTTCGAGCCTGGCATCCGCGTCCTCTACCTCACGCCGCTGCGTGCCGTGAGCCGCGACGTCGAGAAGGCGCTCCGCGAGCCGATCGAGGAGCTCGGACTTCCGTTCCGGGTCGAGTCACGCACGGGCGACACGCCTTCGAGCCTGCGCGCCAGGCAGAAGAAGCGGATGCCAGAAGTCCTCATCACCACCCCGGAGAGTCTCAGCCTGCTGCTGACCTACCCCGACGCCCGCGAGCGATTCGCGTCGCTGCGCTGCGTGATCGCGGACGAGTGGCACGAGATGCTGGGCTCCAAGCGGGGCACCCAGGCCGAGCTCGCGATGGCGCGGCTCCGCGACTTCGCCCCTGGCCTGCGCACTTGGGCTCTGAGCGCGACGATCGGGAACCTGGGCGTCGCCGCCCAGGCTGCGGTGGGCGTGAACGCGACCCCGGTCCAGATCACCGCGACGATCGACCGCCCGATCGAGCTCGAAGCGATCCTGCCCAGCGAGGATGGCCAGCTCGCCTGGGCGGGTCACATGGGCCTGCGGATGCTCGCCCCCGTGCTCGGCTGGCTCGATCCCGACAAGTCGACACTCCTCTTCTGCAACACGCGCAGCCAGGCCGAGCTGTGGTTCCAGTCGATCGGCGACGCCCGCCCCGACTGGGCCCCGGTCATGGCCCTGCACCACGGCTCGGTCGATCGCGACGAGCGGGAACGCATCGAGCACGGTATCAAATCGGGCGACGTCCGCCTGGTCGTGTGTACTTCCAGTCTCGATCTGGGGGTCGACTTCGCGCCCGTCGAGCGCGTCATGCAGATCGGGTCGCCCAAGGGCATCGCGCGCCTGATCCAACGCGCCGGGCGCAGCGGGCACCGCCCCGGTGCGACATGCCGCATCGCGTGCGTGCCCACGCACGCGCTCGAGCTGGTCGAGATCGCGGCGGCCCGGCGCGCGATCGAGCGGGGCGAGATCGAAGACCGCGAGACCGACGACAAGCCGCTCGACGTCCTCGCGCAGCACCTCGTGACGTGTGCGCTGGGCGGCGGCTTCCGCCCGGACGAGCTCTACGAAGAGGTCCGCACCAGTTACGCCTACCGGAACCTCGAACACGACGAGTTCGACTGGGCGCTCGACCTGGTCAAGCGCGGTGGGGAGACCCTCAAGGCCTACCCGCGGTACCACAAGGTCATCGAAGTAGATGGCATCTGCACCGTGCCCGACAAGCGCATCGCCCAGATCCACCGCATGAACGTCGGCACGATCACCAGCGATGCCACCCTCGCGGTGCGGTTCGTCAACGGGCGAACCATCGGGCACATCGAGGAGCGGTTCATCGGCAGGCTCCGACCGGGACAGAAGTTCGTCTTCGGCGGGCGTCTCCTGAAGTTCGAACGGATCCGAGAGATGACCGCCTTCGTGCGCCCCGCGAAGGGCAAGACCCGGCACACCCCGCACTGGGCGGGCACCAGGCTCCCGATCTCCGAGTCGCTGGGATTCTCCGTACGACGCACGATCGAGCAGGTCCGCGAGGGCGATGTTTCCCTTCCCGAGCTCGAGGCGGTCGAGCCTGTGATCGCCGCACAGGCGGGCATCAGCCGAGTGCCCGGCGCGGGCGAGATGCTCGTCGAGATCACCGACACACCCGAGGGGCGTCACCTGTTCGTCTTTCCCTTCGCCGGACGCCTCGTGCACATCGGGATCGCCGCGATCGTCGCGTTGCGCCTCGGACGGCTCGAGAGCGCGACGTTCACGACCGCCGCCAACGACTACGGCTTCGAGGTGCTCTGCGAGGACGCCTTCCCGTTCGACGAGCACCTGTCGCCCGAACTCTTCACCGTCGATCGTCTGCTCGAAGACACGATCGAGAGCGTGAACCTGGGGCAGCTCGCCAAGCGTCAGTTCCGCGAGATCGCGCGCGTCGCGGGCCTGATCGTGCAGCAGTACCCGGGCAGCCCGCGCGCGCCGAAACAGATCCAGGCATCGGCCGAGCTGATCTTCGACGTGTTCGAAGAGTTCGACCCCGACAACCTGCTCATGGTCCAGGCCCGGCGCGAGGTGCTCGCACGCCAGTTCCAGCAGACGCGGCTCGCCGCGACCCTCGGCCGCATCGCTAAGGGCCCGCGAGTCGTGGTGCACACCCGCCAGCCCACGCCCCTGGGGTTCCCGCTGATGGTCGAGCGCATCGCGGCGGAGATGTCGAGCCAATCGCTCGCCGAGCGAGTTGATACCATGCGGGAGCGGTTCCTGGAAGCCGGCGCGAGCAAGCGAGGCAGGCCGCTGATCCCCAGGCCGCCGGGGCACCAGTTGTGACAGATCTGAGACTACAGATCGCGGGAGAGGGCTTCGAGGCGATGCCCGAGCGCGCGCTCTTCTGGCCCCGCACGCGCACGCTCGCGGTGAGCGATCTGCACCTGGGCAAGGACGAGGGGCTGCGTGCGGTCGGCGCGGTCGTCCCGAACGGCCCGATGCAGGCCGACCTTGATCGGCTCTCCCGCGCGATCGGGCGCACCGACCCGGAGCGTGTGGTGATCGTGGGGGACCTGATCCACGGGAGGCTCGGTCTCAAGGACCATGTCATCGAGTCGGTCGCCGCGTGGCGCGATCGGCACACGTGCGAGTTCGTGCTCGTTCCCGGCAACCACGAGCACTCGGCTCGCGGCAACAAGCTCCCCGGTGCGCTTGACGCGTGGCGGATGGAGACCGCCGAGCCTGAACTCACGGTCGACTCGATCACCTTCGTGCACGACCCCGACCACGCGGCGGGCCCGTCGATCGCGGGGCACGTCCACCCCGCGGTCCATCTCGGGCGGGCGAAGGCGCCCGCGTTCACGATCGCGGGCGACGTGCTCACGCTGCCCGCGTTCAGCGCGTTTACGGCGGGTGCGCCGATCGACCCCCGCGCGTACGACCACGTCGCGTGCTGCTGCGACGACGCCGTCATCAGTTGTTACGAGGCCGCCTCGACCTGAACCTTCTGCTGCCGCTCGATCGCCTTCCTGACGAACGCCTTGTGCCGGGCGATGTTCAGGTCTGCCGTCACCGTGTCGATGATCCGCCGATCCCGATCGACCAGATACGTCACACGCCGGAACGCGATCCCGAGGGGCCAGACCGCGCCGTACCGCTTGGCGACGCCCTTGTCGGTGTCGCACAGGAGTGTGAACGGGAGCCTGAACTTCTCGGCGAACCTCTTGTGCGAGGCGGGCTTCTGGGGGCTAACGCCCGCGACGCGCAGGCCCGCACCGGTCAGGTCGCTGTGAAGGTCGCGCACCATGCAGGCCTGGGCGGTGCACCCGGGCGTGAAATCGGCGGGGTAGAAGTAGAGCACGATCGGACCGGATTCGAGCAGCGACGCGAGCGTCACGTCATTGCCCTCGGCATCGGGGAGCGTGAAGTCCGGTGCGGTATCGCCTGCGGTGAGCATGACGAGTCGTAGGCGCGCGGTAGGCTGTCGGGATGCAGACCCAGACCGCAGACCGCCTCCGCCCGTTCGGCACCACGATCTTCGCCGAGATGACCAAGCTGGCGCTCGACCACGAGGCCGTGAACCTCTCGCAGGGCTTCCCCGATTTCGATGGGCCCGGGTTCGTGCGTGAGGCAGCGAAGGCCGCGGTCGATGCTGGGCGGAACCAGTACGCCAGGCCCGCGGGCGAGGTCCCGCTTGTCGAGGCGATCGCCGCCGACGTCCGGGCCAGGCTCGGGGTTGGGTACAAGCCGCTCACCGAGATCACCGTGACCAGCGGGTGCACAGAGGCCATTCCCGCGACGATGCTGGGGCTGATCAACCCGGGCGACGAGGTGGTGCTCTTCGAGCCCTACTACGACAGCTACCGTGCGAGCATCGCGATGGCGGGCGGCGTGCCTCGTTTCGTCGCGATGCGTGAGCAAGACGGGCGTTTCACGTTCGACCGTGACGAGCTGCGCAGCGCGTTCAGCGAGCGCACGAGGGCGGTGCTCGTGAACACGCCGCACAATCCGACCGGTAGCGTTCTCACACGCGACGAGCTCACGGCGATCGCGGACCTCGCCAAGGCGAAAGACGCTCTCGTGATCAGCGACGAGGTCTACGAGCACCTGACCTTCGGCGCCGAGCACGTCTCGATCGCGTCTCTGCCCGGCATGCGTGAACGCACGGTGGTGCTCTCGAGCTTCGGCAAGACGTTCAGCCTGACGGGCTGGAAGATCGGCTGGGCGATGGCGCCCGCCGAATTGACCGCGGGCATCCGCTCGGCCCACCAATTTCTGACGTTCGCCGTGTCGACGCCGATGCAGCACGCGGCCGCGGTCGCGATCCGGGAGGGCGGGGCGTATGTGGCCGAACTGCAGGCCCGGTACCTCGCGTCGCGCGATGCACTCGCGGCCGAGCTTGCGCGCATCGGCTTCCGCCCCATCGTGCCCGAGGGCACGTACTTCATCCTCGCGGAGCACGGTGCAGTGAGCGGCAGGCTGGGTGTCGAGGGCGACATCGAGCTGGCCAAGAAGCTGACGACCGAGATCGGGGTTGCCGCGATCCCGCCCAGTGTCTTCTGCGACCGCGCCGAGTTGATGAGCGGCTACCTGCGGTTCGCGTTCTGCAAGACGCCCGAGACGCTCGACGAGGCGATCCGCAGGCTGGAGCGTCTCGCGTGACGACCGACATCGTGCGCACAATCCTGGATGTCATCCGACGAGCGGGAGACCCGTCGAGCGTCACACGCGAGTTTTGTGAGCGTCTGTTCCCGGGGTGCGATCGCCTGCGTGTGCTGGCGATCGGGAAGGCGGGCGCCACGATGATGCGCGCCGGGATGGAAGTCCTTGGCGATCGGGTCACCTCCGGTCTCGTGGTCGCGCCCGAGGCCGGAGGCGCCTTCCCCGAGTTGGGTGCGAGGGTTGAGGTGCTCGCGTCCGATCACCCGCTGCCGACCGAGCGGAGCGTGTTGGCCGCGGATGCCGTCCTGCGATTCGTGAGCGAGGGCGAGGAGCCCCTGGTCGTCCTGCTATCGGGCGGCGGTTCGGCGATGGTCGTGAAACCCATCGCGGGTGTGTCGCTCGCTGATCTCCGCGAGGTCGCCGACGGGCTGATGCGTGCCGGTGCGACGATCGATGAGCTCAACTGTGTGCGCAAGCACCTGGATCTGGCCAAGGGCGGGCGCATCGGCATCGCAACACGGGGCCGGCCTGTCGCGGTAGGGGTGATCAGCGACGTGCTGGGCGATCGGCTCGACGTGATCTCGTCAGGGCCGCTTGTTGGCGACACGTCCACGTTCGCGGATGCGGACCAGGTGCTCGATCGCGTGGGGGTGCGCGTGCCGGCGGTCGACGCCGCGATCGGTCGAGGCACAGGGGGCGCGTCGGAGGAGACCCCGAAGCCCGGTGACGAGAGGCTCGCTGAGATCGCGCACGAGATCCTCTCGAGCAACTCCACTGTTGCACAGGCAGCCGCTGACGCAACCGAGGCAACCGGCATCACCGTCGACCTCGAGACGTCGAAGTCCGGCGAGGCGACCACCTGGGGCCTGCGGATCGCCGATCGGCTGCATGCCGGCCCAGGTGCGATCGTGCTCGGGGGTGAGTCGGTGGTCTCGGGCGTGCCCGGGGGCAGCCTGGGCGGACCGGTGCAGGAAGCCGTGCTCGCCGCGGGTCATGCACTGCGGGACGTGCCGGGCTGGTTGGTCCTTGGCTTCGCGTCCGATGGCATCGACGGGCCGACCGATGCGGCTGGGGCTGTCCTCACGCCCGAACTGCTACCTGGCGAGGCCGCGTGCGAACGAGCGCTTGCCGATCACGACAGCTACCCGCTGCTCGCCTCCGCGGGTGCCCTGATCCGCACCGGCCCGACCGGGACGAATCTCAACGACGTCGTCGTCGGCATCCGGCGGGTCTGAACGCGGGCTCGTATCATTCGCGGGCGGCGGTCGCCGCTCGTGAGGAGCCCAGGCATGACGGCGTACTCCATCCACCGGCTCATCGGCGCCATGAAGCAGCTCGACGCCAGCGACCTGCACATCAAGGTCGGGCTTCAGCCGACCTACCGCGTGGGCGGGCGGCTCAAGCACATCGAGGGCGAGCCGCTCACGGAGCAGGAGGCCGACCACCTGCTCGACCCGATCGTCCCCGAGGCGATGCGCGAGCAATTCGAAGTCGGCGGCAACCTTGACTTCGCGACCCACCTCCCCGACGGCGACCGCTTCCGCGTCAACATGTTCCGCTCGGGCGGGCACACCCACGCCGCGATCCGACGCGTCAAGGCCGACATCCCCAGCTACAAGAGCCTCAACCTGCCTCAGGTGTACTCCGACATCGTCGAGAAGTCGTCCGAGGGTCTCATCATCGTGTGCGGCGTCACGGGCTCGGGGAAGTCGACCACGCTCGCCGCCATGATCGAGCATGTGAACCAGACCCGCTCGGCAAACATCATCACGATCGAGGACCCGGTCGAGTTCCGCTTCACGCCCGCCAAGTGCATCATCAGCCAGCGCGAGATCGGCATCGACGTGAAGGACTTCCCGACCGCGATGCGGTACGTCGTCCGCCAGGACCCCGACGTGATCTTCATCGGCGAGATGCGCGACCGCGAGACGCTGCTCTCGGGCATCCAGGCCGCCGAGACCGGGCACCTGGTCTTCGCGACGCTCCACACTGCGGATACGCAGCAGGCGTTCGGGCGCATCCTCGAGTTCTTCCCGCCCGAGGAGCGTGACTTCATCCGCAACAGCCTGTCGACGAGCCTGCGTGCCGTCTGCGCGCAGCGGCTGCTGCCCTCGGTCGAGGGCTACCCAACGCCCGTCGTGCCCGCGACGGAGGTGCTGCGCGTGACCCCCCCGGTGCGAGAGCTCATCCGCGAGAACCGCGACGCCGATCTGCCTCAGATCGTGCGATCCAGCAAGGCCGACGGCATGCGCACGTTCAACGATTCGCTTGCGGAGTTGGTCGAGGCGGAGGCCGTCGACATGTCGACCGCGATGGAGTATGCCCCGAACCGCGAGCAGCTGGCGAGCCAGCTCAAGGGCGTCACGATCAAGGCGAGCGGCCTGACGGGCCGGGTCGGGCGCTGAACCCGTGAGCGTGAGCCATTGGAAGCGGGCGCTGGCGAGGGATCGGCTCGCGTCCGTCGATCTGTGCGTTGTCGGGGCCGGGATCACCGGGCTTTCCGCAGCGGACGAAGCGGCTCGGCGCGGGCTGAGTGTTGCCGTTGTGGAGCGGCACACCGTCGGCTGGGGCGCGAGCACGCGCAACGCGGGCTTTCTGATGCGCGGCATGGCCGAGAGCTACGCCGAGATCGCCCATGCCCTCGGGCGCGACGTGGCCAGACGCGTTTGGATCGACAGCGAGCAGAACCAGCGGCTGCTGCTCGAACGCTTCGAAGCTGGCTCGCTCGAGTCGCTTCGCCATGTGCCCTCTGTGCTTGTTGCCATGAGCAACGGCGAACGTGATCTGCTTGCACGATCAGCCACCATGATGACCGAGGACGGGTTCGATGTCGTGATGCGCAAGTCGGGCGACGATGACCTCTGGCGATCGTTGCAGCCGCCCGTCGCGCTCGAGAATCCTGGTGATATGGCCTGCAACTCCGCAGAGTTGATCGAGCGTGTGGCCTCGGTCGTCCGCGTGCGTACGCCGATCTTCGAGGGGGCGGAGGCTTTCGCGTTCGAGCCCTCGGATCGCGGGGTGTATGTGCGGACCTCGCGCGGCTACGTCGACGCGGATCGCGTGCTCGTGTGCACCAACGCCTACGCCGGCTCGCTGCTGCCCAACCTCGCGGAGCGGCTGACGCCCAACCGGGGCCAGATGCTCGCGCTCGACGTACCCAGTGCCCGCCTCGATGCGAGCTACTACCTCGACGGCGGCAGCGAGTACATCCGCCAGGCGCACGACGGGACCATTGTCGTGGGCGGGATGCGCAAGCACTTCGAGCATGCCGAACGCACGACCAGCGACGAGCCGACGGACGCGTTGCAGGCCGCGCTCGAGGACTTCGCCCAGCGAGCCCTCGGGATCCGCGGCAGGGTGGTCGCACGCTGGGCGGGCACCATGGGCTTCACTGCCGACGCTCTGCCCATCGTCGAGCCCGTCGGGATCGACGAGATCGATAGCGGGCGCGTCTGGTTCTGCGGCGGGTTTACGGGTCACGGCATGTCGCTGGGCGTCGTTACCGCGATCGACGCTGTTGCGAGGATGCTGGATTGAAAGACGCGGCGGCCCCACGAGAGGCCGCCGCGTGAAGTTGGAATGCGTCGAACGGGTTACGGCGTGCAGAACGGGCCGCTTGTGCCCTGGTTAAAGGCAGCGATCCAGGCGCTGAAGTCCGCGGGGGAGATCAGGCCGTCACCGTTGGTGTCGGCACGGGGGTCGCCGTTGTTGAAGTTCGTGATCCAGGCGCTGAAGTCGGCGGGTGAGACCAGGCCGTCACCGTTCTGGTCGGCACAGTAGCGGGCGTTGATGGTGATCGGAACCGATGCGACCCAGTTGTTGCTGCTGTCGACGTCGTCGCTCGCGCTGAGGATCACGCCCAGCCAGTACGTCCCGGGGGCAACGATCGGGATGTTCACGGAGCGGTTCCGCGAGTTGGAGCTATCGCCGGCCTGCCCAGAGTAGTTGGTCGTCCCGAGCGAGATGTCACCCGTGCTGATGAAGTCGTTGTTCGAGAGCCGGAAGTCCGCCACAATGGTGTTCGACGGGTCGCCCCCAAGGTTGCTGTAATCGATGTTGACGGTGATCGTTTCGCCTCGGAGCACGGAGCTGCTGCCTGTGGTGATCGAGTCGGCAGAGATGTCGGCCACACCGTTGACCGTCAGCCGGTGGGCGTCCCAGTACGAGCCGGCGTTGTTGGAGGTGTTCGCGTCGGCGATGTCGAGCACGACACCCACGTAGTACGTGCCCGAGGGCGTGTTCTTCGGGATGGTGTAGGTCGAGGAGAAGTTGTTGGCGGTGTTTGCCGAGACCGCAGCCAGGTCGCTGCTGATGAAGGTGTTGGCGAGGACGGTATCGAACGTGCTGATGATCTGGTTCGTCGACAGGCGGTGGCTCAGGTTGTAGACCTGGCTGGGCGGGTTGTTGTTGGTGGGGTTGGCGATCACGTAGCCGTTGCCGCCGATGGTCTGACCCGCGGTCACGACGCTCTCGTCGTAACGGGCGCGGAGCAACTGCACGTCGAGAGCGCTGCCGCGGCTGTCGTTCTCGAAGTCGATCATGTAATCCTTGAACGACTCCCACATCTTGGCATAGCGCCCGCGGGTGGAGCGGTTCGAGTTCGAGGCGACGCCGTGAGCGAGGCGGTTGCTGTTGTCGTCGAGGTAGTAGGCCGCCGAGCCGCTCTGCCCGCCCCACATGGCGGTGAAGCAGCCCGGGGTGGTATCGATCTGCATCTGGTTGCCCGGGCAGCTGTCGATAGAGCCTCCCCACTGGTACATGTCGCGACCGTTGTGGAGCGAGCCGCTGCAGTTCTCAGCCGGGTAGCCCGGGTTGTTGTAGGTGCGGCCCTGGATCGTGGAGCAGTCGAAGCCCCAAGCCCAGCCGTACCAGCCGGTCAGCAGGCCGACGCCTCGGTTGATGCGGACGAGGCCCATGTCCCAGTCGAAGTTTCCGTTCTGGGTCCAGCCGGTGAACGCGCCGAGACCCGACGAGTAGCCGATGCCGTGGGTCTGGATGATCTGGGCGTTGTCGGCGGTGATGCCGTTGCCGTCCCAGCCCGGGTAGACCCAGATCTCGCGGGCCCAGTCGAAGATGTTGATGCCGTTGGGGCTGCGGGCGTAGACGCAGTGCCCCGCGGTGAGCACGGTCTCCGCGTCAGCCATCGAGCCCGAGGCGACGAAGAAGCGGTCGATGCCGTTCTGGTCCTCGAAGCGCATCACCAGCTTCACGTTGCGGCGCCACGGGTCGTCGCCCACGTTGTTGATCTGGAACATCGAGATGAACGACTCGTTCAAGACCGAGCCATCGCTGAAGTCCTCTTCGCCGAACCCCGACCGGAACCCGGCGCGCTCGCCCGACGTTGCGCCGAGCGACGGGTACAGAGGCTCCTGCGTCACGGTCCCGCTCGCAATGTCGTAGCTCAGCGGGACGCCCGGGCCCATGTTCGGGAGGACATCCTCGGACGGGTCGGGCGCCGGCATGGGCGGGATCAGGTGCAGCGGCGGATGCGCCGGGCGGGCGAGGTGCGCATCCTGGCCTGGGCCGCCCCAGACCGGGTCGATCTGCTCGAGCATGTTCTGCTGCTCGACCACAAATGCGGGAGGCGTGGGATCGATCTGCGTGGGCTGGGCCTGTGCAGTGGACGTGCCCGCCAGAACGGCAAGGCACAACGCGGGACGCATGACGGAGATCATGAATCTTCCTCTCTGATATGAGATTGGGCGGCGTGCCGCGGCCCCCCGAGGTGCCAAGCGGCGTGCGCTGCTGGTGCCCCAGCCCATGCGTACTCCGACGACCCACACGACACGCTTTACAAGGTCGTGTGATCTCTGATCCAGGTGATGGTCGTGTAACCTGTTGGTAAACATGTACTTGACAGAGCAATAACTTCTTCGTGCATATCCGTTTCTTCGTGACTGGGTTCGTGCCCGTTCCCTCGGGCGGCGGGACCACCAGCGACGCGATGCACTCCCCGCCCACAGTGCGACTGCGAATCGCGAATCTGGACCAGTGGACGCACGACGACCGATCTCATATGCACGACGACGAGTACCACGGGGAAAACCGACGCATGATCACTACCCGATTCGGGGGGGCGCTGGCAGCAGTGGCAGCGCTCAACACAGCCGCGCAGATCCACGTCTTCGTCGACGACGACGCGCCCGACGGAGGCGACGGGCTCGGCTGGGCCTCCGCCCTCAACGACCTGCGCGAGGCGGTGCAGCTCGCCGAGGATCTCGGCAGCATGCGGGGCGAGGTCCGCATCGCCGGGGGCGATTACCTACGCGACGTTGCCGGGCCGCTCGAGATCGAGCGCCCGGGCCCCTTTGTTTCGGGCATCGTGCTCAAGGGCGGCTTCGCCGGGCTCGCCTCGCCCGGTGCGCCAGACACACGCAACCTCAGCGCCTTCGTCACCACTCTCCGGGGCCTCGGAGGCGGACCGATCGTCGAGGTCAACTCCGCGGTCACGCTGGCCGATCCCGGCGGGTCCGGCGGTGCGGCGCACGGCATGCTCAGCTCCATCGACATCTCTCGCGCCACCACGTTCGACGGACTACGGTTCGTCGGCGATCAAGCCATCTCCGTCTCGGCCGAGCCAGAATCTGCGGTCGTCGTGCGCAGCTGCGTCTTCGAGGACGGCTGGACCAATGGGAATGGCGGGGCCATCAACGCCCGACGCGTCTCGCTGCAGGTTGAGTCCTCGCGATTTACCGGGTGCGACGCTCCCTTTGGTCTCGGCGGTGCGATCAGCCACACGAACGGACTGCTCGCCGTGATCGATTCCGAGTTCGAGAACAACAGCGCAAGGTCCGGTGGCGCGATCTGGACAGACGCCGCGGCGTTGGTTCGAACGTCCGGCTTTCAACAAAACGTCGCATCGTTCGATGGCGGTGCGATCTTCGCGAGTGGAGCCGATGGCGCACTCGACGTTTTCGCGTCCGATTTCCAGCTGAACTCCGCGGGGGACGAGGGCGGCGCAATCGATGCTCAACGAGTCGAGATACGCGATGCACTCTTTGAGTTCAACGACGCGAGCCTTGGCGGAGCTGTGCGGGTCCGCGCGTCAAGCCTGATCGATCAAAGCGCCTTCGAGGTCAATGCGGCAAGTTACGGGGGCGCGCTCTACGGGCCTGCATCGGTCTCGGACAGCGCCTTCATCTTCAACACCGCGGAGAACGACGGCGGCGCGGTGTACGTCGCGGCTTCGATCGACCGATGCGAGTTCTTTATCAACCAGTCGGACTCTTCCGGTGGCGCTGTTGCCGAGACGCCGATCATCATCGACTCCGAATTCATCGGGAACACCGCACGCTTGCGAGGCGGCGCCATCAGCAACGTCCAGCAGCTGCATCGATCGACGGTGCGCGAGAACTCCGCAGGCTTCGGCGGAGGCGGGGTGCGGCTCTCGGGTACCTTCGAGCTGAAAGACAGCGAGATCCTCGACAACTCCCTGCTGAGCGATCTGTTCCGAGTCGGGTCCCAGATCGCTGTCGACAACGGCATCGGCTCGATCGACCGTACCGTCGTCGCCGGACGAAACGCGAGCGTCGACGGCGAACTGGCAGTGCGGGGCGGCGCCGACGTGCTCATCCGCGATTCCCTTGTCGGCGGTCAGCTGCTTGTCGTATCGAGCAGCGCGGATCTCCGGGGCTGCACGCTCGTGAGCGAACCCGGCTCGTCGGTGCCCGCCGTGCTCGGCGCGGTCAGCTCGCTCGTTCTGATCGAGTCCTCGGCCATCGAAGCGCAGCATCCCCTTGTGGTCGAGGACAACACCTTCGCGGTGATACTCCAGAGCTATATCGCGGGCGGGGCGGACGCGATCGAGGGAGACCCGACGCGGTTCGACACCCTCGGCGAGATCCTCGAAGGCGACCCGGGCTTCGCCGATCCGCTCGGGCCCGACGGGGACTGGTCGACCTGGGACGACAACGACTACAGCCTCCGCGCCCGTTCACAGCTCATCGACATCGGGTACGGCATCGGTGTGGGGCCAGGCGAGATCCGTCGAGACGATCTCCTTGGCAACAGCCGGGCCGTCGGCGACCCGGGCGTGCCCGGACGGTTCATCGGGCCCGCCCCGGTCGACATCGGCGCGTACGAGTTCCAGGGAACGAGCTGTCTGCCCGACATGAACGACGACGGGCAGCTCGACGGCAGCGACTTCACGACATGGATCATCGCCTACAACCTGCAGGACCGTTTCGCCGACCAGAACCGTGACGGTCTGGTCTCGCCCGCCGACTTCTCGGCGTGGATCCTGAACTTCAACACTGGCTGCGACTGATCGGTCAGCCCAGCAGCTCGACCCCGTGCGCCTCGTCGGGGTTCAGCTGCATCCGCAGATAGGCTGCGTACAGCCCATCGCGCTCGAGCAGCTCCTTGTGCGTGCCGAGTTCGATCAGGCGTCCCTTCTCGAGCACCGCGATGCGGTCGGCGTGCCGGATCGTGCTCAGGCGGTGCGCGATCACGATGCTCGTGCGATCGCGCATCAGCTCGGTGAGCGACTTCTGGATCATCGCTTCTGATCGTGAATCGAGGTTGCTGGTCGCCTCATCGAGGATCAGCAGCGCCGGGTCGGCGAGGATCGCGCGGGCGATCGCGAGGCGCTGCTTCTGCCCGCCGCTCAGGCGGACGCCCCGCTCGCCGATCAGCGTGCCGTACCCTCGCTCGGTCTCGGCGATGAACTCGTGCGCATTGGCCTTCTCGGCGGCAGACCGGATCTGTTCCATCGTCGCGTCGCGCCGGGCATAGGCGATGTTCTGCGCGATCGTGCCGTCGAACAGGAAGACGTCCTGCTCGACGATGCCCAGCAGGCGCCGGTACGAGTCGACATCGATCTCGCGCAGGTCGCGCCCGTCGAGGCGGATCACGCCCGAGCCCGGGTCGTAGAAGCGTGCGACGAGATTGCACAGCGTCGTCTTGCCAGCCCCGGAGGGGCCGACGAGCGCGATGGTCTCCCCAGGCCTGATCGTCAGCGACAGATCGATGATCACAGGCTCGGCGTCGTCCGACTTCGACGGGTACGCGAACGTCACGCCCTCGAGCGTGATCTCGCCCCGCACACCAGATCGCTCGAGCTCGACGCCGCCCCGGTTTCCGCCGAACTCCTCGGGCTCGTCGAGCAGGTCGAGGGTCTTGTCGAGCGCACTCAGGTTGTTCTGCATCTGCGTCGCGCTGCCTGCGAGCGCCTCGAGCGGGCCCAGCAGCATGACGACGTACGTCACGAACATGATCACGTCGCCAGGCGTGAGCTCGCCCGAGATCACACGCCACCCGCCGTAGACGAGCACGGCGGTCGACGCGACCGGGATCAGCAGCGCCCATGCGATCTCGACCGATCGCGACCACCACCACGCGAGGATCTCCTGACGCACCATGTAGTGGTTCTCGCCCACGAAGCGCTGCGATTCGCCCTGCCATCGGTTGAAGCCCCGCACGATGCGCATGCCCCCAAAGACCTCGGTCGAGTGCCCGTCGATCGCGGTACGAGATCCGCGGACGTCTCTGTAGATGGGCCTGATCCGCCCGATCCAGGTGCGGTGCGTGATCCAGATGACGGGCACCGCGAGAAGCGCACCAACGAGCATCGTCCACTCGACCGCCGCGAGGATCACGAGCGTGACGATCACCTGCGTGATGGCGCGCCACGGGTTGTAGATCAGGCTGAAGACCAGCTCGCCCACGCCGCCCGCGTCCTCACGCAGGATCGAGGCCACCCCGCCCGACTTGATCGCCTGCACCCGGTCCAGCGGCAGGTGCACCGCGTGCTCGAAGAGCTTCCGGCGGAACGACACCTGCAGGCGCTTCGTGATCCGCGTTGCCTGCCAGCGCCCCCACATCGCGATGAGCACCGCGACCGACGTCAACGCGACCATCGTGACGCCGATGATCCACAGCATCGCCATGCGGTCGGCCGAGCCGTCTTCCTTCCGCGGGATCCAGACGTGCTCGGCCAGCGCCTCTGGCCCGGGCACGTCCGCCCAGATGTAGTCCATCACGATCTTGGTCGAGACCGGCATCACCATGCCGATCAGCGTCGACACGCTCAGCGTCGCGAGCGCCGCGATCAGGGTTCGGTGGTGCCCCTCGCTGATGCGCCAGAACGCGCCCAGGATCTGGCGGATGTTCCTGCTGCGCTTCCGTCCCAGGTGCGTGTACCGCGGGTGTCCGCCGCGGTCGGGCCCGTCGTCGCCGCGATCGGGGACGTGCAACTCGTTGTTCCGGGTACGCTCGCGCCGGCGCTCGAGGTATCCGCGGTAGCGTCGTGAACTGCTCGGCATCGTGGATCCTAGGAATCAGCCGCGGCCGAGCCGTTCCAGCAGTTCCTGGGCGATCGTCCGTGTGACCGGCTCGATCCAGCCCCGTTCGCCGGTCTCGATGCGCTTCGCGGCAACCTCGAACGGAGGGCAGAACAGCTCGCTGTGCTCGCTGCCCGGAGCGGGCGCTCCGACGAGCACGGGTGTGCTGCGCTCGATGCCGCGCACCTCGAATGTGCCGATCCGCCAGGCCAGGCCTGTCCGCTCTGCAAGGTGGTCGCCGATCGCGACGCCGATGCAATCGACGACGGCACGAGGCTGGAACTGGGCGGGCTCGCTGCCGCGTCGAAGCCGTTCAAGCCACACCTCATGCGCAGCATCGAGCTGCCCGGGTGTGGGCGGTCCGAAGCTGGGCACGCCCGCGAACGCTTTGACGAACGTCCGGGCCTCGGCGCGCATCCCCTCGAGCTCAGCCGACTCTTCTGGAGTGAGATCGCGGTTCCGCTTGAGCACGGCAGAGTCTACTCGTCGTACCGAGTATGCTCAACGGATGGAAACACCGAAGAAGCCTGCCGGCCTTGCGCTGCACTGGAAGATCCTCATCGGCCTCGTGCTGGGCATCGCGGTCGGCCTGATCGTCAATCGCGCCTGGACCGACGCGACCTGGAGCGCGCTGGGCGTCAACGACACCTCGTCCTTCATCGCGGCGGGCACGTCCATGGAGGACTCGAAGGCCGAGGGCATGCCCAACGAGAACGCTGGGTTTGTCGCGCACTCGGCCGTCTTCATCCGGAACGCGACGGACTTCATCGGTGACCTGTTCATGAATGGGTTGCGGTTCATCGCGGTGCCCATCGTGCTCTTCTCGCTCGCGGCGGGCGTCGCGAGCCTGAACGACACCGCCAAGGTGGGTCGCATCGGCGTCAAGACCATCACGATCTATCTCGCGACGACCGCCGTCGCGATCTCGGTCGGCCTTGTGGCGGCGAACCTCATCGGGCCCGGGCAGGGCTTCCCGGAGGAAGTCCGCGAGCAGCTCGCCGCCGCCGAGCAGGCCAACGCCGACACGCGCATCGGGTCCGCCGAGGCCCAGAAGTCCCGCTCGACGTGGGACATCCTGCTGGACATCTTCCCGCGCAACCCGTTCGGTGCTATGGCCGCGGGCAACACGCTCCAGGTGGTCGTGACCGGGTTGCTCGTGGGGATCGCGCTCACGCTGATCCCGAAGAAGGACGCCGACCCCGTCGTCCGTGTCTTCGAGGGCATGACCAGGGTCACGATCAAGATCGTCGAGATCGTGCTGCTGATCGCGCCCTACGCGGTGTTCGCGTTGATCGTAACCGTGATCGCCGATCTGGGCGTCGAGGTGCTGCGCAAGCTGGTCGCGTACTGCCTGACCGCGGTGCTCGGGCTCGCGATCATGATGTTCGTCGTCTACCCCGCGGTGCTCCGCGCCTTCACGCCCGTGCGCTACGGGCGGTTCTTCAGGGCGATCAGCCCCGCGCAGCTCCTTGCCTTCAGCTCATCGAGCTCGGGCGCAACGATGCCCGTCACGATGGAGTGCGTCGAGAAGCGCCTGGGCGTCAAAGAGGACATCACCAGCTTTGTCATCCCCGTCGGTGCGACGATCAACATGGACGGCACAGCGCTCTACCAGGGCGTCGCCGCGGTCTTCATCGCGCAGATGTACGGGCTCGGGCTGACGTTTGGTGATCAGCTCACGATCGTGCTCACCGCGACGCTCGCATCGATCGGAACCGCGGCCGTGCCCGGCGTGGGCATCGTCATGCTCGTGATCGTGCTCGAATCGGTGGGCATCCCGCTCGAGGGCATCGCGGTGATCCTGGGCGTCGATCGCATCATCGACATGTGCCGAACGAGCTGCAACGTCACGGGCGACTGCATGGTCGCGGCGGTGGTGGGGCACAGCGAGGGCGAGCTGCTCTCCGAGGCCGATGTCGAGCGGGCTGCAGCGGGCACGGAACTCGACGAGCACCCGCTTGAGGAGGACGAGGTCATCGAAGCCCGGGGCTAGGGCTCAACCGTCCCAGCGGCGGAGGATCCGCTTGGTCTCGTCGCGGTGCTCGCTCTCGTCGCGGGCCATGTCCTCGAGTTGCACCTGCAGCCCCTTCATGCCCAGCGCTTCCGCCTGCGCGGCGCGGGCGGCGTAACGGTCGTGCGCGTCGGTCTCCGCTTCGAGCACAGCCTCGAGCATGGACTTCGGGTCGTCCGCGGGGGGCACGGGCTTGGGGGTCGTCGTCGGATCGCCGCCCAGCGCGACGATCTTGCCCGCGAGGTACTGCGCGTGCGCGGTCTCGTCGGGAACCTCGGACTCGAAGAACGCCTTCAGCTCGGGGCGGGACGGGCCGCTGATCTTCGCCGCGTAGGTCAGGTACTGCAGGATCGCGGAGTACTCGTGTGCGAGGTCGTCGTTGAGGGCGTCGATCAGCTGCTGCTCGTCCATCGGGCGGTCTCCGTGTCAATCGCTTTTTAGAACGATTCTACTTTAGGACATCTTCCCGCCGGATCCAGTCGGCCGCGCGGGCCTAGGCGGAGCGTCGTTCGACGTCGCCGTGGATCGCGATGACCGCCTTGAACATCTCGCGTCCGGTAGCGACCAGCGACCGCTTCTCGTCGTCGCTGAAGGGAAGCTCGTTGAGCGTGGTCTTGAAGGCGTCCCACTTGGGGCGCTGCCCCTCGCCGTAGGGGTCGAGGTGCTTCATGCCCTTCAGGTCGTTCTGTCCCCAGACCTGCATGAGCTTGCGGGCCACGAAGCGGTTGCCGTTGTTCGCACCCTCGCGCACGTAGTGCAGCGCGAGCAGGTTAGCGGGGTTCTCGCGTTCGACGCGTTCGACCAGGGCAATCGCCTCTGCCGTGCCAGGCATCGCCTCGAGCGAGCCCGCGTCGACGCCCAGGTCCGACAGGTCGGCCTCGTAATAGGGCGTCTGCAGCTGCTCGTCGTCGATCAGCGCCTCGAGCGAGGGCTGGCTGCCGCGGTGGGCGCGCACGGCCTCGTCGAGCCGACGGTTGAACAGGTACATCTGGCTCACGAGCGTCGCGTAGTCGCCCTTGCTGAGCTCGCCCGAGATCAGCTTCTTGGCGACGATGCCGCTCTCGGCCGCCTGGTGCAGGTCCCAGCAGCCGTCCTTCATCATCTGCCCGATCGGGCCCATCTCAAGCGTCGGTGTGTCGGAGTGTGTCATAGCGAACCATAGACCGCGCGAGAAAAAAACGGCGACCCCGCGTGTGCGCGGGGCCGCCGGAGAGAAACTGAGGTGCCGTCCCGATCAGCGGCGGCGGCGGACCGCGGCCAGACCACCCAGGCCCAGCAGCGCGGCGGTGCCCGGCGCCGGGATGGCGACCAGCGAGCCAACGTTGAAGAGGCCCGAGGCCAGGATCGTGCGGTTCGACCCGTCGAGGTCGGTCTCGATGATGACCTGCTCGTTCAGGCCCTGCCCGTTGTTGAGGAACTCGACGTAGTTGATCTTGTTGGTGAACGGGTTGTAGATCACGTCGCCCGGTGCACGCCCGATGGCGTCGACGTCGATGACCTTGGTCAGCGAGCCGGCGGAGCCATCGCCGAGGATCTCGAGTTCCCAGATCGCGTTCGAGGTGCCGTCGGAGAAGAGGATGTTGCCGTTGGGCAGGGTGTCCATGCCGCGGAGGAGGCTGATGAAGTCGGGCTCGCCGGTCACGTTGGGCGAGAGGTCCTGCACGGGGCGGTCGGCGGCGTTGGTCGGGTCGCCGGCGTCGTTGAACTGCACACCCAGGATGCCCGAAGCCTCTCGCCGGGTCGGGTCGGGCTGGCTGTTATCGAACTGGTTGCCGCCGTTCAGCGTGCCGAAGTACCAGTCACCGGGCGCGCGACCGGTCGGGGTGAGCCCGCCGGCGAGGGCCTGCGGGCGCGGGTTCGGGCCCGTGAAGTCCTCGGGGACGATCAGGCCGTCGTAGGAGCCGGTGGCGCGGTCGTAGGTCTGGACGCCCTCGAACAGCCTGGGCACGGGCGGGTTCGAGCCCGGGTTGTTCAGCACGATGAGGCTGTCGGTGAAGGCGTCGTACTCGATGCCCGTCACGTTCTGCAGCGAAGGGGTGCCCGAGGAAACCAGCGTGGACTGCGAAGGGGTCCCGCTGAAGAGTCCGTCGATGCGCTCGATCGAGGACGTGGGCGGATCGAGGTTCGGGACGGGGCTGTTGGCCACGTACCACTCGCCGTTCGGGCCCTGCGTCAGGCCTCTGTGGCGGGCGGCGTCCTGGTCGCCCGGCGCGAAGCTGAAGAGAGTCGAGAGGCCGAGGCCGTTGTAGTCCAGTGCGTTGATCGTGTCCGAACCGCCGAGGCGGTTGTCCGTCACAAACAGCAGGCTGCCCGGCGCAAACTGGGCAGAGGCGCTGCCTGCGACGGCAACGAGAGCGAGGGCGGAAATCATGCGGGTCATGTCTGCATCTCCTCTGTCTTGATGAAAACCAGGATCAATGAACTATCGGACCATGTCGGCACGCGACAACCGGCGCTCCCTACGAGGGAGCCGCACCGATCAACGACGCCGCATACGCGACAAACTATCTCAACTTCCCACGTTCGCTACGACACCAAGCATCGCAGCCGAGCAAACCACTGTCGATCGTATTATGTCCCTTCGTGGCCCCCGAGCCAAGCGTTGCTTTCGGACTCTTGGTCCGTCCGAGATTCATTCATCGTTTACATCCGCCCGTTCGCACCCTTGGGATGCGGTTTGTTCGGGTTTGACTCGCCGATCCGTGGGCATACACTCGCCTCCGCGCGGGCTCGTAGCTCAGTTGGTTAGAGCGCACCCCTGATAAGGGTGAGGTCGCTGGTTCGAATCCAGCCGGGCCCATTTTTATTCGGCCGCACCCCGGGCAACCGCGCATTCGCCCCAGAATCGGCCTCGGCACTCCAGGAGCGCCGCGGGCGCCGACCGCCCACGACCCTCCCCCCTGAGGCACCGTCCACCGAGCGATGGACAACGAGCGACACACCTTCTGGGGCGACTTCCGCAAGTTCTTCGTGCGAGGCCTGGCGGTGCTCCTGCCGTCCATTGTCACGCTCTGGCTCCTCTGGCAGGCGTTCACCTTCCTCTTCGCCAACGTCGCTGAGCCGATCAACCGCGGCATCCGAGTCGCGGTCGTCGAGATCACGCCGCGCGTTGCCCCGGAGAGCATCCAGCCAGGGTGGATGGTCATTTCCGATGAGGACATCCAGAGCTTCCGCGACAGCACCGACAACCTCCTCCTCCGCGAGGCCAGCGACGAGACGGTCTCGCAAGAACTCCGGCGCCAGAAGCTCCGCGAGGTCTGGAAGGACTGGTCGTTCGGCATCCTCGATCTCACCGGGCTGATCGTCGCGATCGTGCTGCTCTACCTTGCGGGGCGCCTGCTCGGCTCGTTCGTTGGTCGCTGGTTCTACGCGCGGCTCGAGAGCCTGCTCCGCGCGATCCCCGGGTTCAAGCAGGTCTACCCGCATGTGAAACAGGTGGTCGACCTGATCATGGGCGACTCGAAGATGGCCTTCAGCCGGGTCGTGCTCGTTGAGTACCCGCGCAAGGGCATCTGGACGGTGGGGCTGGTCACCTCGAGCTCGCTCAAGCCGATCGCGGATCAGGCCCGCAGCGAGGTCCTCTGCGTCTTCATCCCGACGAGCCCGACGCCCTTCACCGGGTTCACGATCAACGTGCCCGCCGCGGAGTGCGTCGACGTCGACATGACCATCGACCAGGCTCTGCGGTTCGTGATCACCGCGGGCGTGCTGGTGCCCGAGAAGCACCAGATGCCCGCGGCCAGCGGCGTGCCCCAGCTGCACGTGCCCAACGGCGAGCCCGAGGGCGAAACCGACGCTCAGGGGCTCGAAACGCCCCCTGAGGGCTCGGCGGGCGATCCGGACGGGGGCGAGACCTCGCGGGATCCGACCTAGAATCACCCCTGCACTCGCGGACGGGCGCTCAGCCCGTCGGTGGAAGACGACGGAAAGGAAACAGCATGCGTGTTGACGTCGTGGGGCTGGATGTCGAGGTGACCGATCCGATCCGGAGCTACGCGGAGGAGAAGGTCGCCAAGCTCTCTCGCTACTACGACGCCATCCTGCAGCTCACCGTCCGCCTCCGCAAGCCCCAGCACGACACCAACCACCCGACCTACGAGGTCGAGATCACCGCCGACGTCGAGAAGCACGACGACTTCATCGCGACCGCGACGGGCGACGACCTGTACCTCACCATCGACGGCGCGGTCCACAAGTCCGCCCGCCAGCTCACCGACTTCAAAGAGAAGCTCAAGATCAACTCGCATCACCCCAAGTCCTAGCCCGATCTCTCCATACCGGCCCTGCGTGCACCGGAGCCCCCGATGACCATGAAGCTCAGCGATCTCGTTCCCGAAGCCGCCATCTCGACCGAGCTGTCCTCGACGCAGCGCGACGACGTCATCGCCGAGATGGTCGATCTGCTGATCGCCTCCGGGGCGGCCGAAGCCTCGAGCCGCGACGATCTGATCAAGCGCGTGCTCGACCGCGAGCAGAAGGGCTCGACGGGCTTCGGCCGGGGCGTCGCGGTGCCGCACGTCAAGCACACGGGCGTCGAGACCATGACCGCCGCCGTCGGGCTGAGCCACTCGGGCATCGACTTCAATGCTCTTGACCGACAGCCGGTCTATTCCGTCTTCCTGCTGCTCAGCCCGGAGGACCGCCCCGAGGAGCACCTGCAGGCGATGGAGGCGATCTTCAAGCAGCTCAGCAAGGAGATCTTCCGGCGCTTCCTGCGCCAGGCGGGCAGCGTCGAAGAAGTCCGCACGCTGCTGGCGGACGCCGACAACCAGACGCTGGGCGGGTAGGGAACGCACGCCCCTCGCTGCTGAGCGGGGGGCTCGGCGGGGGATCGCCGAGGGGACGCATGCCTGTGAAGGAGTGCAAGGTCACGATCGTCAATCGCCTCGGGCTGCACGCGCGGCCCGCGATGTCGTTCGTTGACACCGCCAGCGCCTTCGGCAGCGCCATCCGCGTCCGCAACGGCGACACCGAAGTCGACGGCAAGAGCATCATGGAAGTCATGATGCTCGCCGCGACGCGGGGGACGGAGCTGCTGATCACCGCCGACGGCGACGACGCGGACGCCGCCCTCGAGGAGCTCAAGAAGCTCGTGGCGTCTGGGTTTGATGAGGAATGAGCGGGCGGCTTTTTCTGCCTTCGCGTCGTGTGTTTTTTCGGGGCGGAATCCAGGCCATTGCTACGGGCTTCTTGATGTTCCTATCAGCGCTGGGCACGAACACGTGGATTGAATCTCAGCACGCTCGCGCCTCGGAACTGCTGCTTGAAGACCGGCATTTCACGAATTTAGACACATGGTCTGAGTTCTTTGAGAACCCGTGGTCCGTGCCGCTGCTGATCGTGATGCCTTTCGCCTTTGCAGGCTATGGCCTAGGGCTGGCATTTCCCTTCTTGTTCTTGAGCAAGGCTCACCGTCGAGCGAAGTCTGCACGTTGCTGGAAGTGTGGTCTTGCCATTTCTGAACGCGATCGGCAGCACCTGTTCGTCCGCTGCCCAGAGTGCGGCCAGAAGTCCATGACGAAGGACCCGGCTGGTCTCCGTCGTCGTGCTTGACAAAGAAACAGGAATCAATTATCATTAGGTGTTGGGCAAGCCGCCCGGCGATACCTGAGGGGAATCCCATGCTGCTCCGAATTGCTCTGATCGCGTTCTTCGCCACTTTCTCCGCTTCACTCGCCCCGGTACCAGCCGAGACCAACCCCGAGTGCACCGCCACCGAGACCACGCCCGGCACCGGCTGCGCCTGCTGCTGAGTCAGGGGCTCCGTGCTCGCTGCACAGGGATGGAGTCGGTTAGTCTCCGTCCGCGTCGATCCGCGTGATGCGTGCGCCGACGCTCGCCAGCCGTTCTTCCAACTTCTCGTAGCCGCGGTCGAGGTGGTAGACCCGGTGGATCGTGCTCGTGCCCTCGGCCGCGAGCGCGGCCAAGACCAACCCCGCTGAAGCACGCAGATCGCTCGCCATCACCGGTGCGCCCACGAGCGTGCGCACGCCGCTGGCGATCACGGTCGGGCCCTGGCGGAAGAGCTGCGCACCCATGCGCGTCATCTCAGCGACGTGCAGGAACCGCTCGGGGAAGATCTTCTCGGTGATCACGCTGTGCCCGTCGGCGAGCGTGAGCAGCGCCATGAACTGCGCCTGAAGATCTGTCGGGAATCCCGGGTGAGGCTGCGTCGTGATGTGGCAGGGCTGCAAGATCCGCCCCGCGCCCACCGTCACTGTGGCCCGGTACGCGTCGCCCGACTCGTGGTGTACGTCGACGCCGATGGCTTCGAGCCGATCGACCGCGGCGCGCAACGCGTCGAGCGGGCAGTTCTCGATGGTCAGCTCGCCCGCGGTGATCGCGGCGGCGACCATCATCGTGCCCGCTTCGATCCGGTCGGGCATCACGCGGTAGTCGGTGCCGCCAAGCTGCTCGACGCCGTCGATCGTGATGCGGGGCGAGCCCGCGCCGGTGATGCGGGCGCCCATCGCGTTGAGCAGGTTGGCGAGGTCGACGATCTCGGGCTCGCAGGCGGCAGACTCGATGACGGTCGTGCCCTCGGCGAGCGTCGCGGCAGACATGACGTTGGCCGTGCCGAGAACGGTCGAACCAAATGGGCCGCCCAGGAAGACGTGCGCCCCGACGAGGCGTCCGCCCGGCACGCGACCGACGACATCGCCCGCGTTGAGCTCGAACTGGGCGCCGAGCGCCTCCATGCCGCGGAGGTGCAGATCGATGGGGCGCTGCCCGATCGCGCACCCGCCGGGCAGGGCGATGCGGGCCTGGCCTCGCGCCGCCAGCAGGGGTCCCAGCACGCAGATCGAGGCGCGCATCGTCTTGACGATCTCGTAGACCGCGTGGCTCTGGGCCGTGTCGGTCGTGTGCAGGCTGACGGTGTTCGGGCCCACGGTCTCGGCGGTGCACCCGAGCGTGTCGAGCAGGCGGCGCATGTTGCGGATGTCCGACAGATCGGGCACGTCGGACAGCTTCACGGGCTCGCTGGTGAGCAGCGGGGCGGCGAGGAGCGGGAGGGCAGCGTTCTTTGAGCCGCTGATGCCGACTGTGCCGGAAAGGCGGCGTCCGCCCTCGATCTGAAACGCGTCCATGGTCTCGCCTCCCTGCCGATGCGACCGGGGATGCTGGCTCAGCCGGCACTCGTGCCCCGGTCCTCATCGTCGATCGTTGGCACGCCCGGACAGGAATGCGATGGTGGGGGGATGCCTCGCCCCCAGAGGCTGGCCGGGGACTCTGGACCCGGCCGCCGATGCACGACGGGCCCGCGGTTTCGGCCGCGGGCTCGTTGTCTGTCCGGGACATGTCGATCGGGGACGCGGCCTAACGCCGGTACGAATGCCTCGGGGGCAGGTAGTAGGTCGGGAACCGTGCGTCGTCGTCGAGGAAGAGCCGGCGCCGGCGTTCGAGCGTGGGCCGGGTCAGCGCGTCGAACCGCTGGGCGTCGAGGCGGTCTTGCGTGGTCACGAGGTTGAGCGACTCGTTCCGCCTTGCGAGTTCCGGACGGTCGGCGAGGGCATAAGCGCTCGCGGTCTCGGTCTCAAGCACGAGCTGCCAGCCCTGCCCGGCATCGGCGATGACGGCCGGCCTTTCACGGGCGATCACCCGCGAGCCGCACCCACCGAGCCAGACGCACGCAGCCACCACGCCGCCAACGCGCAGCCCCCGTGCGAGACCCCGACCGATCGGTCGGAGCTGCACCCTCTCCTCTCGGGATGACACGCAACCGTTTCTCATCCTGTGGACATGCAGCATGCCACGGATGAGTCGGGGACTCAATGGTGTCGACGCGAGATCAGTGGCTCTCGGACCCGCCGACGCGTGATTCCCTGGCTACTGCCCGGTCTCTCATCCGAGAACCTGTACTGAGAGCATGTCTGGTCGTCCGGTATCCCTGTGGGTTCACTCGTCGGACGGCGATGCTGCATCGGTGTCAGTCCCAAGCACAGAGGCGAGCGGCGACAGCGGCGAGCGCCCGTCCACTGCCAGTGCCGCCAGCGCGATGACCGCTCCGAGCCACAGGATTGCCGCTGAAATGAGCACTGTTCGAGCGACCCCGAAGGGCGCACGCGTGAGGAGCATCCCCGCGATGAAGAGGCCCTGCATCGCATGCAGCCCGACGAAGTGCGCGATGCGCAGGTCGCCTCGTTCGACCGACCACTTGGCGACGGGCACACGGCTGGCCTCGTCCGCGGCGTCGGTCGGGTAGTGGTCCGGGCTTCCCCCGAGCATGATGCCGACGCCCGTGGCGCCCGCGAGCGCCACCGCCGTGCCCAGCGCGAAGCCCCACCGAAGCACGGTACGCGGCGGGTCATCGTCGCGGATCAGCAGCGCCCGTATGGCAACGACGACGGGTGTGAGCGAGAGCAGCACCGCTGCGAAGCCCATCAGCACGTACATCACGCCGCCAACTGCGGTGTCGAACGCGTAGTGCGACCGCTCGCCGATGGCGGCGCGGAACGTGATCCACACGATCTCGAACGCGGCGGTCACAATCGCGGTCCAGACGGTGACCCGCCCGAGCACGCTGCGCGGGAACGAGCGTCCCGCGAGCGGCATCGCCAGCGCGAGCGTGAACAAGAACACCGAGGTCGAGATCTGAAACTTCAGGGGCTTGAGCCAGAGGTTCGCGCCGTCGAGCATCCGTCCATCGATGAACACGAGCGCCGCAGAGATCGGCGCGAGCGTCCCGATGCAGGCCGCGGTGCGCAGCAGCGGCCGATCGGCGTCATGCCACAGCCCGGCTGCGACGCCGGCGATCGATTGTTTTCCCTGTGAGAATGGGGTCATGCTCTCGAACTCGCTCACTGCCGAGGCGTTCGTCTAGGTCGCGGCCGCGCTGGGAGCCATCGCGCTCAGGCGAGCCCTTTCCTCGACGAGAGTCAGGTACCGGTACGGAGAATCGGTGGCCTCCTTGTAGCCTCGCCAGAACTTGACACCGGAGTAGGTGACGAAAGCGACCGCGAGACCGGCACCGAGCGTCACCGATGCCAGTGTCGTGCCCGCAATCGCAGCGGAGGCGATCTCCGGCAGTTTCAAGTCTGTGACATCGACGACAGTCTTCACGCCTTCCCACACGGCGTTGCGCTTCGAGGAAGCCCACGCTTCCTTGACCACGTCGGCCGCTGACCGTGCGCGCCGTTCGCGTTCGGTTGGATCCGCGATTGGCGGGATCTTGGCGGCTTCCGTCTCGATAGCCTGCCTCAGCCTGCCTCAGCCTGCTCAGGCCCTGCTGTTCACGGACGAGTGCGGCGACGTCCGTAGGGCTGAGCGACTCGAGGTCGAACGTGTGGACCAACACGGCTTGCAGCACCTCGTCGGCAGAGGTCTTCGTCGGCTGCTCCACCTGCGTGCCGGGTGCCGCCAGTGCATCGAAGACGGCTTCCTCGTCGTTGGTCGCCAACGCCTTGTGGACTCGTGAGTCGGACGTGACGATGTGGAGACCCTTGTAGCGGGCGATGGCGATGGCCGTTACGGACATGATCGCTTCACCAAGCCGCGGGTGAACCGCGATCCAGTCAGAGGCTTCGTCTGCTGGCCACGCCAGATGATGCTTCGACAGGAAACCGAGAAGCTCGTCGGTCGCCTTGGCTCGGTGTATCCGGAAGGCATACGGCGAAGCGACGATCTCAGCCTTCTCGCGGGAGAATCGCTCTATTGCTCCCGAATCGTTCTGCAGTCGCTCAACCAGTCGAAGGTGAGCGCCGTTCACCACAGCCGTATGAAGCGGCTCCTCGTCGATCAACGGCTCACCGTTCCAAGTCTTGTGCGCGCGTAGCTTGCTCACAAACGACTCATCACTGAGCGCGAAGTCAGCCGGCACCATGCGGCGCACCTGCCCGAATGTGAGCAGCGCACTCTTGAGCCAGTTGACATCGCGCATATGGATGAACGGGTAGTAGAGCGCGAATTTCTCTTCCATGCCGCACCTCGTCTGGGCTGTGCCCGTCGTGTCCGCGTCCGTCGGATGACCGCCCGGGCATTGATCCACCTGCGGCGACAGGCTAACCGCTGCGGCAGATCCGGAAGGCGCAACGGGCCGAGTCAGAGCGGCTGTGCGCCGTCGTGCATGACATCCCCGAACCGGACTGCGACTTGCCGAGCGGGGCGACGGGCTTCAAGTGCTCTGCGCCAGGAAGCCTGAATCGTGACGTGACATGCCTGAAGCACCCCCGGCAGGGCTCGAACCTGCGACCTGCGGTTTAGGAAACCGCCGCTCTATCCAGCTGAGCTACGAGGGCAAGGCTCAAGCCTAGTGCCGCCCCTGCAACGGGCGAGGCCACCTCGGTAGCCGGATGTTCGCGAGAAAGTCATAGACATATGGCCTGAATTGTCTGGCATGGATATGCTTCCGGCAGAACAGCAATTTTCCTGTCTGCCCGGAAGGAGACCACGATGAAACTCGATCCACGACTCGCCGGCCTGCTTCTCGTCGCTGCCGGCTCGGCTCTCGGCCAGCCCGACACGGCGGAGACCGATGCTGCATCGGTCGATGCGCCTGCCGCCACCACCGACCGGGGTGGCTTCCTGCTGACCGATGAGAGCGTGACCAACCCCGAGGGGGGCGAACGCGAGCCGGGCTTCCTCACGGGGCAGGTCGGTTTCGAGCACTTCTTTATGCCCATCGGCAACCCGATCTACTTCGAGTCGCCCATCAATGACACGCGTGTCACTCCCATCTTCATCTACCACACGTTCCCCGAGGGCTCGCAGATCGCCGGAGGCGAGCTCATCGTGTACGCCGTGCAGGCCCGTCTCGCGATCACCGAGAAGCTC
Organism: Phycisphaerales bacterium; assembly: GCA_028284805.1. Classification (GTDB taxonomy): domain Bacteria; phylum Planctomycetota; class Phycisphaerae; order Phycisphaerales; family UBA1924; genus JANQQZ01. The sequence goes on from JANQQZ010000102.1 coordinate 56,347, forward strand.
GGCTTCATCGCGACCAAGGACGGGTACTCGTTCTTCAACTCGGGCGCGTTCCCCGACGCCGAGGGATGGAACGACCTCGCGGCCGGGCTGAAGTACGTGCTGTTCGAGGATGTCGAGCAGGACGCGGTCATCACCGCGGGCCTGCGTTACATGTTCGAGAGCGGCAAGGACCAGATCCTGCAGGGCAACACGCAGGAGCTGAGCCCGTTTGTCTCCGCGGCCAAGGGCTTCGATGATTTGCAGGTCATGGGCAACGTCACGTGGCGCGCCCCGCTCGACGAGGACCGCGGCAACCACGTGCTGCAGTGGTCGGGCCAGGCGGCCTACGAGGTCGTCGATGGGGTCGCGCCCGTGGTGGGCATCCATGGTCTGCACTACCTGAGCGACGGCGAGGGCCCGGCGCTCTCGGTCGGCGGCGTCGACTACGCGAACCTCGGCTCGCAGTTCGTGTCCGGCTCGACCGTGATCTGGGCCGACGCGGGTGCCGCGATCCAGTTCACTCCAAACGTTGAGCTGGGTGTGAACTACGGCTTCGCGCTGACCAACCCGGACGCGGACATCTTCCACACGCGGTGGACGGCGCTGCTGCAGCTCAAGTACTGACCGACGAGGTCTGAGAACCACTCTCGGCGGGCGTGCGGCGGTCTCGACCGTTGTGCGTCCGCTTCGTGTGCGCGAGCGAACCCTTGCGTTGGCGGGTGTCCTGCGGGATCATGGGCGTTCGCCTGGAGGGAGCCGGTCCATGGGCAATCGGTTGAGCGTGTTGGGCGCGGGTATCTGCGTGTCCGTCGCATCGCAGGCCTCGGCGACGTGGTCGATCCTGCTTATGGATCTCTCGACCGGCGAGATCGCGATCGGTTCGGCGACCTGCCTGACGGGGTTCGACCTGCAGGCCAACACCCCGGTGCTGATCCCGGGCGTCGGCGCGGCGACCGCGCAGTCGTTCGTCGATGTCAACGGCATCAACCGCTCCCTCATCAGAGACCGCCTGCTTGAGGGGATCGCGCCCCAGGCCATCCTCGATGAGCTCAGCGTCTTCGACGGCGGGCACCAGACGAGGCAGTACGGGCTTGTCGATACGCTCGGCAGAGCCGCGACGTTCTCGGGTACCGGCGCCGGCGCCTGGGCGGGCGGCGAGACCGGCGTGATCGCGGGCGCGGGGATCACCGGGGGCGACGTGCTCTACGCGATCCAGGGCAACGTGCTCTGGGGCCCGGGCGTGGTCGACGACGCGGTCGACGCGGTGCGGACAGCGCCGGGCGACCTGCCCGACAAGCTGCTCGCGGGCATGCAGGCCGCGCGCGACGCGGGGGGCGACGGGCGGTGCTCGTGCTCCGGCGCCGACCCCGACGGCTGCATCGATCAGACTCCTGATGGGCAGAAGTCGAGCGACATCGCGTACATGCTCGTCGCCCGCGACGGCGACCGCGAGGGCTGCGCGCCGATCTACAGGCTGGGCAGTCCGCCGCGAGACATCGAGCCGCTCGACGACGAGCGCTTCATCGTGAGCTTCCAGGGGAACCGGGTCGCTCGGCTCGCGGTGGTCCGGCCCGACCGGCTGTCGTCGCCGCCCGTGCTGGGCGAGGTCGAGTTCGTGGAACCCGGCCGGATCTTCGACGAGATCGCGACCGGGGACGTGACGGGGGACGGGCTGGCGGATGTGATCGCCTGCGCGCCCGACGACCGCGCGACGTGGCTCCTCGCGGCAGACCCGGACCGAGCCGATGGGTTCGCGGAGGTGGTGCGTCTGCTCGACACCGGGCACGACGCGGTGATCGCCGATCTCGACAACGACGGTCTGAACGACGCGGTGGTCGTGGACCGGCGCGGCGGTGAGATCGTGGTGCTGTGGAACGACGCGGGCGTGCTCGTGCCCGCTGCGCCGATCGCGGTGGGCGACACGCCCGACGAGGCGGACGTGGGCGACATCGACGGCGACGGTCTGCTCGACATCGCCGTGGTCTGCCGCGGCGACGCGACCGCCCGCGTGATCCGCCAGCCTTCCGCGCGCGTGCTGGTTGCCGACCCGCCAAGAGCGTTGTCTGTGGCGAATCCTTCTATCGTAACGCTCGCCGACATCGATCACGACGGCGCGACCGAGGTCGTCGTCGCAGGGCTCAGCACGGACCAGCTCGAGTGGTTCGACGCCTCGACCGGTGCGCCGGAGGCCCTGATCCCGATGCCCAGCCCGGTGCGCGACATCTCGCGCGTGGACCTTGGCGACGGGCCCCGCGTATTCGTGACCGGGCTGTCGGGGTCGGCGGTGCTCGAGCCGCTGTTCCCGGGCGGGCCCGTTGTGTACGACGAGTCGCTGCGGATCTTCCAGCAGCCCGTGCGAACGCTGCCTCGCGATCTCGACGGTGACGGCGACCAGGACCTGGCGATCGTCGGGCTCACTGGGCAGTCGGTGCGCTTCATCGACAACGTCGATGGCTCGCTGCCGCTCTTTCAGGGCTGCGGCGACGGCGACTTCTTCATGGAATTCAACATCGCGTTCAGCGACCGTGCCGATCCTGACCCGGTCGACCAGCTCGAGGGGCTGTTCGACGCCTGGGCCGATGAGCTGGTGGGACTGCCCGATGCGGTGCGTTCGGACGCGTTGGCCGACGGGCCGTTCGTGTCGTCGATCGACGCCTGCTCGACCACACTGCGGGTGCGCCTGCTGGATCGTGCGGGCAACCCCGCCGCCGCGACCGGGCTCTCGGTCGAGCCCGCACCCGGTGGGGACGCGATCCTCGAGGTTGGTGGCATCGTCCCCACCGGTCCCGGCATCTTCGAGGTCGAGCTGCTTGGCACGGGTGCGCAAGGAACGCAAGCCCTGGTCATCACCGCTCAGACCGATCGCGGCGGTGTCCGGCTCATGCCCGAACTCGGGCTCCGCGTCGATGATCCCGCTGATCTCGATGGCGATGGTGATCGGGATGCCGACGACCTCGCGTTGTGGATCTCCGCCTACAAGCAGGGCGATCTAGCGGCAGACCAGAATCTTGACGGCCTCGTCGATCCCGCAGACTTCAGCGCCTGGATCCTGAACCGCAACCGGGCGTGCAACTGAGCGTGGTCACGCTGCCTCAAGCACGTTCCGCACCGCGCCGATGACGCGGTCGATCGCCTCGCCCGTCGCGGGCGTGGTCATGCCTGCGCAGATCAGGCCCACCGCCTGCTCGGCCTGCCGGCTGATCGCCGTGAGCCCGTAGCCCGAGGCGGTGCTCGCCAGATCGCGGCAGACCCTTGCCGCGGTCTCGCTGTCGCGCCGCTCGACCGCCCTGGTCAGGTCTTCGAGGCACCCGGGCAGGGCGCGGAACAGGTGCCCGACGTCGAACGCGCCGGCCTCGTCGATCGAGCGACCCGCCACCAACGCCGCAACGATTTCGGGAAGCGCCCCGGCGTCGATCGGCTTGCTCAGCACCGCCGACGCCCCGAGCGCAAGCAGCGGCATCAGCCTTGACACGTCCGATTCCCCGGTCAGCACGACCACCGGGCCCTGGTGCAGATCCCCGCCCGCGATCACACGGAGCAGGTCTTCCCCCGAGCGCGCACCCGAGAGGTGCAGGTCCGTGATGACCACGTCGAAGCGCCGGCGGTTCAGCAGGTCGATCGCTTCGTCGACGCTCGACACCGCGGTCAGCCCGATGCTCGTCTCGCGCAGCCGGTGCGTGAGCAGAAGGCGCTCGGGCTCGAAGTCATCAACATAGAGCACAGCGATGCGGTTCGGGTCACTCGTGGGGTTCACGGTTTGTCTCCCCGGGCCGTGCGCAGCGGGTTGCGGCCTGTGGCGATCGCCTCGCCGAAGACCTCCGCGAACTGCTGCAGCGCATTGCCCGACCGTTCCGGATCGGCGTAGAACGTCACCGAGGTGTTGCTCACCTCGTGCATGCTCGAGGTCAGGGTCGCGATGGCGACCTGCTCGCCGTACTCGCCTACCGAGAGCGAGGTCTGTGCAGGCCCACCGGACCAGGTCACGTCTTGGTCGAGAGCAGGCTGTACTTCCTGCGGGTGCGCCGCGCGGTCATCGCCCGACGCGGCGGCGGGTCGCAGCCCCACCGTGCTCCCGAGGAACACGATCAGCACGAACGCGCCGACGCCCGCGAATCCCGCGAAGGTCGCCGCGGCGCGTGAGTTCAGACGGAGCGTGATCGTGCCGGTCTGCGGTGCGTGAGGCGGTCCGGCGTGCATCGACCCCACACGCGTCGGCTCAGGCTCGGCTTCCGCCTTCGGAGCGGGCAGCGCCAGGAGCCCCGGGGTGCCGGTCTGGAGGACCCGTTGCGCCCCCTTGGGCCCAGTGCGAACGAACCCGCCCCAGATCGGACGGATCGCATCCCGCTCCCGCGGCTTCGAGCTGTGCACGCCTGGCTGATTCAACTGGCTTCAACTCCTCCGAGAGTGGCTATCGACGGATGCGCGTGTTACATGAGCCAGCGCCTGTACCAAAGACGACCGCCGCGCCCATCAGATAGGGTGTGCACGCGATCCACCCGATCCGGTTGAGAGGCTCTGCCCGCTCGCCACGGGCGGGTTTCGGTCCTACCTTTCTCACCCGCCCGGATCGCCGGTGGCGCCGATCCACGGGCGGGCCTTCCGCTATCCGAACGGAGCCCGATCGTGAAGATCAAGACCGACGAGATTGCCAGCATCATCAAGCAGGAAATCGAGCAGTACTCCGCTGATCTCGAGGTGTCCGAGGTCGGACGCGTCGTGGAGGTCGGCGACGGCATCGCTCGTGTCTACGGCCTGTCCAACGCCATGGCTGGCGAGCTCGTCGAGTTCGAGACCTCCGAGGGCTCGGTCATGGGCCAGGTGATGAACCTGGAGACCGACACCGTCGGCGCGGTCATCTACGGCGACTACCTCGCGGTGAAGGAAGGCGACCTGGTCAAGAGCACGAGCCGCCTGCTCGAGGTGCCCGTCGGTGAGCAGATGCTCGGGCGCGTGGTCGACCCCCTGGGTAAGCCGCTCGACGCGGGCCCCGCGCTCAACGCCACCGAGACGCGCAAGGTCGACATCATCGCCCCGGGCATCGCCGAGCGGCAGCCCGTGACCGAGCCTCTCCAGACGGGCATCAAGGCGATCGACGCGATGATCCCGATCGGGCGAGGCCAGCGCGAGCTGATCATCGGTGACCGCAAGACCGGCAAGACCGCGGTCGCTGTCGACACGATCATCAACCAGAAGCAGTACTGGGGCACCGAGGAAGCGGTGGTCTGCATCTACGTCGCGGTGGGCCAGAAGGAATCGACCGTCGCGGGTGTCGTCGAGACGCTGAAGGAGAACGGCGCGATGGACTACACCATCGTCGTCAACGCCGCCAGCTCCGACCCCGCCCCGATGCAGTACGTCGCGCCCTACTCGGGCTGCGCGATGGGCGAGTACTTCATGTGGTCGGGCAAGGGCGGCCAGGGCACGATGGCCGACGGCAAGCCCATGCCCAAGCACGCCCTGCTCGTCTACGACGACCTGAGCAAGCAGGCGGTCGCGTACCGCCAGCTGTCGCTGCTGCTCCGCCGCCCGCCCGGGCGTGAGGCGTACCCGGGTGACGTGTTCTACCTGCACAGCCGTCTGCTCGAGCGCGCGACCAAGCTCAGCGACGACAACGGCGGCGGCTCGCTGACCGCCCTGCCCGTCATCGAGACGCAGGAGGGCGACGTCTCGGCGTACATCCCGACCAACGTGATCTCGATCACCGACGGCCAGATCTACCTCGAGCCCGAGCTCTTCTTCTCGGGTGTGCGTCCGGCCATCAACGTCGGTATCTCGGTGAGCCGCGTGGGCGGCAACGCGCAGATCAAGGCGATGAAGAAGATCGCGGGTTCGCTTCGGCTCGACCTCGCCGCCTACCGCGAGCTCGAGGCATTCGCCCAGCTCGGCACCGAGCTCGACAAGGCCACCCAGGCCCAGCTCGACCGCGGCGCCCGCATGGTCGAGCTGCTGAAGCAGCCGCAGTACGTGCCTCAGGAAGTCGTCGACCAGGTCATCTCGATCTACGCGGGCACCAAGGGCTTCCTCGATCAGGTTGAGATCAAGGACGTGCCGCAGTTCGAGGCCGACATGCTCAAGTACTTCCAGACCGTGGGCAAACCCGTCCGCGACGAACTGGCCTCGAAGAAGGCGCTCGACGACGACCTAACTTCGAGCCTTGAGAAGGCGCTCAACGAGTTCAAGAGCGGGTGGAAGCCTGAGGGATAATGGTCGTCAGGCACCCATGTGAACTCAAGTATGAGTTTGCTTAACTTCTGACATAGCTTCCGGGTACCAGACTGTTCAAAGACGGTACGCTCTCGCAGCCTCGTTGGAGCAGGCACGCGGGAGAGCTGTCATGGTGAATCGATCGGGTCAGTTCGCATTGTTCGTGTGGCTTGGAACGTGCGCGGCGGCGTGCTTCGGACAGCCAACGCTGGTCGAGACCAACTTTGACTCTGACCTGGAGGGCTGGACGGTCATCAGCATCGTCGGCTCGAACCGCTGCGGCATGCCGGGATCCGGAAGACTGAGCCAGTCCAGCTTCGAGCCTGCCAATGGCGATCCCGGTGGTCATATGCGCCACTTTGAACCGGCTGAGAACAGGACATCGCTCTTTCGGGCACCGTCCACATACCACGGCGACCTCTCAGCGGCGTACGGCGGTGTGATCGGCTGGTCGTGGCGGACCTCGAACGAAGGGTCGGCCAACGACATCGATGACATCTATATCCAGGGAGCCGGGATGACGATCTGGGCGGCCACTCCCAAAGCGGTTGGGCGCTGGGGACGGGTGTACGCGCCGCTTGTCGAGGGTGTATGGCGAGTCTCTGTCGCCGGGACAACGTCGTGCGCCAACAACCCCAGCCCGTTCGCCACGGCGGCGCAGATTCAAGCGGTACTGTCCGATGTGACGGCACTTCTGATCCGAGCGGAGTTCCGAAGCGGACCAGAGACGAATGACCTCGACAGCGTCGCTGTCTTCCTGCCAATCACGGGGACACCGACTGATGATTTCGAAGCAGGACCGGCCGGCTGGTCGGCCCGCCGGGACGGTGATCTGCAGTGGGGTTCGTCATTCGGAAATGGTGATGCTGGGCTTCGTTGCGAAGATCTCCTTCTCAACTCCCAGGTTCGCTTCAGTCTGATGGCTCCGCCAAAGTACTTGGGCGACCGTAGCGACCTGATCGGCAAGACGGTGCGGCTGGATGTGAGGTCGAGTGCGGGTCTCGACGATCCGGACGCGGCGCAGGGCGCTGAGGACTTTCTCGTGATCGGCAGCGGCACGAATGTCGCGCGGTTCGATCTCAGAAAGCTCCCAGTCGTTGGCGACGCTTGGCGTACTCACTTGGTTCCACTCGTCGCCTCGCCGGCATGGACGGATCCGGATGGGACTGAAATCAGCAGCGAAGCATTCGAGAGCATTCTCTCTGCTGTTTCCTGGGTCCAGGTTCGGGCTGAGTATCGCGCTGGCGGAGAAATGACCTTTCTCGACAACGTTCAATTCGGCGTCGGAGATCCATCGGTCAATGTAACGCCGGCTTCGCTCGAGGGCTGCTTCGGAGAATCGGTCGTACTCGATGCCACCGCGGGCGGTGATGCGCCATTCGCGTTCGCTTGGTTCCGGGATGGTGCACCGTTGATGGATGATGGCGTGTTCGCGGGGACCGCGACGGCAACGCTCGAGTTCCTTGTTCCAGACAGCTCGCTCGATGGAGTCTACGAGTGCCGAGTGACCAACACCCTGGGGCAGGTAGCAAGCAATGTCGTCGTACTGGATGCGAGATCATGCTGCCTGGGTGACACCAACGGCGACGGCTTGCTGACCCCAGCTGACTTCAGTGCCTGGATCATGGCCTTCAACAACCAGGCACCCGAGTGCGATCAGAACAGCGATGGGCTCTGCACGCCTGCCGACTTCAGCGCGTGGATCCTGAACTTCAACGCAGGCTGCCCCTGAACGCGCGAGCGGGCTGGGGCCTACGTCGGATTGACAGCTCCGAATTGGGCTTTCGGAGCTGAATCAATAGCTTCCCGCTTTGCTCAACATTGACCGGAACGAAATGCATTGAGTTGGCACCGGCGCTCATGTATTCTCATGTCATGAAGAACACCAACGCGTGCCGTGCGGCGCTTGCCGCTGTATCGTTTCCGTTCGCGCTGCCGGCGACCGGGCAGGTGCCAGCGACGATGGTGGTCCAGGCGGGTGATGCCGTTGCCGGCGTTCCCGCGGGTGTCACGCCGTTCAATTTCGAAGTCGGCCCGACCAACGGTGAGTTCGCCTTGATCCGGATGTCCCTTGAGGGCCCGGGTGTGACCAGCACCAACCGGAACGCGTACTACGCGTTTGGAGGCGGGGTCGGTCCGGCGTTCGTCGTGCGTGACCGAGATCCCTTGGTGAACTCGGACACCGGCGCGGAAGCCATCGCGAACTCGGAGGGCATCGCGGTCGTGCGGTTCGGCTCGCCCATGCCTGGCATCACGTATCAGCTCTCTGAGTGGTCACCGCCTGGTAACGAAGTGTTCTTCGATCCGTACCCGCTCGCCGGCGTTCCCTACACGGACTACGACGGGACCGCACAGTTCAACCGTGTCTTCCCGATGCTCGCGGAGAACGACGCGGGTGTGTTCTACCGGGGCCTGCTGGAAGCCACCAACGACTTCACCAATGAGGGCGTGTGGTTCGCGGACGACACGGGGCCCCATCTGATCGTTGCGTCCGAGGACTCGCTCCCGGACCTGGGCGCTGAGACGGTCGACCGGGTTGCGCTCGGGCCGCAGAACGGTGGTCGCGTCTTCGTCGGTGTCCTGCCGACGGTGGAGGGCATGCGTCTGGACACCTTCGCGCCGAATCCGGACGTTCGGGATTTCAGGTGGTACCTCTACTCGCCGGCAACCGGATTCGAGCTCTTCAACGGGCCTGGTGAGGCGTTCCCGCCGATCCCCGGCGCGGAGTATCGCTCGGTCGCACTCCCCTTCAAGACTCCATCCGGCAAGTTCGTGTTCAACGGTGTTCGCCTCGAGATCGGACCCGCGGGCGTGACGTCGGCCAACGACGAAGCGGTCTGCGTACTGGACGGGGCGCAGTTCTCGGTGCTCGTGCGCGAGGGCGACCCGGCGCCCGGTGTGCCCGGCGGCGTGTTCTCGGAGTTCCGATCCGTCGCCGAGATCGAGGACGGTGTGTTCGCCGTCGCGGCACGGATGGCCGAGGGTGTCGGCGGGGTCACCGCGGCGGACAACGCGGGCATCTGGATCTTCCGCCCCGACGGAGGCTCGCTCGCGGTTCGCGAGGACGATGCCATCCCGGGTGTACCCGGATCGACATACGGCAACCTGCTGGATGTCACCGTGAACAGGGAGTTCCTGCCCGACGGCGACTTCACCTTCGACAACGGCTGGCAGTTCCACTACGACGGCTTCAATGGTGTGGAAACGCTTCTCGCTCGCAGAGACTTCGCGATCCCGATCGTGAACGACCCGCTCGGGATCGGGGAACGGACGCTCGACAATCAACCCAGGTTCTGGTTTGTCGAGCCAAACCTGCTCGTCGCAGACGCGCGGTTCGATCCCGTCCCGCCCGGAGCTGCCTCAGCGGCGGTGCTTTCGATCGAGATTCCGGAGACGTGCTTCGCCGATGTCAACGGCGACGGCTCGGCCACGCCGGCAGACTTCAACGCGTGGATCGTCGCGTTCAACTCGCAGAGCCGCGCGTGCGACCAGAACGCCGACGGGCTCTGCACGCCAGCGGACTTCAATGCCTGGATCGTGAACTTCAACACCGGCTGCCCGTGATCGAAGCCCAAACACTGTACATAGAGGTCGATTTCATGTAGGCTCGGGGGCACTACCCCGGAGACCTCACATGCGATCGATCGCGCTGCTGCTCTTGCCCGTCGCGGCTATGCCTGTAGCTGCCCAGGAGCCTCTGCGCATGGTCCGGATTGAGACAGATCGCCCCGCGGTCGTGTCGCGTGCCCTGCACGACGCGGGCATCGATGTCGAACACGGGCACACCTACTCCGACGAGGACGGCGGTGGGCTCGAGCTGATCGTCGCCGCGCAGGAGCAGGCCTGGCTCGAGGAGCAGGGCTTCGGCGTGCGTCTCGTCCGCGAGGGGCGTCCGCTCCGTGATCGGCTCGATGCGCTCAACGGCGGTCAGGAGGGCATCCCCTCGGGCTACGCCGATCTCGCGGGCATCCTCGCGCAGATGAACGCCGCCGCCGCCCGCAACCCGTCGATCTGCCAGGTCGTGGACCTTACCGCGCGCTACGGCACGCCGCCCACGCACGAGGGCAGGCACATCCACGCGGTGCGCATCAGCGACAACGTGTCCACCGACGAGGCTGAGCCCGCGGTGCTCATCGTCAGCGCCCACCACTCGCGCGAGATCGGAACGCCCATCGTTGCGCTCCGCGCGATCGACAATCTGGTCGACGGCTACGGCGTCGACCAACGCGTCACCGATGCGGTCGACGATCACGAGATCTGGATCGCGCCCGTCTGGAACCCCGACGGTTACGAGCACGTCTACAACGTCGATGATTTCTGGCGCAAGAACCGGCGCGACAACGGCGACGGCACGCGAGGCGTCGACCTGAACCGGAACTACCCCGTCGGCTGGGGTGTCTGCGGCGGCAGCCAGAACACCAGCGGGCAGACCTACGAGGGCCCCAGCGCCGCCTCCGAGCCCGAGACCCAGACCATGCTCGCCTTCGCCGAGGACCGCCGCTTCGCACGCGTGGGCGACATCCACAGCTACGCGAGCGAGGTGCGCTACGGCTACGGCTGCTGGGCCCACCCTTGGGATCCGCACTACGAGTCCATCGCGAGCGACCTGAGCGCACTCTCGGGCTACTTCGGCGAAACCGGCTCGTCCTGCTGTCTGGGCGGCGACATCCACATGCACACCCACCAGAACGGCGCGCTCTCCTTTCTCTGGGAGATCGGCACGAGCTTCCATCCTTCGTTCGCCAGTGCCGACTCCGAGGCGGACACGATCTGGAACGCCGTCGTCGAGTTGATCGACCGCCCGAGCGCGATCAGCGGGCGGATCACCAGCGCCTGGAACGGTGCATCCGTCGAGGCCGAGATCGAGTTGCTCGCGGTCCCCTTCAGCAACGGCGAGCGCCACCGCTCGGCACCGCGCCACGGTCTTTATCACGCGCATCCGCCCGCAGGAACCTACATGCTCAGCATCTCAGCCGACGGATTCGAACCCGCCGAGGCGACGGTCACCGTGTCCGGATCGACGCCGAGCGCAATTCAGGACGTCGCGCTCGTGCCGCTGTGCCGCGCCGACACCAACCACGACGGCACCGTGTCGCCTCAGGATTTCAACGCCTGGGTGCTGGCCTTCAACAATCAGGCGCCCGCCTGCGACCAGAACGGTGACGGTTTGTGCTCGCCGCAGGACTTCAACGCCTGGATCGCCAACTTCAACGCGGGCTGTCCGTAGTGTCGGCATCGCGCTTGTGTTGGATCGTGTCGACCGGCTAGCCTCGTGGAATCACCCGGAGGGATTCTCATGCGTCTCAGCGCTGCTGTGTTCCCCGTCTGTGCGTCCGGCGCGATCGCGGCTCAGCAACAGCTTCCCATCGTGAACCCGGGTTTCGAGCAGGTCTCGCGTGTACTGATGGAAGATGAGGTGACCAACGGCAGCGGGGGTGTTGGCGTTCCCGTCGGGACGCGCAACAGCCTGTACGGCGTCCCGAGCTACGACGCACCTGTCGAGGTCGCGGGTTGGCGGACGTATCTGCCCGCGCCTGGTGATACCGACACGCTGATCTACGCGGGCGTGATGAACCCGCCGCCCGAAGGGTTCGCGTCGATCGATGGTGTTGTCGGCACACACGTCGCCGCCCTCATGGTTGCGCCGATGCAGCAGACGCTGCCTGTTCGTGTGGAGCCCGACACGACCTACAGGCTCACGTTCCGGGCCGGGTTCGCGCGCGGGTTTACGGAGAACGGCGTCTACGTCGCCCTGCTCGGCGCACCCGATCTCGAGACGCCTGTGTACTTCCTCGGGCCGACCGATCGCACGATCGGGTTCACGGCGGGCCTGTACGCGCCACAGTCGACCGAAGGCCAGATGCTCGCCTACGAGTTGGTTGCAACGACACCCGAGATCCTGCCGCCCCAACTGACGGACGCCTTTCTCGCCATCAGCTTTGTCGGCAGCGACGGCCTCCCGCTCATGATGTTCGACGACTTCGTGCTCACGGCGACCCCGGTCGGCTGTCCAGCCGACACCAACGCCGACGGCGCGCTGACCCCGGCAGACTTCAACGCCTGGATCATCGCCTTCAACACCCAGGCCCCGGCCTGCGACCAGAATGCCGACGGTCTGTGCACGCCCGCCGACTTCAACGCCTGGATCGCGAACTTCAATGTGGGGTGCTAAGGACCCGTCAGTCCTCGAACAACACCCTCGAATCCGTGTAACCGGATTGCTAACATTGTTTCGAACGGGTCGAAGGGGATCCGGTTCAGGAGGAGGGCCGCCGCTCGTGCAGCGGGGCGGCCGAGAACAACAACGGAGATCGTCGATGGTGCTTAGCCCTGTGCGCCTCGTGTGTGCCCTTGTCGTCGTCGCGGCATCGCCCGCGCTCGCTCAGCCCTCGCTCGTGGCGCACAGCCCGACCGACGGCGTGTTCGGCGAACCCGCGGGCGTGACGCAGCGCGCCCCCGCAGCACCTCGCGAGAGCGAGACAACCGCGGTCTGGATCAAGGTCGGTCCGTCGTTCTCGTACGACGCCGTTGCGGTCTACTACACGACCGACGGCACCCAGCCCTCGGGCTTCCAGGGTGCGCCCGCGAACCCGAGCACGCAGGCGCTCACGAGCGCCGCCGGGCAGATCGCGTTCGTGCGGAACGAGCCGGGCGGTTCGGGCAACGACGACTGGTGGCGCGCCGAGCTGCCCGTCGACACCCGCGTCTTCGGCACGCAGGTTCGCTATCTCGTGTCGGCCTACGGACCGGGCGGGTCGGAGGTCTTCGCCGTTGACGCCTCGGACGGCGACAACACCTTCGGCTACGACACGCTTCTCGCCTGGCCCGGCTCGGGCGCGGGCACCGCGAGCCCGGGTGAGGGCTACCCGCCGCTGCACTTCTGGAAGGAGGAGGCGGTCGCAGGCAACAACTACATCAACACCATGCTCGACCAGAACGGGTCGCTCTACGACATCTACTACCCTTCGGCCGGCGCGGTGCAGGGCGTCTCGACCAAGAACGAGGGCTACTCCGACGGCGGCCTCGACCAGTTCCCGCTCTTCCTCAGCCCCGACGAGCGAGGGCAGATGCATCTGAACCAGGCCTTCCTGGGCATCAGGCCCACCGACCCGACGACCGGGCAGGGCACGACGTACTGGCTCACCAACGCGAACGGGACCGACTTCATCGAGGTCGATCAGACATGGGAGGGCGATACCAACGTCATCCGCACCAGCCAGACGCTCGTGGGTGATGCCAGCGGCCTCGAGGTCACCCAGATCGACTTTGCTCCCAGGGGCATCGCCTTCCCGACCACCTCGGGCGGTCAGGAGAACCGAGGCCTGCACCTCAAGCGCGTCACCATCAGCAACCCGGGCCCGACCAGCGTCGAGCTGAACGTGTACTTCTTCGCCGACTGGGCCCTCAACGGCGGCGACCAATTCGACGGCACGTTCTACGACTCCTCACGCGGCGCGATGGTCGCCTTCGACAACACCTTCCGCTCGACCAACGCCGCGGGCGAGTACAACCCCACGACGTTCTTCGACTACGAGAAGAACACGTCGGTCTACCTGGCCGCCGCGATGAAGGTCAACGGCGGGCCCGCCCGAGGCTCGTGGGCGAACACCAGCTCGGATCAGGGTCTGGGCTGGATTGGCGACAAGATCACCGTGCCCGCGGGCGGCTCGGCGTCGTTCGGGCTCTACATCGTGGGCGGGTTCGACGACTTCGCGAACGCGACCGGCACCTACGACGCCCAGCAGGCGCCGGTGCTCGATCAGCTCTTCTCGGGCACGTCCCTCAACGGGCTCATCAGCCAGACGCAGGCCGACTGGCAGGCATGGCTCGACAAGGGCGTGAGCTTCGATTCGCCCGATCCGGTCTACGACGAGCTCTTCAAACGGGGCCTGCTGGGCACCGCGCTGCACCTCGACGGCGCCAACGGCGGCATCATCGCGGGCATGCACAACGGCGCGTACCCCTACGTCTGGCCGCGCGATGCCGCCTGGGCCGCGATCACCCTCGCCCGCGCCGGGCACACCGATGACGCCGAACGCATCTACGAGTTCCTGCGCGACATCGCCTTCCGAGATGTTGAGGGCTGGGGGCGCAAGGGCTTCTGGAAGCAGAAGTACACGACCAACGGGTTCACGATCTGGGCGACGCCCCAGGTCGACGAGACGAGCTGCTTCCCCTGGGGCGTGAAGTACATCTACGACGTCACGGGCGACGAGCAGTTCCTGTTCGACCACTACGACGAGGTCTTCGAGGCCGCCCTGGCCAGCAGCCAGGACAGCACGATCGACAACCGCCTGCGCTACGAGGAGTCGGTCGATCTGGTCTTCTCGATGAACCTCTGGGAGGACTCGTTCGACGTCTTCAACTACTCGAACGCCTCGGTGATCCGGGGCCTCGAGGACGCGGCAGCGATCGCGACCATCCTCCGCGACTCACCCAATGCCCCGCAGCCCAACAACTACCAGGCCGACATCGACCTGTTCACCGCGCGCGCCAACGCCATCCGGGGCGGGCTCGACGCCCGCCTCGCCTGGAACGGCGAGAACACCGACATCAGCCAGCTCGGCATCACCTACCCCTTCGAGATCTACCCCGCGGGTCACCCGCGCGTCGAGCTCATCATGGACCGCATCAACGGTGTCGCCAACGACGCATTCGGCAACAACCAGCCGCTGGTCAACTTCGGCGGCGAGTGGGACGGGCTCATCAACCGCTACTGGGGCGACAGCTACTGGAACAACCCAGCCCTCGTGCCCAACCCCAACGGCAGCCCGTGGTTCCTGACCACGATGTGGTACGGCGCGTACTACGCCCTGCGACAGGACGTTACCCCGGGCACGGGCGACATCGACAACCACAAGCTCCGCATCGACCTGCTCCTGCCCGAGCGAGGCCCGATGGGCTTCGGCGCCGAGCAGATCGCCAGCAACAACACCCTCAAGTACCCGGGCCAGACCGACTACCGCCTTCAGACCGCCTACCCCAACGCGTGGGAGAGCATGTCGTTCTTCGTTGACGCGATCATGCTCTTCCTGGGATTCGAGCCCGATGCCGATGGCACGCTCCGCATCAAGCCCAAGCTGCCCAGCGACTGGCCCTTCATGGAGTACGGCAACCTCGCGCTGCGCGCAAACCGCATCGACGTGCTCGTCGATCGCGTGGGCGACGGCGAGCGGCACACCTTTACGAACCGCACCGGCGCGGCCGTGCCCTTCGAGACCACGCTCCGCTTCACCCCGGGCGAGCCCGTTGCGGATGTCACCGTCAACGGCGTGAGCACGACCGCGACCATCGACGGCGCCCTCGGGACCGCGCTCGTCTCGGGCCAGCTCGCGACCGGCGCGGGCGCGACCACCGTCGTCGAGCTCACCACGGGTGTCCCCTGCCTCGCCGACACCAACGGGGACGGCCTCGTGACACCCGCCGACTTCAACGCGTGGATCCTCGCCTTCAACACCCAGGCCCCCGAGTGCGACCAGAACGGTGACGGGCTCTGCACGCCTGGCGACTTCAACGCCTGGATCCTGAACTTCAACGCGGGCTGCTGAGAGAATCGGACGAAAAAGTAGGATTTTGATTGGGCGTGAGGCCCGGTCTGTTCTTGGCGGAAACGGGTTGCAGTCGTCCTGAAGTCAGGCCATAGTGAGAATTGATTCCAACCGCGCGTTCAACCCGGACGTACGGGTACCAGTCTGTCCGCCGGCAGTGCAGTGTCGCCGGTCTCGTTCACACGGTGCATCTGCTCCGATTTGATCGGAGTCGGCTTCTTGCAGCGGGAGAAGATGATGAAGAAGAGTGTTCTATTGGCCTGCGCGGCCTTGGCTTGCGGTCAAGCCGGCGCCCATCCGGAACCCCTGTCAATCACGATTCCCGATCGTGACGCGATCACGACGGAATACGCCACGGGCAACGTGATGACGCTCCCCGCGGAGACGCGTTGGAGCTACATCCATGAGTCGAGCACCTGGGGTGTGACCGAAGCCGATCTGGCAGAACTCATCGAAGAGCACGAAACCGTCGTTGCAGCGGCCCAGGCGGGCGAGCTGCCCTACACCGTCGTCAACACCACCCTCGGTCGCGGCGGGTTCGACGTGATCTTCAACGTCTCTGGCAGTATTCCGAGCGGCGCGACCGCGGCGCTCGTCGAGATCGAGCAGGCCGTCGAGTCGATGTTCTCCGACTCATCGACCTGCGTGATCAGCTTCTCGTTCCAGTCGCTCAGCCCTGGCATTCTGGGTGGCGCAAGCACGAGCTATGTCAACGTCACCTGGGCCAACGCTCGCGCGGGGCTGCAGGCCGATAACGACGGTGATGACGCGACGCTCGATTTCCTGCCTACGGGCACGACCATCCCGGTCCGTTACAACGAGGGCTCGACTGCGGTCACCAATGAGAACCGCGTCTTCTTCTCCCGCTCCAACTTCAAGGCCACCATCGGCTCGCTCAGCGGGTCCGATTCCAACATCGTGATCAACTCCAACGTCAACTGGGACTACAACCCATCCAACGGCATCTCCGGAGGGTCGTTCAGCTTCAACGATGTCGTGATCCACGAGGTCGGGCACGCGCTCGGCTTCGTGTCTGGCACAGACTTCCGCACCAACGACATCGAGACCCTGGACATCTTCCGCTTCACGCGTCTCGATGGCAGCAACGACTACAACCCGGACACCCTCCAGGAGTTCCAGACGACCCCGCGGACTGTCGATCAGTTCAACACCGACAACGCCAACAGCGACATCATCAGCGCCGAGTACCGCATGTCCGACGGCAGCCCCTTCCAGTCCAGCCACTTCCGCGAGCAGGGCGCCAACATCGGCATCATGGACCCGGCCTTCAGCGGCGGCCAGACGTTCTTCAGCCGCGGCTACTTCTCGCAGGCCGATCTCGATATGTTTGACGCCATCGGCTACGACATCTCGAACGTGGACCCCACGGAGATCACCCAGCAGCCCACCAACCAGAACGTGTGCGAGGGCGACACCGCGGTCTTCACCGTCACCGCGACGGGCGAGAGCCTCACCTACCAGTGGCTCGAGGGCGACGGCATCACGTTCACCAACATCCCGGGCGCGACAAGCAGCACGCTCAGCCTGCCCAACCTCACCCCGGCCGACACCTTCGTGTTCTACGTCTGCGACGTCTCGGGAACTGGCGGCACCGTGCGGAGCAACCCTGCCCTGCTGACCGTCCAGCCCCTGCCAAGCATCAATACCCAGCCGCAGTCGCAGACCGTGACCGAGGGCGACCCCGCCAGCTTCTCGGTGGCAGCCAGCGACGCGAGCTCCTTCCAGTGGCGCAAGGACGGCTCCCCGATCTCGGGCGCCACCCAGAGCTCCTTCAGCATCGCCAGCACCGTGCTCGCCGATGCGGGCAGCTACACCGTTGCCGTGACCAACAGCTGCGGCACCGTGGTCAGCAGCGCCGCCACGCTGACGGTTGAGCCCGTGAGCAGCGACTGCCTGCCCGACACCAACGGGGACGGCCTTGTAACGCCCGCCGACTTCAACGCATGGATCCTTGCCTTCAACACCCAGGCCCCCGAGTGTGACCAGAACGGTGACGGGCTCTGCACCCCGGCTGACTTCAACGCCTGGATCCTGAACTTCAACGCCGGCTGCTGAACCGGCACGTCTCGATCCCTCCGAGCCCCGGGCCCAGCGCCCGGGGCTCGTTTGTTTTTGGGAGGCGTACCATCCGCTCGGTGCAGTTGCCAGCCGAGTCATTCGAGAGGATCCGGGGCCTCGTCGAGGGGCGGGCGGTGTGCGTCACGGGCGGCGCCGGGTTCATAGGCGGGCACCTGGTCAACACGCTCGTCGCCGCGGGTGCTTCGGTCCGCGCGATCGACGACCTGTCCAACGCCACACTCGACCCGATCGCCGACGATATCGAGCTGCACGCCGACCGCCTCCGGTTCGTCTACGGGTCGATCCTCGACGAGCGCGCGATCGACGAGGCGGTGGACGGGGCCGAGACGGTCGTTCATCTCGCGGCGATGGGCTCTGTGCCTCGCTCGCTCGACGAGCCGGAGCGCGCGGTCGCGGTCAACACGACCGGGACGATGCGCGTGCTCGAGGCCGCCCGGCGTCACGGCGCGCGGCGCGTCGTGCTCGCCGCCTCCAGCTCGGCCTACGGCAACCCCGACCGGCCCCCGTGCGAGGAATCGTTCCCGACGAACCCGCTCAGCCCGTATGCCGCCAGCAAGCTCGCTGCCGAGGAGCTCTGCCGCGCGTGGTCCGCCTCGTACGGGCTCAGCACCGTCTGCCTGCGCTATTTCAACGTGTTCGGCCCACGCCAGCGCGCCGACTCGGCGTATGCCGCGGTCGTTGCCGCCTTCGCAGCGCGCCTGCTCGCTGCCAAGCCGCCCATGATCTTCGGCGACGGCGCTCAGAGCCGCGACTTCACGTTCGTCGCCAACGCCGTACTGGCGACCTGCCTCGCCGCGTTCACCGAGACCGAGCTGCGCGGCGAGCCTGTGAACATCGGGACGGGCTCGTCCTGCACCGTCAACGATCTCGCGGCACGCATGGCGTCGCGTCTCGCGCCTGGTGCGCCCCCCGCCGAGCACCGCGACCCACGCACAGGCGATGTCCGCGACAGCCTCGCCTCGATCGACCTGGCCCGCGACCTGCTCGGCTACCAGCCCATCGTCACCCTCGACGAGGGGCTCGATCAGACCTGCGCCTGGTTCCGCCAGACCACCGGGGCCTCGGCGTGACACGCGCTCTGCACGGGCTTCGGGGGCTGATCGGGCTTCTCTGGGTCCTGAGCCGGACCGGCTTCCGACGACGGGGACGCTACTGGCGGTGGCGCGACGAGACCGCCTTCGGACGGGGCCGCCCCGACGCGGGCGAGATGCGCCGGGCGACGCTCGACTACGGCGACTGGGTCCTCCGCATGAGGCGGATGGGCCGGGCCAGGCACCGACCCGACGATTCCGGGGGTGGCCTCGGCCCCGTCCCCCGATAAGATGCCCCCTGCGACAGCGTCCGACGCGGGGAGATCGGCGGGAGCCGGCGTCGGTAGAACGGTGGGTCGGATCTCGCCTCCTGGAAGGAAGCACCAGCATGACCGAGCAGCCGCCTTCGGGCAACTTCGTCAAGGCGTTCATCCCGGGCCTCATCGTCGGCTTCGTCGTCGGCGCGCTCGTCGGCGTCGTCATCGCCGCGACAGGGGGAGACGTCGGCAAGCTCGGCGGCAGCAACGAGCCCACCATCGTCGGCTCGGGTGATCGCGCCCCGCGCGACGGCGTCATCGAGCAGGCCGAGGACGCCGCCAACGACGCCATCGAGAACGCCGGCGAGGCGATCGAAGACGCTGCTGAGGACGCTGGCGAAGCCATCGAGGACGCCGTCGACGACGTCCGCGATGCCGTGGGCGATCAGCTCGGGGGCGGCGAGGGCTCGGGCGGCTGAATGCCGTGACCCTCGACCCCGATCACGCACGACGACTCATCCGCCAGCACGCTGAGACCGCGGCCCTGCTCGGCGCCGACGCGGTCCCTGTGTCGGGTCGCTTTGTTGGCGCTGCTCCCGCGCCGCCCAGCGGTGCGCCCACAGCGGGCGGGAAGCACGACGAACATCAGGCGTGCGTCGGGGAAGCACCCGGTGCC
>JANQQZ010000107.1 GCA_028284805.1 Phycisphaerales bacterium
TGCACCCGCCCAGACCGCCGACCACTCCGAGCCCCACCGCCAGCGCAGCTCCGATCACACCAAGGCGCACACCATCAGTCTTCCGCGACATCGCGTCCACTCCTGTGCCTGAGTCTCGTTGGCCCGCCCCGCACGGGCGGGCCCCCACGACGCCGCGTCGGTCTGATTCAGTCGTCCGACTCGATCGGGAAGTCGGCGAACTCGACCTCCTCGTCGGACTCCTGCTCCGCGTTTGTTTCAGCGTCCTGCGCTTCGGAGTCGGCCATCCACGCCTCGAACCCCGGAGCCTGTGACTCGGCCTGCTGGGCGCGCTGCGCCTCAGCCTCGGCCAGCATCCGCTGCAGCGCCGCCTCGTCGGGACGCGACGTCGGCATGCCGCGGAACGTCACCTCGCTCGCGTCGGTGTTGTGCTGCGCGTCGTTCTCGATCATCTCCTGGATCTCGCCGTCGATGATCTCCTGCAGGATGCTCCGGTGCGGGTTCCGGCTCTGCTCGCCGATCAGCCGCTCACGCAACTGGATCGCGTTGGCCTGGTTCGGGTTCAGGCTCAGCGAACGCTGCACCTTGTGCAGGGCACGCACGTACTCGCCCTCGCGGAACAGACGCTCCGCCTCGAGGTTGTACATCGCCGTCAGCTTCTCGCGGCTCCAGGGCAGCAGACCCTTGCGGGCGCCGACCCGGACGCGCTCGATCGTCGCCAGCGCACGGTCCGCCTGATCCAGAAGCACCTGATCGTTCACGATCGTGGGCTTGATCAGGAACACGATCTCCTGACGCTCGGTCGAGTCGTCGTGCCCACGGAACGGGGCACCGAGAACAGGGATGTCACCCAAGAACGGCACCTGGCGGCGGGTCGCGGTGGTCGCCTCGCGGAACAGGCCGCCCAGGACGACGGTCTGCCCGTCGCGGACCATGACGTTGGTGACGAGCTCGTTGGTCAGCTCATCGGGGATCGTCACCGCGGCGCCGCCCGAGTCGGTCACGGTCCGGATCTCCGCGGTCGAGACCTGGGGCTTCAGCTCCATGCGGATGAAGCCGTCGTCCGAGACGAAGGGACGCATGTAGAGCTGGGTACCAGTATCCAGGAACTCGACAGTCTGCGTCGTCGCGGTCTCGGTCGAGGTCGTGCTGAGGTAGCCGACCTTCTCACCGACGAGCACCCGGGCCGACTGACGGTTGAGCGTCAGGATCTTGGGCGTCGACAGGATGGTCGTGTCCGTGACCTCATCGAGCAGACGGAGGAAGACGGCGATGTCGCCCGAAACCACGCCGGCGCGGAGCGTCGCCGACCCGGCGGTGTTGCCCGCGGTCGAGGTGACGCCGCCGCCGTTGCCATCGGCCGGCGCGGCGATCGGGGTCTCGCTGCCGCCGACGAGGGTGCCGCCCTGACCGTTGATCAGGCTCGGGATGACGCCCAGCGGGCCGCCCGAGCCGACGAAGTCGGAGAAGTCCAGGTCGTCGATGATCGAGAAGTCCATGCCGAAGGCGTTGGCCTCGTTCAGCGAGGTCTGCAGGATCGTCGCCTCGACCAGCACCTGCGCCGGGCGCGTATCGATCCGCTCGATCATCTCGAGGATCGAATCGACGTTGTCCTCGTAGTCGGTCACCACCACGGTCGCGACGCCCGCGAAGTCCTCGGCGCCGGTCGGGTTCTCACCCGGGATCTGGAACTCGGCGACCTCGGGGCTGATCGTGACCGAGCCGATGTCGCTCAGCATCGGCTCGACGAACGCCTGCAGATCGATCGCCGAGATGTAGTTCAGGTTCACGACCTCGCTCTTGCGAGAGCGGGTGGCCTCCTCGATGCGCTCGAGCTCCTCGAGGCCGTAGACGTAGATGAACGAGCCTCGCTCGATGTAGCCGTAGCCGTTGACGTTCAGGATGGCGTCGAGCGCCTCGTAGAAGGTCACGCCGAAGAAGTTGGCGGTCACGCGCCCGGCAACGCTCTGGCCTGTCACGATGTTCTTCTGGGCCTGAATGCCCAGGAGCTGGAGCACCGTGTTCAGGTCCTCGTCGTTGACGAAGAGCTCGGTGATGAGGTTCTCGTCGACGTTGACGACGCCTCCGGGCTCGTTCAGCTCGGGCTGGTCGTCCTGGGCGAAGGCCACGCCCGCGCTGCTGCCCGCGAGAAGGCACACCAGGGCCGCCGCTCGCATCCCACGACCCCGAAGGCCACGATCCCGGTTCCGCTCGATGAACATCGACTGTCCCCTCGATCCCCGATCGGCCTCGCCGAAGGGGTCGCACGTGTCAGCTCTGCCTGCGGCTGCCCACGCAGCCACCGGACGACACGAGAGTCGACAACACGAGCGGTAGACTTTCGCCCTGCTCATGAACTATCTGAGAATTTGGGAGGATTGGTCAGCCCAGGTAAAGCTATTCAGCCCCGTTCGGGGGATCTGTCCGATCCTCCGACTCGGGCACCGCATACGCCATCCTCGGCACATCGCTCACAAACCGGAGCTTCCCCCACACCGCCAACGCGATCAGCCCGCCCAGAAGACCGGCGAACCAGACATGCCTGCGTTGGCGACGCGCCTCCCCCACGATCGCTCTCCCCCCCAGCTGGGCTCTCAGCCGCCCTCGCGGGCAACCGTGACCCGTCCGGTATACGGCTCCACCCGCAACCGGAACTGCAAACCGTTATCCCCACCGATCACCAGGCTCCCGCCGCTGGCCGGTGTGTCGCTCGTCAGATCCGCCACCGGGCCCCCGAGCTCGTCGAACACGATCATCTCGAGCCCGTCGAAGTCGGCCGAGATCAGCTGCGCGGCGCCCCCGCTCAGGTCGTCGATGGAGACGAGGAACCGCTGGTCGGGGCCGTCGACCTTGTACATCGCGTCGGTCGCGAAATCGACCGAGTTGCCCGTCACTTCCGCGATCCAGTACGTGTTCGCGGCGGGGTCGAGCACGACCGCCCGGCGCTGCTGGTACGCGAGCGCGTCGCTCTGTGCGAACATGATGTCCGAAGCCAGCGAACGCACCGCGGTCTGCACACGGATCGGCTCGGAACCACGCAGGTTCGGGGCCACGACGGCGGCCGCGATGCCGAGCAGCACGACCACGATCATCACCTCGAGCAGGGTGTACCCGCGTCGACGCATCAGTCGTTCCCGGAGGCCTCGACCTTGGGGAAGTTCACGACCTCGACGCGGAGTCGCCCGTCGAGCGTCCGCTCGAGGCCCGAGATGCGCCGGTTGAGCTCCTTCAGTTCGTCGAGCATCATCGAACGCTGCCGGGCCGGGTTCACCAGTGTGGGCACGCCGCCTGGGGCCTCGGGCTGCACCGACTCCGACGCGACTGCCGCCGGGGGCTCGAGGCGAACGAAGATGTCGACCGCGAGCAGCACGAGCACCGCCGGCAGGAGCGCCGCCTGCACCCGGCTCGAACCACCCACACGCTGCTTGAGAAGCTTCATCGCTGTTCCCCACTACGCCGCCGCATTTGGCCGGCGGCCCCGACTGCTCCAGGTCTGCCCTATGAAGACGCGGCCGGTCCGGCAGGACCAACCGCGCGAGTCTCGAAAGAGTTCAGCACCCGATCACGGGGCCGGCCACGGCTCGTTGGTGCCGTCGCGGTCGTAATCCTCGTTGAACCCGCAGGCCCAGATGTTGCCGGTCGCGATGTCGTACATCCAGCCGTTGGTGGTATCGGCTTCAGCGGCAGCCTGGGTCGTGCCCGGGACAACCGTCGCCACCTTGGTGCGGGGGTTGATCGGAGCAGCCTGGATCAGATCCTCGCCGATCATCGTGTCGGCAGTGCCGACCGCACCCCACTGGTTGGCCTCGATGTCCGGGAACGAGTTCGTCTCCGACTGAGCGCGGAAGAGCTGGATCTGGGTCCGCAGGGTGCGGAGCTGTGTCTCCGTGTTACCAGTCTGCGCCTGGTCGGCGGCGTCCACGAACTGCGGAACCACGACCGCGGCGAGAATGCCGAGGATCACAACAACGATCAGGATTTCAACGAGCGTAAATGCACGCTTTGCTCGAGCCATCATGTCCTTACCTCCTACCACAACACCGGTGATTCCATCGTGGGCCGATCTCGCCCCCCTGCCGATACGCCGCACACACGGACGCCCGGCACCCCAGGCCGGCCCACACTCCGGGTCGCCCTCGAGGCATCACAGTCATCGGAACCAGACACCGCCAAGACGAGCCCGAGCACTTCCCGAAGCCCATTTTCGTTGTGGGTTATGCCGGCTGCGCACGAAAAACAGGCCGGCGTGGCGCCGGCCTGCATCAACGGATCACGCTATCCGGACCTGGCAGGCTCGCGCCCGGTCAACTGCCGCCGGCGAGGATCAGGCGAACCACGTCCTCGCGCGAGGCGCCCAGGGCACCGATGACTGCCGCGGCCGCGGTCGCTTCGTCGTCCGCACCCGTTTCGGCGATCTCGATGAGCTGGGCGACGAACTCGTCTGCCATCAGTTGCCCGTGATGCCTGGCCGAGACCGCGAGCGAGCCGAGCAGGGCGACCCGCTCGTCGCCGATCGCGTCGAACGAGGCCTGCGCGAGCGTGCGCTGGGCGTCCGGGCGGTCGACCATGGCGAGCACCTCGGCGATCTGAAGGCGGATCGGGCCCTCGGTCTCGGTCATCGCCGAGACCAAGCCGTTGGTCGCTTCGGTCACGTCCAGGATGCGGTTGCGCCCGATGGCGAGGTCACGCAGCGCCGCGACAGACCGCTCGGCGTAGATGCGGGCCTCTTCCTCGCCGATCTCACCGCCGGCGGCACGCTGGATCAGGGCGTCGAGGGTGGCGTTGATGCCATCGGTGTTCGCCCCGAGCGGGCGGATCTCGATCGAGACGTCGCGGTCGAAGGCCCTGCGCAAGCGGGGCAGCTCGGGGGTCGAGGCCAGGGCGAGCACGGGCCTCGCTGCCAGTCGGCTCTCCGAGCGGACCGCCTCGTACGTGGCGCTGGTCGCATTCGTGCCTGCCTGGATGACGACCAGGTCCACGCCCGCGACCGCGAGCATCGGCTCTCGCACGTCATCGACGGTGCTGGGGTAGGGGAGGACCGTGTATCCGCGCGCTTCGAGGATGCTCCGGAGCGTGGTGTACCGCTCATTGGATTCCGCGAGCACCACCGCGTATCGCTCGCCCGCGAATCGCAGCGCGCTCGCGAGCGTCGGGATCACGCGCTCCGAACCGGCGAACGCCTGCTGGGGCTGGCTGGCCGCCAGTGCCAGCGCCGCGTCGTACTGCACACGGCGGCTGGGATACACGAGCGCGGTCACGAGCGGGCTGGTGCGCCCGGCGCTGCCCCAGATGCGGTTCGGGGCGGCCGTGCGCTCGATGGCGCTGATGGCGCGGCGCGCTAGGGGGGTGTCGCGGTCCTCGATCGCCCGCGCGAGGACGCCCTCGCCCGTGGTGGCGCCCAGCGAGACCGCGTAGTACATCGCCTCACGCTTCGAGGGGGGGTAGGCCGGGTTGTCGTAGCCCAGCGGCTCGTCGATCTCCCGGCTGAAGTTCGCCGCGACCCAGAGCCCGTAGGCCCGTGTCTGATCGCCCCCGAGTTCCATGGCCCGCTCGGCGAGGCGCATCGCCATGGCCTCGTGGAAGACCGAGGTGTCGATCGCGGTCGGGAGCAGGCCGATGGCGGGGTCGTAGTTCCAGAGGAGCTGGACGTCCTCGCCCGGGAATGCCGTGAGCTCGTCGCGCTGGTCGTAGTACGACTCGCCGACGGTCAGGTAGAGCGAGGAGGTTGATTCCTCCGCAGCGCCCAGGCTCACCAGCGCCCGCTGGGCGGCGCTCTGCACCCGCTCGCTCTCGGCGCGCGAGGCGAGCTCGGAGATGTACGGCGCCGCGGTGCGGTAGCCGAGGTTGCCCAGGATCGACGCGAGCAGTTCCTGCGAGGCCGGGTCGACGTCGAGAAGGGCTGTCGAGAGGGGCACGACCGCGGATCGTCCCATCTCGGAAATCAGGCGCTGCACCTCGGTGCGGAGGTTGGCGTCGCGGCGTTGCAGGAGCGACTCGAGCAACTGGGGCATCGCGTACTCGCCTGCTGCCTTGAGCAGGTCGCGGGCATAGAGCTTGCCGCGAAGCGGGCCTGTGAGCGCCTGGATGTTGGAGTCGATCTCTCCCGGGTCGCGGGCCCTCTGGAGCCTGGCGTCGCGGAGCAGGAGCACGATGTCGCCCGAGATCGGCTCGAGCTCGGCGCGGCGTCCCGCCTTGCCAAGCGCCTCTTGCAGGTCGCCCCAGAGGCGCTCGCCCTCGACGACCTCGAGGATCTCTTGGGGTGACATCCCGCTGCCGAGCATCTGCTCGGCGACCGCCCTGGCCGCGTCGTCGCGGTTGATGTTGACATAGAAGATGAAGTCGCGGATCTGTTGCTCGACGTCCGCCGGCTCGGCCTGGGCGTTCACCACCCCGGCGTGCAGCGTGACCGCAAGCCCAGCAACTACACCCATCGCACAACGCCGGAAGGAACCCCGACCCGATCGATCGCTCACCTCGCGCACGGCTCGCTCCAATCACACCCGCCCCGACCACGCCGGACTCCGCACGGCCTCACGAAGCGATCATCATCAACGTAACCAAGGACACAGGCCCACCCTGCGGACCCGACGCCCGTCTCCTAGGCCACTCATCCGTGGTCGCCCAGACGTCCCGGAATCTCGGGCCGGCTTGCCCCGCACGCCGGACCGATTCGGAGGCCCTCCCCGGGGCCCCTTCGCGGACCCTCAGCGTAGGCCACCCACCGAGAACACGATACCGACACCCCCTTCTGGGCGTCAATCCGCACCATCCCATCCGTACCAAACCCGATCTTGGATCCACAGGTCACACAACCCCGATCTGGGTACCCAAGTATCTCGAAAAGCACCGGTCACACCCGGTCAAGTCACACCCCGTACAACCCGATCCATCCTCATGCATCCCCGGGCGAGCTGTGAGGCTCAGGGGGTGTCAGTTTGCCGCGGCAGGAGCGCCGGGGCCTACCGAGGATGAGATCTCATGCCCATCGACAAGGACGTGCTCACCACCGGAGAGGTTGCGAAGATCTGCAACGTCGCCCCGCGCACCGTGAGCAAGTGGTTCGATTCAGGCCAGCTCAAGGGATACCGAATCCCGGGCTCGAAGGACCGACGCATCCCCGTCCCCGAACTCGTCAAGTTCATGAAGGCCCACGGCATCCCGATGGACGGCATCACGGGCGGGCGCACCCGCGTGCTCATCGTCGATGACGAGTCCGAGGTCGTGGGCACCCTCAAGGACGTGCTCACCGAGCGGACCAACTACGACGTCCGCGTCGCGACCAGCGGGTTCGAGGCGGGCGTGGAGTGCGAGCGGTTCCGCCCGCACGTGCTGCTGCTGGACATGCACCTGGGCGACGGCCAGGCGGGCAGCGGGGACGCCGAGACGCTGGCCGCCCACGTGCAGGGCAGCGAGAGCCTGCAGATGACCAAGATCATCCCGATGAGCGGCAAGCTGACCGACGGACAGGCGGCCGCCCTGACCAGCAAGGGCTTCGAGGGCTTCCTCCGCAAGCCCTTCCAGGTGCGCGCGGTCGTGGAGTCGATCGAGGCCGCGACAGCGATCGTGTACTAAGCACGCCGCACCACACGAACGAATGGGGGAGCCCCTCGCGCGAGCGGGGGGTTTTTTCGTGTCGGGTGCGCCCGCGTTCAGCCCATGAGCCGCAGGGTCTCGGCGAGGCAGAGCAGGGCGGCGACGGAGGCGGCCACGCGCACGTGGTTCCACCGCGTCCAGACCCGCAGGTATCGCTGCCAGAGCTCGGCGGCCTCGGGGGTGTCGGCATCAACGCGGTCGAGGCGGTTGTTGAGCGGGACGTTGCCCGCCGCGGTGACGACAAAGACGCCCAGCCCCGAGAGCAGGCCCGCCGCGAGGAGCACGGGCCACCAGGGCTGGCCCGTGTGCATGAGCGCCGCGACGACGGCGCCCACACCCAGGACGCCCGTGCCGAAGAAGGGCAGCATGAACCAGGGCGTGAAGACGGTCTTGTTGATCTGCTGCATGGCGCGGATGCCCTCGGGCGCGGGCACACGTGCGAGGGCGGCCATGACGAAGGCGGAGAAGGCGAAGAGCGCGCCGCCGACGAGCATGAGCACGACGATGAACACGCGGGTGAGGATGGGGAGGAGGTCTGGCATGGGCGCGCTCCGGGGAGGAGGAGGGTATGAGCGCGCCGCCGGCGGGTGCCATGCCTTGATCGCGCAGCGACAAGGCGTGCGGATCACCACCTGAGCACGGCTTGCCCTTCGGGTCAAGCCTTGGCACCCGGCCAGCGACCAGGCGATCAAACCTATCAAGTCGTAGAAGATCCCCTGGTACTGCCGGCGGCAATCTCGCTCGCGGTCACATCGACCGCGTCTTCGCCTGCCTTCGGCTCCAGTCGCATCGCATTGCCAACAACTCGCAGAAAGATGTGCCAATGAGCAAGATCATCTGACCCATGGCTTCCCGGCGGCGTGGTATTCAGCTTTGGTAACAGACGCTCGATCGTACCGAGCGGAACTGCTGCAGCGCGATGTGTATCGGAACACGCCAGCACCAGAGCCGACGACGGTGCCCTTCGCAAAAACTCAATCTGCGGAGGCGTGATGCCGTACCAGTACTGGCGTCCTTCTCCCTCGTAATGGGGCTTGGACGCTAGACACACAATGTGATGTTTCCCATCCGCCGTTGCACGCAGCGCACGGCCGCGTTTCACGATTGGCGACTGGAGAGTTGCTGCGTATCGCGTGAGAACATCCTGCTTTGCAGCTTCATGGTCTAGCTTGTGTGCTCGAGTAGGATCCTCAGGAGTATCGGCTGTCGCAGCCTCCTCGGGCGACTCTTCCGCGATCTGTGCCGATTCGATGTCCTTCGAGGTAGAGAACAGAAGATCAACGATTCCGTCAAGCCGGGTGTACTCAATCGGGCGGAGGATTCCATTGATCTGGGCGCTGACTCGCCAATCGTCAATTCGTTCTTTTACGAGCGCGAGTTTGAGAAGCGAGTCGATGCTGACAAGGCGAAAGTCCCAGGCGTGCCTTGATCCTCGAATCTGCGCCTCAAGACCACCCGTGTCTTCCCTACCGACCGCCACAAGCACGGACGAACTGTCCTCGTCAATCGTTCCTTGATCGGACAACGCCTCTCGATACCTGCCGATCGTATCGAGATCCATCCGGTACGCGTCCGTTGTCTTTACCTCAAGAACAATGGAGTGCCCGTCGTCCGCTCGCCACAACCCGTCGAATCCGATGGCGCCTTTAACGCCGCGATACCTGCCGTGTTGAACCTCGAAACCTAAACGCCGCCCCACCTCGTTCACCATGTCTTGAAGAGCAAGCCCGCTTTCGGGGAACGACCTTGCGAGGCACTCCTCGGTGAGTCGCTGCAGTACATCAAGTGGTACAGCACCCAGGAACTCGCGGAACTCGCTCGCGCAATCTGAGTCATCGCGCAATGCGCCTTCTCCGCAAAATGAGATGATCTGCTGAAGAGATTTTCCCCCGACGAACGCAGTATCTTGTTGCCATAACTCGATCAATCTCATGCCCGCAGTGTTTCCTTGGCTCAACGAAAAGGCAACCAGGGGGTCACCCCCGCAGGTGCAGCCATGATCCCCTGGTCCGCCCTGTTCACGCCTCCAGAGACCACACCCACTCATCGCCCGGCTGCTTGCCCTTGGCCGAGGTCACCCCCAGCTCCCGCTTCGCCTTCTTCAGCGTGCTCCGCGCGATCCCAACCTCCCCCGCTTCCTTCACGACCTCCTTCGCCCCCATCGGCCCGTCCCTCAGCGCCTCTTGCAGCTCCCCCGCTCCTGCGTACTACGACCGGCCCCAGCGTTCGATGTCATCACCGCCGATCCGCTCAGCGCGGCGTCGGCCTACATGTGATCGATCACGTCGCGCATGAGCTGGCGCATCTGGCTGCGGTGGCCGTCGAGCTCGATCTGGCGGACCCGGATCTCGGTCAGGATCTCGGCTCGCTTGTCGTCCTGCTCGTCGATCGGCACGTGCTGGAGGTCGTCGGCGAGCGTGCGAGGGCGGCCATGATGAAGGCGGAGAAGGCGAAGAGCGCGCCGCCGACGAGCAGCATGACGACGAGTCCGACGCGGACGAGAAGGGGCAGCAGTTCGGGCATCGCGGGCTCCGGGAGCGGTTCCGCAGATGATACAAACGCGTGGAGGGCGTGGTGGGCAGGTGACCAGAGCTCGCATCAGGCGATCGGGTGACAACCGAGAGGTTGGCCGACCCTGCTCAGCTGAGAAATCTATGTTTCATGCGCCCTGTGCCAGTGCTTGAGAAACGGAAACCGCAACCCCCAAGCGGGCCCGACGCACTCGGTGGCCGGTTCTCGGCTCAAACAAGAAGCAGATCTATGTCTCGCAACTTTGGAAGTTGGCGGTTTCCGACCCGAATTTCGCATTTAGAATTAGAATTAGGCATCGCTTGGGTGGTGCTGTCAGCCTGGTACACCGAACCCGCCGCTTGAGACGGCGAAGCCACGCCGAACCCCGAAACGCTCAATCCGCTCGAGTCGCTTGCAGACAAGGAGACCGCACGATGAAACGGATCGCCACGCTCGCCGCCTCGGCGCTGCTCGCCCTCTCGGCAGCCGCCCAGACCGACACCACCTTCACCTACCAGGGCAGCCTGAACGAGGGCGGAAGCCCTGCCGACGGGTCGTACGACTTCACCGTCTCGCTCTGGGACGCCCCCGCCGGCGGGTCGCAGATCGGGTCGAGGCTGTCCTTCTCGGGGCAGCCCGTCGACAAGGGCCTCTTCACCTTGCGGTTCGACTTCGGCGCCTCCGCCTTCGACGGGGCCCAGCGCTGGGTCGAGATCACCATCGACGGCAGCACGCTCGCCCCCAGGCAGCCCGTCACGCGAACGCCCTACGCCATCCAGACCCGGGGCATCAGCACCGACGACGACGCCCGCGTCGGTGTCGGCACCGTGCCGTTCGTGTTCGCGCAGCTTGGAGTGGAGACGGACCGCTTCTACGGGATCTACACCTCGAACAACAACGTCAACGGCACAGGTGTGTTCGGACTGGCTACCGCTGACAGCGGCTTGTCCGTCGGCGTCTGGGGCCAGAGCGACAGCACCGATGGCAGAGGTGTCTTCGGTCGGGCTTCCGCATCCAGCGGCACGTCCTACGGCGTGTATGGACAGAACGACAGTCCCCTCGGACGAGGCGTCTTCGGCCTTGCCACCGGATCGAGCGGCGATGCCGTCGGCGTCCTCGGCCGCAGCTTCAGCACCAGCGGCTCTGGCGTCTACGGCGAGGCCACCGCCTCCAGCGGGTTCAACTACGGCGTCTGGGGACGCAGCGACAGCACCAGCGGCCGAGGTGTGTTCGGCCAGGCCACGGCCGCGACCGGCGTCGCGTACGGCGTCCGGGGCGAGAGCGACAGCACCACGGGCACGGGCGTGTACGGCGAGGCCACCGCCGCCACCGGATTCACCAACGGCGTCGCGGGACTGAACGGCAGCACCGACGGTAGAGGCGTGCTCGGATGGGCCACCGCCTCCAGCGGAACCACGTCTGGGGTCTGGGGACGAACCGACAGCACCACCGGCCGGGGGCTCTACGGCGAGGCCACCGCCTCCAGCGGATTCACCTACGGCGTCTGGGGACGCAGCAGCAGCACCAGCGGCCGCGGTGTGTTCGGCCAGGCCACGGCCGCGACCGGCGTCGCGTTCGGCGTCCGGGGCGAGAGCAGTAGCACCACCGGCACTGGCGTGTACGGCGAGGCCACCGCCGCCACTGGATTCACCAACGGCGTCGCGGGACTGAACGACAGCACCGACGGCAGAGGCGTGCTCGGATGGGCCACCGCCTCCAGCGGAACCACCTACGGCGTCCGGGGACGCAGCGACAGCACCACCGGCCGGGGGCTTCTCGGCGAGGCCACCGCCTCCAGCGGGGTCAACTACGGCGTCTGGGGACGCAGCAGCAGCCCAGCCGGCTTCGACTTCTTCGCGAGCGGCGCCGGCACAAACTACGGATCGTCCTCGTCCATCCGCTGGAAGAGCGACATCGAGCCCATCGCCGACCCGCTCGACACCGTCGCCAAGATCCGGGGCGTCACCTACACCTGGGACCAGGACCACGGCGGGCGCCACGACGTCGGCTTCATCGCCGAGGAACTCGGCGCCGTCCTGCCAGAGATCGTCGCCTACGAAGAAAACGGCGTCGACGCCATCGGACTCGACTACAGCAAGCTCACCCCGCTGCTCGTCGAAGCAGTCAAGGAGCTGAGAAGCGAGACCGACACGCGGGTCGAGGCGCTGCGGGACGAGAACCGGGAGCTGCGGGATCGGATCGCCCGGCTCGAGCAGCTGATCGAGGGCTCGCGCGCCGGCGCAGTCGCCCTGAACACGCGGGAGCACAACCGATGAACAGCGCATCCATGAATTGCGCATCGATCAACTGCGCCCGCTTGCTCGTGATCGCCGGGCTCCCGCTGGCTGCCGCGGCCGGCGCGCACGCCCAGCCCTTCGAGATCGAGTCGCAAACGATCGACGGCGGCGGGGGCAGCTCGTCGGGGGGGGCGTTCGAGCTCTCGGGGACCATCGGCCAGCACGACGCGGGCCAGACCATGACCGGGGGCGCCTTCGAGCTGACCGGCGGCTTCTGGCCCGGGGTCGGCCCGGGCTCGGGCGGGCGGCTGTGCGCCGATCAGAACGGCGACGGGCTTGTGACCCCATCTGACTTCAACGCCTGGATCATCAACTTCAACAACGGCGACCCACGGGCCGACACCAACGGCGACGGCCTGATCACCCCGGCCGACTTCAACGGCTGGATCATCGCGTTCAATCAGGGGGCGGCGGGGCCGATCTGCGACCCCTGACCCAAGGCTGCCGCACAGGCGCCCTGGGGGGCGGAAGCTGTCGGTCAGCCGGGACCGAAGCGACAGCACCCGGCCGTTGCTGTTGCTCTTGGCCGGTGCCAAGACGCGCGTGTGCGGGCGGTTCGGGTCGCAGGCGAGGAGCGAGGCAAGCCGGGCTCCGACTCCATCGGCTGCCTCAGTGCGCGTGCCCCGAGTGGTCCGAGTGGTCCGCAGCCGCGGCACTCCCCACCGGCCCGTGGCTGTGCTCGGGCTCGAGCAGCCCGATCGACCACGCGAGCGTCACGCCCGCCAGCAGCGCCAGCGTCAGGCGCACCCGGTGGTGCGAGTGGAACTGCACCTCGGGCATCAGGTCCGCCAGCGCCACGCAGATGAACGCGCCGGCCGCGACCGCCATCGCCAGCCCCGGGCCCGCCCCGGTCGTGGGGAGCCCGGCGTACGCCGCCACCGTCGCGATGGGCGTGATCGAGGCGTACGCGAAGTTCACCAGCCGGCGCTTCGCGACCGTCTCGCCCCCCGCCGCCATCGTCCCGGTCAGCGACACCGCGTCGATCGGCTTGTGGAGCATCACGACCACGAGCACCGACAGCCCGGCCCAGCCCCCGCCGTCGCCGCAGGCCAGCCGCACCGCAGACGCGATCGCCAACCCGTCGACCACGCCGTGCAGCCCGAGCCCCGACAGCAGCACCAGCCACCGGACGCCCGAGCCGGAACCCGAGCTCGTCTCCGCGGTCTCCGGTCCGAGGTGCTCCCGCGCCTCGTGCGCGTGGTCGTGCTCGGTGTCGGCGCACGCCACCCCGGGCTCGTGGCTGTGCACGTGCAGGAACCGCATCAGCAGGAACGTGCCCAGCATGCCGCAGAGCACCGCGTACATCGCGACATCGACCGAGGGCAGATGCACCATCGCGTGCGGGATCAGGTGCAGCACCGCCATCCCGAGCATCAGCCCGCCCACGAAGCTCAGCAGCGTCTGGATCCGCAGGTGCGACGCACCGATCGAGGCGTGGAACCGCCCGCCGAACCACGACGCCGCGAACGTCAGCGGCACCGAAATCAGAATCGCCAACCAGCCGTCCATCGGGCCCCCTGTCGATTCCGCAACGATAGGCCGTTCTCAGTCTGAATCGTCCCGGTCGATGACCCAGCTCCGGTGGGGTTTCGAGTGCGGAAAGTCTTCGGGCACGGTCCGGCGCGTCGTCTCGCGCGCGGGGATCGCCCGGTCGATCTTGAAGCCCCGACGATTGGTCGAGAACAGGATCCGCCCGCCCGGCGCCAGCGCGTCCCAGCACATCCGGAGCAGCGCATCGTGGTCCCGCTGCACGTCGAACACAGTGGGCGTGCGCTTGCTGTTCGAGAACGTGGGCGGATCGACCACGATCAGATCGAAGCGGCGCCCCTCCGCCCCGCTCTGAAGCCAGCGCACCGCGTCGGCCTCGATCAACTGATGCCGCGGGCCCGCCAGGTCGTTCAACGCCAGGTTGCGCCCCGCCCATTCCAGATAGACGGGCGACAGGTCCACCGTCGCGGTGCTCGCCGCCCCCCCCGCCGCCGCCGCGACCGTGAACGACCCCGTGTACGCGAACAGGTTCAGCACCCGCCTTCCCTCCGCCCACTCGCGCACGATCCGTCGCGCCGGGCGGTGGTCGAGGAACAGCCCGGTGTCCAGCCTCGTCGCCAGCTCGACCTCGTACCGCAGCCCATGCTCGTTGACCACCAGGCGGACGGGCTCGCCGTCGGCCCGCTCGTACTGCCCCGCTCCCCGCTGGCGCTTCCGACGCTTGAGGTGCACCATCTCGGGCCCGACGCCCGTTTCCTCCGAAGCGATCGCCTTCAGCCGCTCGAGCCACGCCGCCTGGTCCCCCAGCGCGTGCTCGTCGCGCCGCTCCAGCTCGGCGATGTGCAGGTGCTCCCCGTAGCGATCGATCAGCAGGGCAGCGCCAGGCGTCTGCGCGTCGTACACGCGATACGCCTCGATGCCCCGACGCAACCACCTCCGCAGGTGCCGCACGCGCTTGCGCAGCGTCGCCCGGAACGTCTCAGCGATCTCGTTGCGGTCGCTGGTATCGCCGAACGCCGCCCGCGTGGGGCCCTCGTCCGCCCGCCGAGGCCTGAACACATAGAGATCGCACCGCACGCGCCCGTTGTAGAGCTTGCGCCGCTTCGACGCCTCCTGGCGGATCAACGCCTCGAACCCGGGCAGCGCCGTCAGCACCGCGTGCGACCAGCCGGGCAGCGACGACAGCACGCCGGGCAGCCGCGCGTGGATCTCACGCGCCCGGGCCTCCTCCAGCACGCGCAGTCCGTAGGGCGGGTTCGTGATCACCCACCCCTTCTCGGCAGGCCTCGTGATCGCCGCGAAGTCCTCGACACGGAACCCGACGATGCCCGTGACACCAGCCGCCTCCGCCGACCGGCGCGCGTCGCCGATCGAAGCCGGGTCCACGTCGCGCCCGAGCATCTGAGGCAGACCCGTAGGCAGCTCGCCCGGGTGCGCCCCCTCTCGCGCCTCGGCCCAGTGGGATGCGTCGATCCAGGGCAGCCGCTCGCCCGCGAACGTCCGCTTCCAGCCTGGCGCGATGCCCGCCGCGATCATCGCAGCCTCGATCACGATCGTGCCGCGCCCGCAGAACGGATCGATCAGCGGGCGGTCACCCCGCCAGCCGGTCATCTGCACCACCGCGGCCGCCAGGTTCTCCTTCAGCTGCCCGGGCAGCGAGCGCACCCGGTACCCCCGCCTGTGCAGCCCCTCGCCCGAGGTATCGAGCACGATGCTCGCACGGTCGTTGAGCACCGAGACCTCGACCCCGAGCCTGGGCCCGGTCTCGCCCATGCGTTCACCGCGCCCGACCATGGCGTCCACGATCGCCCGCTTCACCACCGACTGCGCCGACTTGGGGCTGTTGATCCGGGAGCGACGCGACCGCACCCGCACCACCGCCTCTGCGTCACGAGGCAGCAGCGCGGGCCAGTCGACCGACCGGACCAGCTCGAACAACCCGTCGAAGTCCCCTGCCGGGCCCTCGCCAACCAGCACGCCCACGCGGCTCGCCGACCGGAGCCAGAGGTTCGCCCGAGCGATCGAGCCGGTATCGCCCCGGGTATCGATCCGCCCCGGCGAGTCCACGCGCGGTTCGAGACCCAACCCCGTGAGCTCACGCTTCACCACGGACTCGAGCCCGAACGCGCAGGAAACGGTGATCGTCAGCGGATCGGGCACACTCAGCGGTCCCGGGTCAGCACCGCGTCGGCCAGCAGCCCGAGCGTCTGGCGGGCGGGCGACGCCCCAAGCGGCGCAAGGGCGTTCTTGGCCTCGTCCACGAGCCGCTGGGCGGTGGTCGTCGCCGACGCGATCGAATCGGTCTCGGCGAGCGCGGTCACGATCGCGCCCGAGTGCGAGTCGTCATCGCCGCCCGACTCGCTGACGGCTTCGAGCGCACCGAGCGCCTGCCCCCGGCTCGGCGCATCGAGCGCCCCGAGGTGGTGGATCAGCGGCAGCGTGATCTTGCCCTTCTTCAGATCGCGCCCCAGCGTCTTACCGACCACCGCCTCGTCCCCGGTCAGGTCGAGCACGTCGTCCTGCACCTGGAACGCCGAGCCCACGCGCCGCCCGTAGCGGTCCAGGCCCGCGACCTGCTCGGGTGTCGCGCCCGCGACCATCCCACCGAGCAGGCAGCACGCGCCCACCAGCGCTGCGGTCTTGCCCTCAAGGATCTCGAAATACGTCGCCTCGTCCAGCGAGAGGTTGTCGCGGTTCTCCAGCTGGAGCAGCTCACCCGCGCACAGCTCCATCGACACGCGCCCGATGATGCGCGAGGGCTCCTGGCTGGGAAGCGTCGAGCACAGGTGGTACGCCGCGGCGATCAGGTAGTCGCCCAGGATCACCGCGGTCTCGTTGCCCCGCTGATGGTTGATCGTCTGCCCGCCCCGCCTGGCATCGGCCTCGTCGAGCACGTCGTCATGAACCAGCGTCGCCATGTGCACCAACTCAACGACCGCAGCGATCTTCACCAGGTCACTCGAGGCCGGGACGTCGTGGGGCGCACCCGCCGCGGAACCGGCGAGCAGCACGAGCGTCGGGCGGAGCATCTTGCCCCGGAAGCGCTCAACGTGCTTGCACAGCGTCGCGACCGCAGGGATGTCCGACGCGAGGGCGGCGTCGATCTGATCGGTCGTCGCCTCGAGCCCCGCGAAGACCCAGGCCTGCAGGGGCTCGAGTTCCGCCGGAACGTCAAAGACACCCTTCACTCGGGCCGCTCCTGCGTCTCGACCACCTTGAGGGCCTTCTTCTGCGCGACGATGTAGCAGATGTAAGCCGGGTCGGCGTCGCCCGTCTTGACAGGGGTGAACTCGCCGTTGCCCTGCTCCTCGTCGTCCTCGTCGGTGCCCTCCCAGTAGACCAGCACGTCCTCGAAGCCCGCTTCCGCGAGCAACTCCCGGATCTCTGGGAGCGTCCAGAGGCGCCACTCGTACTCGAACGCGTTGTTCATCACCGAGCCGTCGGGGAACTTGAAGTGGATGCGGCAGGACATGTGCCCCGAGATCGGGTCGTACGCGGCCTGGTCCCAGATGTAGGTCAGGTGGCGGTTGATCTTGCGGGTCTCGCGGGTCTCCGACATCGCGTCGGACCCGCCGTAGAAATCGAGGAAGAAGACCCCCTCGTCGTCGAGCGAGTCGCGGACCGACTCGAAGTAGGCCCGCAGCGTGTCCCGGGTCTCGAAGATCCAGTAGCTGAAGTTCATCGCGAGAACGATGTCGACGCCCCGCCCGTGAGAGCCCGGGGTGCGGACGTCGGCGCAGTCGAGGCGGATGCGCTGCTGCGCGGCCTCGTCGAGCCGCTCGACGTTATGGGTCCGGCCCCATTCCAGGGTGGGCTCGTCGAGATCGACCGCGACTGCCGAGTTGGTCTCACGCCGGCGCACCCACTCGCAGGCGCTGTTGGCGGTGCCCGCGAAGTCCTCTCGCAGGATGCGTCCAGGCCTGCCCCGGAGCTGGGTGAACGTGGCATCGACGAAGTCGATCTCCGCCTCGACGTTCTGCACCGAGAGCTGATACAGCTCGTGCCGATCGGCGGTCTTGGCGGTGTAGCGGTGGGCGCGGTCACCGCCCTTGCGGGCGGGCTTGGTCTTCTTTTTGGTCTTGGTTGGCATCGTGCGGCAGTCTAGGTCGCGCCACCCAGGAAACAGCCTCGAAATGGGCGTTTCCAGACAAAGCCGGAGGGGCTGCTCCCCGATCTATACTCCCGGCCCTCGTCTTCGGCGGGACCACCGAACCCGGGGGCATCATGTCACGTACGCGTCGGAGCACTTGAGGAGACCGGATCGATGAAGCTCACCATGGTTGGCACGGGGTACGTTGGATTGGTGACCGGGGTCTGCTTCGCGGAGACGGGCAACGACGTGACGTGCCTCGACGTCGATCCCGGCAAGATCGAGAAGCTCAAGAACAACATCTGCCCCATCTACGAGCCGGGCCTGACCGAGATGATGGAGCGAAACTACAAGGCCGGCCGCCTGACCTACACCCTCGACAAGCACCAGGCCTACCGCGACGCCGAGATGATCTTCATCTGCGTGGGCACCCCCTCCGACGAGAAGGGGCACACCGACCTGAAGTACATCGACTCCGCGGCGGACGACATCGCCGAGGTGATCAAGGAGCTGGGCCCGAACCAGACACCCAAGGTCGTCGTGGTGAAGTCGACCGTGCCCGTGGGCACCACGTTCTACGTCCGCGACCGCATCCGCGAGAAGGTCGGCCCGGACATCCCCTTCAGCGTCGCCGACAACCCCGAGTTCCTGAAGGAGGGCGACGCGATCGTCGACTTCATGAAGCCCGACCGCGTGGTCGTGGGCGTCGAGGACGAGCGCACGGGCGAGATGTTCAAAGACCTGTACGACCCGTTCGTACGCAACGGGCACCCGATCTACATCATGGACGTGCCCAGCGCCGAGATGGTCAAGTACTCGGCCAACAACTTCCTCGCCACCAAGATCAGCTTCATCAACGAGATGGCCAACCTCTGCGAGGCCTACGGCGCCGACATCAACCGCGTCCGCGAGGGCATGTGCTCCGACAAGCGCGTCGGGCACCACTTCCTCTACCCGGGCCTCGGCTACGGCGGGTCGTGCTTCCCGAAGGACACCCTCGCCTGCATCATGATGGGCGACAAGGCGGGCGTCACCACGCAGGTCTCCAACGCCGTGCACGGCACGAACCAACGCCAGCGGAACCTGTTCTTCAAGAAGATCACCAAGCACTTCGGCGGCGAGCTGAACCTGAACGGGCTCACGTTCGCCTTCTGGGGCCTGGCCTTCAAGCCTCGGACCGACGACATCCGTGAGGCCCCCGCGCTGACCATCGCCCGCAAGGCGCTCGGGTTCGGCGTCTCGTGCAGGGGCTTCGACCCGGTCGCGATGGAAAATGTCAAGATGGAGATGGGTGACACCATGAGCCTCCACGACGACATCTACGAGACCGCGGCGGGCGCCGATGCGCTGGTGATCAGCACCGACTGGGACGAGTTCAAGAGCCCGGACTTCGAGAAGCTGGCCTCGGTGATGAAGGGCAAGGTCATCTTCGACGGACGGAACCTGTACCGGCGTCAGCACATGGGCGAGCTCGGGTTCCACTACTACTCGGTCGGGCGTCAGCCCGTCATCCCGGCCTAATCACACTCACGGGTAGAATCCGCTATGCCCGACCGACTGTTCAGGCTGTACCAGCGTCGGCGCGTGATCAACATCAACGCGAACATCGTCGCCAGCGGGCTGCTGTCGACCGCGGTGGTCATGGGTCTGCTCTGGTTCATGAAGGGCGTGATCGGCACGAACTGGCCGAGCTGGGGGTACACGGCATTCTCGGGCGTCGCGGACCTCGTGCTCGACGTCGGGCTCTTCGCCTGGCTGCACTGGGTGGCGAACCACTGGCGGCCCTTGAAGGGAAAGACAGAGCGAGAGCAGGCCGAGCTTGGCGCCCCCCGTCCCGACCCGGTGACCGACGCGACACGCCTCCAGTTCGAGCGAGCCGTCATCAGCCCGCTGTACTACATCATCGCGCTCGCAGGCACCCAGGCGCTGCAGGAATCGGGCATGCACCCGGCATGGGCGGTGGGCATCGCCTATCCGGCAGGCCTTGCGGTGACACGGACCATTCACACGATCTGGGGGCTCCGGTCGGGCACGTACGTCGACCACCACCGACGCGACAACGGCGACACGCCCAAGCGGCACGTGATCGACAAGAACCGAAACACCAACGACGCTGCCTAGGCCGGGTACGCTCCGCTCATGTGCGGCATCGCGGGCATCCTCCGAATCCATGATCCCTCATCCTCGACGGGAGACAGCAATCCCCCACCGCACCTCGAGTCCATCCCAGAGGCATGGCTCGACACGCTCGACGACTCGATAAAACACCGCGGCCCCGATGGCGCAGGGCGTTTTCGTGACCGTGCCGTGCGTGAAGATGGTCTGGTCGTTGATGTCGCCCTCGTCCACCGCCGCCTGAGCATCATCGACCACAGCGGCGGGCACCAGCCCATGGTCCATGACGGCGAGCACCTCCGCCCCGACCTGACCTACGCGCCGGGTGAGACGCCCAAGCTCGCCCACGAGCTTGAGCCCGACAGGCCCTTGGTTGCTGTTGTCTTCAACGGGTGCATTTACAACCACCGCGAGTTGAGGGCAGAACTGGAATCGCTGGGCCACCGGTTCGAGACGGATCACTCGGATACCGAGGTGCTGGTGCACGGGTGGCGTGTGTCGGCGCTTCGGCTGCTTGAAGAGCTCGACGGCATGTACGTTGCACTGGTTTGGGACCGCTTTACTGGGCAAATCGGATACGGCAGAGATCTGGCGGGTGAAAAGCCGTTGTATCAACTGCAAGACGGTCCGCCAAAGACACGCGTCTTCAGTACGTCATGTCGTGGACTTGTCTATCTTGGCCGGAGCATTTCACCAAGCCGCAATGAGGTGTACCTGCCTGGAATTGAAAGCTGGATTCCAGACGGCTGTGCACATCCGCCCGCTGTGACCGCGTTTACCCAGTCGCCTCGAGAGTGGAGCATTTGTCCGAACACTCCGCTTCGAGGTGCGGGGCGGCGTGACCCCGCTTTGCAGTCGCATCCGCTCATCTCGGGTTGGAGGCGATCGACTCTTGCCGACCGAGATCGATTGGGTTGGCCTTCGCTGGGGCTTGGATGGGATCATGAAGTTTTGCAGCGCGCCATCACCTCCCGCCTCGAAGCCGACGTCCCCCTCGGCGTCTTCCTCTCCGGCGGCATCGACTCCGCCCTCATCGCCGCCATCTCCAAGCGGCACCGCCCCGACATCAAGACCTTCACCGTCCGCATGCCCGAGGCCGCGTATGACGAGTCCACCGACGCCGCCGAGACCGCGGCCCACATCGGCACCGATCATCACACGCTCGACTGCGATCCGAACCCAGCCGAGGATCTGGTCCACCTCATCCACCAGCTCGGCCTGCCGTTCGGCGACAGCTCGCTGCTGCCGACGTACTGGGTCAGCAAGGCCGCACGCGAGCACGTCAAGGTGGCGCTCTCGGGCGACGGGGGCGACGAGCTTTTCGGGGGCTACCGCCGCCACACCATCAACCCGGTCCTCAACAAGCACCGCCGCCTGCTCCACCTGATCCCCACCCGCCTGCTCGATCGCCGGAACCCCGGCACGTGGAGCGAGTACCTCGCCCGGCTCGCGACCGCCGCACGTCACGGAGGCTACACCGAGCTTCTCGCCATCTTTCAGACGTCCGATCTCCGTAAGCTCATTCCGTCCATCGATGGCGAGCCCGTCGGCGACGACGACTTCCACGCCATCGATGACCCGCTGCGGTACGACTTCGAGCATTACCTGCCCGACGACCTGCTCCGCAAGACGGATACTGCGTCGATGGCCGTCGGACTTGAAGTCCGCGCACCGTTCCTCGCGAGAGAACTCGTCGAGGCCACTCTCCGCACGCCGCTGAAAGTCCTCATGCCCAAGGGCGAGCGCAAGGGCCTGCTCAAGCAGGTCGCACGGAAGTACCTGCCCGACCACATCGTCGACCGCCCGAAGCGGGGCTTCGCCATCCCCATCGGCGAGTGGTTCCGCAGCGACTACGGCTCGATGCGCACGCTGCTCCACGATCACCTGGAATCCGCCGACCCGTTTCCGGGGCTTGCCGAGGCGGGCGTCGAGCTGAACATGGCATTCGTAAAGCTGATGCTCCGCGAGCACGACGCGGCGGGCGAGAAGAGCCTGAACCCGTGGCACGGTCGGGACCACTCGCAGCGGCTCTACATGCTGCTGGTGCTCTCGATCTGGTGCCGGTGGCTGGGCGGCTTGCAAAAAGACGCCCGCCCGGGGTGAACCGGGCGGGCGCGCTCGAAGTCAGGATGTCACGCTGCGGCGATCAGCAGCCGTTGTTGTAGTTGATGATCCAGGCGTTGAAGTCCTGGGGGTTGCAGAGGCCGTCGCCGTTCTGATCGCACTCGGGGGCCTGATTGTTGAAGGCCACGATCCAGGCATTGAAATCGGAGGGGCTGACCATGCCGTCGCCGTTGGTGTCCGGGAGGCAGACGGTGGTCGCGGCGGGAACCAGGATCGAAACGGTCTGGTCGGCAGCGGTGCCGGGCTTGAAGAGACCGAGGGTGACGTCACCCATCTCGGGCGCGGCGTCCGCGGTGAACCAGAAGTTGTACATCGTGCCCCAGCGGAGAGCGTTGGTGTTGGGGTTGCGCGTGAAGGTCTGGGGCGACTCCCAAGTCAGATCGCCCCCGCCCTGGCTGATGACCCAGTCATCGTTGTCGAAAGGCTCGCCGCTGTGGTAGTCGACGTCCTTGAAACCGATGTTGGAGACGCTGACGCCGCTGTCGATCGGGACGATGAACTGATCGGCCGCTCGGTCGGAGTTGAGGTTCTGGACGGCGTACTCGTACCGCCAGGTACCGTCGCCGTTGTCGGTGACGCGGTAGGCAACCCAGAAGCGTCCGTCGCTCGGAACGTCGACAGCGACGAGCTCGACGTCCGGGTCGACCTCTTTCCATGCGAAGATCCCCGGGTCGCCGATGCGGTTGGGACCGGTGAAGTTGAGCTGCCACCCGTTGCTGAAGTTGCCGACGGAGATCTCGCGGTAGGTGGCGTTGTTGTCGTCGTTGTCCGCGGCGGCGTCGTCGGGCGTGACATACTGGCCCTCACCGAAGTAGCGGGCGTTCGGGTTGAGCGCCGGATCGAGATCATCGTTGCGGACCTGGATGCGTTTGAAGAGCACGTTGCCGGAGGTTCCGTCGCCCGTGTAGGGCCAGGGGTGGAAGCCGGTGGAGGCGTTGACCTCGAACTTGGCACCCATGCCCGACTGGCGACCGTTCAGGCTCGCCGAGTAGGGGTCCCAGCAGCCCGGGCCGAGTGCGCTGCCGTTGGGGGCGGGGTCGCAGTCGTTGCCGCAGAGCCCGTTGAAGTTGAGGGCGAAGAAGGCGTGCTTGAGCCAGCCCTGGCCCAGCTGGGTGTAACGCCCGTCCTTGTAGCGGAAGATGTTCTGGCCCATGACGGGGTGGAGGTTGGCGGGCGTGCCATCCCCGAGCTCGTCGTCCCAGAGCAGATCGACGTCGCCGATGTTGCAGGACGAAGTGCCGATGGAATAAGCCGAGAAACCGTTCAGGGTGCCCCAGCGCTCGGGCCCGGTGATCTCACCGGCGACTACGTCGGCGCCCTGCGCCATTGCCAACCCCGGCATCAGGAAGGCGACGGGAATGGAACAGCGCACCGCTTTGCTCAGATACGACATCAGATGGAATCCTCTCCAGAGGGCGATCGCCCAGTACATCAGGGATACAGCTCGTCACAGACACGCGCCCCCACGACCGTTCATGCGACTGAGTTGTGAGTCTACGGCATGACCACCCAAACATTCATCAGACCTATCGAAAATCACCGATTCGCGCGGCCCTCGCTCGGGATCAATCCGGATTAGGGTGTCCCTCGCCGATTCAGCACCGCCCTGGCCTGCTCCAAAGAGCGGCCTACGGCCTGGTTTTCGGGCGTCAGCGCCTGGGCCCGCTCCAACGCCTCGAGCCCTTCCGCAGCCCGGCCCCCCGCGAGCAGGGCCTGACCGAGATCGTGGAAGAGCACCCCCGCCTGGCTCTGCTCTGCGGCAGTCCGCATCGCGTCGAGACCGAGCTCGTAGACCGCCTGGGTGCGCGATCCCAGTCCCGCCC
This sequence comes from Phycisphaerales bacterium, assembly GCA_028284805.1. Lineage (GTDB taxonomy): Bacteria > Planctomycetota > Phycisphaerae > Phycisphaerales > UBA1924 > JANQQZ01. The sequence goes on from JANQQZ010000107.1 coordinate 24,021, forward strand.
GCACGACCGACTCGCCCAAGCCGGCTCGGGCAAACGGGTTGCGACCCGCGAGGCGGATCGCGGTGCGGTAGTGCTCCAGCGCCGACTCCGGGCGGGCCTCGACGAGGTCGAGCAGCGCCAAGGCCTCGTGCAGCGCAGCGGAATCGGGGTGTGTCTCGAGCCCGGTCGTATAGACAGCGCGGGCTCGATCCCGCTCGCCGAGCGAGGCGAAGGCCACGCCCAGCGCGCGAGAGCTTTCGGGTGTCTGGGACCCGAGATCCGAGGCACGGTCGAGCAGCTCGAGCCCGCGGTCGACACGCCCAGTTGCGGCGAGTGTGCGTGCGGCACGCACGAGCCCTGCCGCGTCGACGTCCTCGGACATGGATGCTCGCTCGATCAGCTCAGCCCCGGCATCAGAGCGACCAGTCTCGGTGTAGAAGGTCGCCGCGGAGACCGCCGCGTGCAGGGCTGGCTCGGGCCCCAGAGCATCACGCCACGAGGCATCGACGGACTCGACGGGTTCGCCCGTGCGGACCGCGAGTCTCGACCATTCCAGCCTGGCGCCATGCAGCAAAGGGTGACGGTAGAGCATGTCAGCGAGCCAGGCTTTGATGTCTTCGTCGCTCTGACCGAGCTGGCGGCGCAGAGCGGCGGCCTGCTCGACCAGCTCGTCCGTGGGTTCGCCTTCCTGCCCCAGTCGATCGAGCTGTCTCGCCGCATCGGCATGGCGGTCCACGAGCAGGTACAGGAACGCGAGCTCTCGGCGGTCCATGGGGCGGAGGGACCAGCCTCGGCCACCCTCGCCCCAGGCGTCGGAACGCTCGAAACGCTCGATCGCCACCAGGACACGCTCGGCCTTGTCCGGGGTGAGATCGAATTCCGGGCGTAGCGCGAGGGCGACGGGTACCTCGATGGTCTCGTGTGTCAGGTGGGCCCGCCAGCGCTCCAGACCGACGAGGCCTGACCAGCCCGCGGAAACAAGCGTCACTGCGGCTCCGACGAGCACAACAAGCCCGGCGATACGGACGCGGCCCTGGGCGCGCAGCTGATAGGACTGGAGGCGGACGTTGTGTGTCGTGACCACACGCCATGCCTTCCAGATGAGGAACACGCCGACGCCCGCCATCCCGACCGCCATGAGCATCGGAACGAGGTTGAGCATGCCGCGAAAAGCGACGAAGAGCCCCAGGGCCATGACCGCGGCTGCCACCTCTTCGGGCCAGGTCAGATCGAAGCGTTTGGGGTTGGCGTTGATCCTCGCGCGGCGTTTCTTCGCGTCGTCGTCACGAGGCCCGATGAGCAGCGCGGGCTTGGTCATCGCGAAGGACAGCGCGTCGTTGGGGCAGGCGCTGACGCAGTCCATGCACTTCATGCAACCCGGGTCGACGACGGCCCCGAAGTCGCGGACCTCTTCATGCACTCGCACGTTGGAGGTGCAGACCGCGGTGCAATGCCCAGAACCCTCGCACGAATCATTGACGACGATGCGCCCCGGGCTGACCTGGTCGGCGACGCCGAAGATGCCGCCGTACGGGCAGCCGTAGGTGCAGAACCCCTTCGAGCCCAGGAAGTAGACGCTCGCGAAGCCGCAGACCCCGAGGAACGGGATGGCGACGTACCAGGGAGGGAAGGTGGCCCAGAAGTCCTCGACGATCAACTCGGAGGTGAACCCGTGGAACTCCGCGGGTTGCCCGATCCAGACCGGCACAGCAAATCCGGCGGCCTCGATCGCCGGGATGAGAGCGATGCGCTTGAACGTGGGCCAGACGAACATGTAGATGCCCAGCGCAAGCGGGGCGAAGACCAGGAGCCGGGAGCGGAACGGCTTGGGCTTGGTACGCGCCTTCTTCATCAGCCAGGCGCACAGGTCCTGGAGCGCGACGACATGGCAGCCCCATCCACACAGGAAACGACCGAAGATGATCGTCGAGAGAATCGCGAGGACGAAGAAGATGAAGCCGGCGTTGACGACGCCGAGTTCGAGAGTCTGCATCGACTCGCTCGGCTCAACGGGCGAGACGGTGGACCCCATGACGACCCACTGGACGACGTGGATCGCGATGACGACGTGCACACCGACAAGAACGAGAGCGCGCCAGCGACCCATGCGCGAGCGCGGCCTTCCTGTGCCGCCAAGCAGAGGCAGCGATACAGGCGATGCGGAGGCGTCGGTTCCGTTCGACGGCATACCGCAGCCTACGTCCGAATCACTGCGCGGGTTGAGCCCGTCCCTCGGATCAGCGTCCGAAATGCCTCCCCGGCTGGAGGAGCACCCGCCGGATGAGCATGGCGATGTCGCGGTGTGAGTAGATCAGATCACCCGACAGATCGAAGGGCTCGCGGAATGCGGCCGCGATATCGGCGGTGGTGAGTGCGCCGTCGTTGTCGAGGTCGGCGTCAGTGCGCGTGGCATCGACCACGGTGACCACACTGTTGAGCGAGAGGCCCTGATACGCGGTCGTCAGGCCGTTCGGCCATTCAACCGTGACCGTCCCCGCCGATTGGACCGCAGCGCCCATGCCGAAGTGCGCGTCGGCGGGCTCCTGCCCGAGGAGGCTGGTGCCCGCGGTGATGAGCCGAGACTGCGTGCCGATGGCGGGATCGGAGGTCTGCACGCGAACGACGGCACCGATCGCGAAGTGGTTGGCGTGCCCGGAGCTGCCCGGGACGACCGAGCGTGGACGGATCCGGATCCAGTTGTTCGGTACGCCGGTCTGTTCGAGTCGGTTGAGGCTGAGGGTCGCGGGCTCGAACTGGCAGGTCTGGAGCAGATCCTGATCGCCGTCACGGTCAGCGTCGAACGCGACGTAGCTGGTGCCAATCCGCGTATCGTCGCAGCCCGCAGCCTGGGCGATGTCGATGAACGGTGTGCCGTTGCGCTGGTTGTAGAAGAGCCTCGTGCGGTCGGTCGCGAAACCTCGGGCGGGGTTGACGTTGAAGCCGTTGGTCTGGGCGATGTCCTGCCAGCCGTCGTGATCGACGTCGACGAACGTGCAGCCCCAGCCCCAGTCGCCGGTGGCGACGCGCATGGCCTCGGCTCTCTCGACGAAGGCGAGCCCGCCCAGAGCCGACTCGTTCTGGTAGTAGACGTTGTGCCTGCCCTGGAGATCGGACAGGGGCGTGAACTGATCGTGGATGTTGGTGATGAAGACATCGAAATCGCCATCGTTGTCGGGGTCACCGATGGCGATGCCCATGTCGTTCCACGCGTTGTCGAGCCCGAGGGCTGGCGCGACATCGGTGAACGTGCCGTCGCCGTTGTTGATGTAGAAGCGGTTCTCGGTGAAGTCGACCGGCTGGACGATGTCCATGTCACCGTCGGCGTCGAAGTCGTGAACCCCGGGCTGCCAGTAGGTGTTCCATTCCTGGATGCCCGAGGCAGCGGAGGCGTCGCGGAAGGTGCCGTCAGCGTTGTTGAGGAAGAGGTAGTTGCGCCCGGCCCAGAAGGTCACGTAGAAATCAATGGCGCCGTCTGCGTTGAAATCGGCGGCAACGAGCCCCGAGCCATGACTGAGGTGAGCATCGGGGTGCTCGTCGGGGCGCTGCAGGAGCTTGTGCAGCCCCGCGCCGGAGGTGACGTCGATGAGCCTCTCGCCTGTGTTCTGGTAGAGCCTGAGGTTGGTGGTTTCGGTCGGCTCAGACTGGAAGTGGTTGTCGGCAAGGACGAGCAGATCGAGGTCGCGGTCCCCATCGAAATCGAGCCAGAGGCCGGCGCGATCGTTGTGGGGCTCTCGATCGGAGAGCGTGGTGACGTCAAAGGTGCCGTCGCCCCGGTTGAGCAGCACCTGGCTGGGTCTGTTCAAGCCGCTGGCGAGGAAGATGTCCGGATCGGCGTCCCGATCGATATCAGAGACGGCGGCACCCCCGACCATGCCCATCGCCATCTCATACCCGAGCAGAGCGGGCTCAGGTGATTGCTGGAAGAAAGTTGGCTGCATTCGTGCACCTGCGGCGATGCCGCACGACACTCCGATCGCTACCAGCAGCGATGCCGACCGCTTGAACATGGTTCCCCCCTCCTCGGGCGGAACGAGAGTGCCGCTGCAACAGAGGTGCGGACGGCGAGCCCGAGATGCACTTAGCTTACCGGACGGAGGGCGCCTAGCCAAGGTCTATGCAATGTCTTGTCCACTTTTAGAGGACGATGGATTCGGGTATGGCATGCATAAATGCCGCGGGAAACTGGTCATAAGGCTTGCCAGGATGACTTCGTTCATGGCTACCGACGCAGGCGCGGCCTGCTTAACCGCTCAGCGCAACGCACCCGGAACGGAATGCGACATCCGTCTGGACAGAGTGGAACCTGCGGCAGACGTGCTGCACATCCCCTGTTGACAAAGGCCTCATTCAGAGACCTCTTCCGTGCCTGTGCGACGACCCACAACGAACCAGGGCACTCCCGCCTTTGGTCTTGCGTTCTTCGTCACGACGGCACGACTCTCGCACAGGGGCCAGTCTGCCGGGCATCGCCTCGAGGCTCATGAGTCATCCAGCGTTCGAGCGCAGATCACCGGCGGAGGCAGATTCGAGAATTTGAGATGCACGAGTCACCTAATTGTCCGAGGCATACGGCGCACGGACACATGCCGCATCCAGTTGCGGATACACCATCGATTGCACGCGCAATTCACATGAATCACTTGATGCAAAAGACATTGACTCAGATCTGAGCTAGTTTTGTACGAGTGTTTCTAGCATCATGAAGAATCGTAACGATTTCTTTATGCAGGGAACCTTTGTATCGATTTGCAATCCCCACTTCGCATGGACACTGGTCCTCGATCACAATGCGCGACCTTTGAAACAACTCCCTTCACCCGACCGCTGGTTACTCCAACACATTGCGCCCAAGCCGTTTGCGTCTATCGATTCGCCGCCTTGCAGACAGTTTGGTCAGCTGGCTTGCTCTTGAGTAGTCGAAGCCAGCCATCTCTCCGCACACCGGACGTGTTCTGCACCGCGACCGGCAATCAACAATTGTGGATTGCTTGTAGCGACGTACTGCAAAGACACTTATGGCAGCGAAGCTGAACCCATGCGTGACGCTGTTGCATTATGTCGTACGTTGCTGTAGCTTCCCGACTCCTCGGATAGTCCAACCGCCGAGACGTACAACTGCGAGGCACACACATGCAATGCTCAGTGGTCGAAACCGTTCGCCGTTTACTGACTCCCGTGCTTTGCGCGATGGTGACCGGAGGAGCGGCGAGTCCGCAGGCTCAAGCGTTGCCGGATGTGGATTTTCGCACGATCTCCGCTGGTGACTTCGACGCGAATCTCGAACTGCCATTCAGCAACGCGACACTGCAAGCGGACTCGTTCTTCCGCACCGGGTTCTTCTTTGATCCCGTTCTCGGCGCGGTTTTTGACCGAGGCCGCATCACGTCACAGCATCTCTCGCTCGAGTACACCGGCAACGACGCGATCGTGGGGCTCGATGCCACGATAGCCGTCCGCAGTGCGAACCAGTTCAATTACCCCGCCGAGGGCGTGCTGTCGTTTGGGACCGCTGGGCTTCGAGAGGGCGAGTTTGCCGTCACGCTCCGCCCGAGCGATGAGCACGGGAACGTCACCCAAGACGCGTCGTTGTTTGCGGTTGCAGAAGCCATCGTGGAATCGCCGGGCGGCGGAGTGGTGCTCCGCACGTCCGACCTGCTGGGCAGCGCCGGGGTCTTCCCGGTCGACGAGGTTGTCGCGATACGGATCGAGATCCAGCAGGATGCGACCCGCCTCTGGCTGAACGGAGCACTCGCCTCGGAGATGCCTGGTGGAGACTTTGCGCTGCACCCGCACGAGGCACTGCGGATCGGGGCGCAGGAAGGGGTTCCGGTAGCCTCACCAGACGGACAGTCCCTCACGCAAGGCAACTTTGGCCTGAGTGGCTCATTCCAGACATTGTCCTTCGGTGATTCGGTCGCGACGCCTCCAGGCACGCTCCCGATCAGCATCTCCCAAGCCAACGGCATCCCTGGAACCGTGTTCGAGCTTGACGTCGTCGATCCGATGCCTTCGGCGTCGTATGTCTGGTCCTTTGAAGACGGCGAGACGCGGACCGGACCATCGGTGACCCGCCAGTTCGGGGAAGGTGGCGTGTTTGTTGGCAACGTGAGCGAGCTCGATGCCGGCGGCAACACGACCGCGGAAAACACGTTCATCCTCACGGTGTTCGAGACCTTCGGCGAGGATGTTACCGGCGACCCGTACCCGGCTCTGCCCGGCGATGTGGATGACGATGGCACGCTCTCGATCCGCGACGCCCTGCTGATTCGTCAGGCCCTCACGGGAGTCACGCCGCTTCCCGACCCCGAAGCTGGACGGCGGGCCGATTTCGATCTCGACCGCCAGGTCACGGCTGTCGATGCCGAGCTACTGACCGAAGCGCTGCTCTCCGATTCTGGGTTCCCGACTCGTGTCATTCCCGACGCCGGCCAGCCGGGCGCCACCGTGACCGTGTTTGCCCCGGCACTCCTTGACCCCATTGCGAGGGTGGAGATCGAGTTCGATGGGTTCCCGGCAGTACCTGCTGAGCGGATCGCTCTCGGGCAAGTGCAGGCGTTCGTTCCGCTCGACGTGCTGACCCCAGGTGCCTTCACCGACACTGGCGGGCAGACATCCATCACGCTCCTGATCGATGGCCAGCCTGCCGAGGTACTTGCGTTCACCGTGCTGGACGCGGACCCGATCGACCCGACCGATCCGTTGGCCGACATGAGAGAGATGCTCACTCTCGCTCAGTCACTTCGTCAGCCGGTTCTTGACCTGGCGGCATCAACGTCAACGAATCCCGTGTTCGCTGAGCTCGGCTACACACCGGCTGATATCGACGCGCTGCTGCTCGCCGTCCAGGTTCTGTACGACGAACTCGCCCTGCTGGAGACCGGGTTCGTTGACTCGATGTCGAGCCTGGACCCTCAACGCCAACAGGCCGTAGCCCGGATCTTGAACGCTGGCGGGTTCCAATCCGCGCTCGAAGAAGTCAGGCTCGCATCGCTGCTCATCGACGATATCTACGACCCATCTGGTTCAATCGGTGGGTTCCGTTTCACGGCCGCCGATCGCAACCTGATCTGCCAGCTGGAACGGGTTCGCATGGCAGTGGATACCGCCAATTCCTGGGTCGGAACAGGATGCGCGATCGTATCGGCAGTTGGAACTGCCTGCATCCTGTTTCCCTTCGATGGACCATTGTGCGACATCGCCGCACTCACGGCGGCCGCGTCCCTCTGTGCGAAGTACGCTGTCGCATCGGAGCTGGCGGGAGAGTTGCTCAGTCTCTTCCCGGGCTTCAGCAACGAGCTGTTCCTGGAGATCGATGTCGACACGTCAGTGATGCCGGTTACCGCGACCATCACGCCGCGGCTTGGCATCAGCAACAACATCTGCGCCAATGTGACGGGCGATCTGTTGTCCAAGGTACGCGCACGCGTTGTTCAGCGTGTGAAGCGCTTCCCGCCGATTCAGGCGATCATTGCCGTGCTTCAACTCATCCCAGACGACTTCATCGACATCAACGATGTCATCGACAGCCAGCTTGACGCCTTGCTTGGCCGGGTTGG
>JANQQZ010000110.1 GCA_028284805.1 Phycisphaerales bacterium
GAGGTCGCCAAGGCATGACCGACTTCTTCACGCCCGAGTCCGTCCGCACCCACACCGGCGGCGCGTTCCTGGCCCGAGCCGAGCAGGCGGTTCCGGCTCACGGCGTCTCGATCGATACCCGCGAGCTCACGCCCGGGCAGATCTTCGTTGCCCTGCCAGGCGAGCACACCGACGGGCACGACCATCTCGAAGCCGCCGCGAGAGCGGGCGCGCCGATCGCTCTCGTGGAGCGCGACGTGCCCGCGACCGAGGGCATGACGCTCATCCGCGTCGAGAACTGCCGCGCAGCGCTCTCGCGGCTCGCGTCCGCGTACCGCGCGGCGCTCCGCTCCACACGCGTCGTTGCGGTCACCGGGTCCAACGGCAAGACCACCACCGTCCGCTTGCTCGATCATGTGCTGGGGTCGGCCCTGCGAGGTTCGGCCTCACGCAAGAGCTTCAACAACGAGCTCGGCCTGCCCATCACCATCCTGAACGCCAAGCCCACGGATCAGTACCTCGTGTGCGAAGTCGGCATGAGCGCGCCAGGGGAGATCCGCGCGCTCGCCGCGCTCGTCCGCCCCGATGTAGGCGTCATCACCAGCATCGGCAGGGCCCATCTCGAGGCGTTCGGCGCGGTCGAGGGCATCGCGCGCGAGAAGGCCAGCCTTCTGCTCGAGCTGGCTCAGGGGGGTCTGGGCATCGTCAACGCCGACAGCCCCGAGCTCGAAGGCGTGCTGCCGCCAGGCGTGCCGCTGATCCGCTTCGGCCAGCACGATCACGCCGATCTCCGTATCACCGCGGTCGACACGTCGCCCGCTGGCATCCGGTTCCAGCTCAACGACCGCGCGTGGTTCGAGCTGCCGCTCATGGGTGCACACAACGCGTTCAACGCCGCGGCTACGGTCGGCGTCGCCCGCAGGCTTGGCCTGTCCGATGTGCAGATCGCCGAATCGCTCCTCACCGCGGCGGGTGCCGAGATGCGGCTCGACCGCCGAACCATCGCGGGCATCGAGATCATCAACGACGCCTACAACGCCAACCCCGACTCGATGCTGGCCGCGCTGCGGACCTTCGCGGGCCTCGTACAAGGCGCGGGGCGCCGCGTCGCGATCCTGGGCGACATGCTCGAGTTGGGTGAGGCGAGCACACACGAGCACAGGGCGATCGGCGAAGCGCTGGTGTCCTCGATCCAAGCCGGCAGTGGGCCGGACGCGGTGTGCCTCGTCGGTCCCGCGATGGCCCATGCCGCCGATCCGCTCCGTAACCTGCTGCCCCCCAACATGCTGTGGCTGGAGCCCGAGGCCGGCGAAGGCCGATCCATCGCACAGCGGCTCGCGCCGGGCGATGCCGTTCTGATCAAGGGTTCGCGCGCGATGGGCCTCGAACGCGTCGTCGCTGCGCTGGAGTCGGCTCACGCCGCAGCGAACACCTAGTGCTCTACGTCCTGCTCGACAGCCTGCGCACCACGCTCGACGGCATCGGCCTCTTCGGGGGCTACACGCTGTACTCGCTCTTCAGCGTCCTCGATCAACTCCAGTTCCGCGTGTTCGCTGCGACCGCTGCCGCCTTTGTGCTCGTGCTCGTGCTCGGCCCGCGCACCATCGCCAAGCTCCGCTCGCTCAAGATCGGCGACGCGGGGCACACCGATGCCGCCGCCCTCCGCAAGCACTTCGAGTCAAAGGCCAACGTGCCCACCATGGGGGGCGTGCTCATCGCGGGGGCGATGTTCCTCTGCGTCTTCCTGTTCGCCGATTTCCGGACGCCTTATGTCTACATGGGCCTGATCGTTTTGCTCTGCACCGCCACGCTCGGGGGTTTCGACGACTGGCTCAAGCTCACCGGCGCCCGACGGGGCTCGACCAACCGCCAGGGGCTCTACCCGCGAGAGAAGCTCATGTTCCAGGTCGGGCTCTCCGTCCTGATCGGGCTCTTCGCCTACAACCGGGGCATCGGGCCCGACGACCTCGCCCATGTGCTCAACCTGCCCTTCCAACGCACCTACGACCCGGGCTCGTGGCAGGCCAGCGAGCCGCTGGTGTACCTCAGCCGCTTGCCCTACATCATCGTCGCGGTGCTGCTGATCACCGGGATGTCCAACGCGGTCAACATCACCGACGGCATGGACGGGCTCGCGACCGGGCTCGTAGCGGCTGTCGCTGCCGGGCTGATCGTGCTCACGCTCATCGCGGGCGAGCAGACCTGGGCGCAGCAGCTGCTGGTGCCCTACATCCGAGAGTCTGGCGAGTTGGCGGTGCTCTCGGGCGCGATGCTCGGCGCCTGCCTGGGGTTCCTGTGGTACAACTGCTCGCCCGCACAGGTGTTCATGGGTGATACCGGCTCGCTCTGCCTCGGCGCGCTCATCGGCTACATCGCACTGGTCATCCGCCAAGAGGTCGTCGTGCTCGTCATGTGCGGCGTCTTCCTGGCCGAGATCGGTTCGGTCGTGCTCCAGGTGGTCTACTTCAGAGCCACGGGCGGCAAGCGCATCTTCCGGTGCGCTCCGTTCCACCATCACCTGCACCTGGGCGGCTGGCGCGAGCAGCAGGTCGTCGCGAGGCTCTGGATCGTCGGGATCCTGCTGGGCGTGCTCGGGTTGGGGCTGCTGAAGCTGCGCTAGCGCACGGAGTCAGTCGAGCGCGATCAGCGCGTCGCGCACCTCGACGACCGCCTGCACGCGCCCGTACGCGCCCGGTTCCAGGATCAGCTCCAGGCGTCGCGCGTCTTCCAGATCCAGCTCGTAGTCGATCACGGGCGACGCCGCCGACAGGGGCAGCCTCGCCCGCACCGAGCCGTCCACCGCGAGCAGCAGCTCGCACCGCCCCCAGGCCCTTGCACGGAGGGGCAACTCCGCAGACAGCGACACCCGCTTCGCTCGCGCTGGCAGGTCCACCTCGGCCGATGACGCCCCTCGCAGCTCGATCGGCTCGGCGTTGAACGGGGAGCGTTCCTCGCGGACGCGTGTCCCGTCCAGGAGCGATGAGACCGGGATGAGACGGCGCGTGTCGAACGCGACCGCGGACACGTGCTCGGGACGCACACTCGCCGCACCCGCTTCGGTCTCGGGATCATCTGTTCCCGCCTCGGTCGCGGCATCCAGGCCGGTCGAGAGAGTAAAGAGCCGATCGCTGAAGCGCACCGCCGATGCCCCGAGCACCGAGCCGTCGCGCAGCCATACCAGCGGGCCCTCCCAGGCTTCACGCGGGTTCGCCAGCGCCGCCTGCTGCACCGATTCCATGGGCACCGCGATCTCGCGTCCGTCGACCTCGATCACCGCGTCGCGCCCCAGATCGATGATGAACCCCTCGAGGCGATCGCCGTTCCGGAGCAGGAGCACGTCACGCCGATCCGCGGGCGGCAGCAGATCCAGCGTGCCGGGCCCCAGCGATGTGCGCTGCAACACGAGCCGGTCGATCTGCTCGAGCGGCACATCGACTGGCCCGAGCACCGCGTGCTGCCAGCGCAGGACCTCGGGGATCGCCGGCGCACCCGAGAGCGCCCCGGTCAGCCGGCGTCCGTCGACCAGCCGCAGCATGGAGGGCTCGTAGGTCAGCGTCCCGAAGACAGTCCGAGCCTCGTCAAGGCTCGTGCGAGACTCCAGCCCAAGCGTGTCCGCGAGCGGTGTCGCGAGGGTGGCGCCCGTCGCGTCGAGCCACATGAGTTCCGCGTCATCGATCGTCACGACTCGGGCCGGCGTGCGCGACAGGTCCGTGCCGATCATGTCGAACGCCGTCTGGGCGGTCGCGGAGACCGAGCCAGCCGCCGCACACGATGCCAGGATGAGCCGCCAGAGTTGCACGCCGAATGGAATCCTCGTCCCGCGGGGGCCGCGGCTGTGGTCCTATTTCTGAAAGATGGGCAGATACCGCTTGGGCATCTGGAGCACGATGAGCGCCATCGCGGTCCCGTAGCTCGGGCCGACCCCGCGGTCGTCCCACATGCCGTCCTGCTGCTGCATCGCGAGCAGCTCCTCACGCACCGCGGGCCACCAGCGGGCCCACCACTCGCCCCCGGCCAGATACATCGCCTGCACCGCGTAGTACTGCCCGTAGTAGTAATGGGGGCTCCGCCGGGCGAGCCCGCCGGGCAGGCTCGTGCGCACCAGGTACTCCAGGCCGTCTTCGGCGCCCCGGTCCTCGTAGAGCCCGGCGTAGTACAGCGAGGCAACGCCCGCGGCCGTGCGGGGCCACGCGCTGTCCCGCGTCCGGATCTGGTAGCGGAACCCGCCGTCCGGGTTCTGGCACGCGCGGACGTACTCCACCGCCTTGTCGATCACGTCCTTGCTCACCTCGATCCCGGCGTTCCGCGCCGAGCGCAGCGCCATCACCTGACAGATCGTCACCGACACGTCCGCGTCGAACGGCAGCGGGTTGTACCGCCAGCCACCCTCGTCGTTCTGTGTGGTCTCGATCAAGCGGATCGACTTGACCAGCGCCTCGTACGTACGGTCCGCGAGCTCGGTGTCGGCGCCCCCCGCGGTCATGCCGTAGACCTCGCCCAGGAACAGCGCCGCGAACCCGTGCCCGTACATGGGCCCGTTCGCCGCCTCACCCGCGATCAGGCCCGAGTCGGTCGTGTTGTCGAGGATGAACTCGAGGCCCTGGCGCACATTCTCGCCGTAGGGCCCGCGGCCTGGCACGGAGCCGTCCGCCATGAACGCGATGCACGCCAGCGCGGTGACCGCGACGTTGTCCTGGTAGCGTCCCTCGCCGAACGAGCCGTTGTCGGCTTGGCGTGCCGCGAGCGCCCTCAGGCCCAACTCGACCGCGCGGTCGACCGCTGGCGTGATTTCATCTTCGAGCGCTGCGTTCTGTGCGCCGCGGACCTCCTGTCCCGAAGCGCCGCACGCGAGCGAGACGACGAAGACCAGAGTAGCGAGCCCCATACGAATCACTCGCTCGCCTCCTCTGCCAGACGGCGGTAGTACGACTCGGTCAGCGACCGGTACATGCTGCTGTAGCCCTCGGCCGAGCCCTGCAGCAGCGCATCGCGCAGCCTCGCCGGGAGCGCGCCCCACGCCGCGGTGTTCAGGGTCGACTCGCCGGGCTGCGCCGCCTGCCCCGCGGGTCCGTCGGACGAGTCGCTCGGCTCACCCTGGCTCGCGCCCTGTTGTTGCTGCTGCTGGCCTTGGTTGGGCTGCTGGCGGTTCTGCTGCTGTTGCTGCTGGCCGGCCGAGCCCGACGACCCCGACCCGTTCTGCTGAGCGTCGTCGATCAGCTGCTGCAGCTTCTTCAGGATGTCCTCCTGGATCCGCTGCGTGACCACTCCGGTGTCGCCCGTCTCGGTGAGACGATCCGCCGAGTCGCTCATCAGGCCCACCGCTTCCAGGAACGCGTCGCTGATCGCGTCCGCAGAGTCCAGCTCGCTCTCGAGCTCTTGCTCGACGGCATCCTCGGGGGCCTCATCATCAGACTCGAGCCCGAGCAGCTCATCGAGCGTGGGCAGCGGGTCGCCCTCGGGCTGCGCCCAAGCCATTCCGCTCCACACGCACGCAAGCACGACGATCCAACGCTTCATTCGCCCACCTCCGGTGCCGGCATCTGGGGCTGCGGCGTCTGCTGGTCTTGCAACGCTTCGAGCAGCGCCCGGGCCTGCTCTGCCAGTGCGCCCTGCTCGTCGCCCAGCCGCTCCGCGACATCGCCGCCCAGCCCCGCCTGTTCGGCGGCGCGCGTCCGGTCGTAGACGTCCTGCTGCAGCGTCCGGAGCATCTGCAACTCCGCGATGGGCGGGATCAGGGGCTGGGGGCCGCCCTGCTGGCCGCCGCCACCGCCGCCTCCGCCCTGATCGAAGTCCTGCTCCTCGCCTGGCTCGGGCGCGTCGAGCGCCGCGATCAACCCGCGCAGCACGTTCTCGACCGACGCCTGGTCGAGCAGCGTCAGCCCGCCCGCCTCGCCCCCGCTCAGCGATTCGGCAAGCCCCGTGAGCGTCGCGTCGAGCCTGGTGTGCGCGTAGTCGAAGATCATTGTGTCGGTCAGCTCGGGGAAGGTCCCGCGCAGCGTGCTCAGCTCGTCGCGGAGTCCGGATTC
>JANQQZ010000122.1 GCA_028284805.1 Phycisphaerales bacterium
CGGGGGGACGGCCCCCGGGGCGACGGTCTCGTTTGAATTCGCTCTGTCCGACGTCCGAAACGGGTTACAGCTTGAAGCGGTTCACCAGGTTCTGGAGACCCTCGGCGGCCTGGCTCAGCTGCGTTGCCGCCTGCGCCGCCTGACCAGCGCCCTGAGCCGATTCGCCGGTCACCGAGTTGATCGCCTCGGTCGAGCGGGCGATCTCGTCGGAGGCGTTGGCCTGCTCGGCAGCGGCCGCGGAGATCGACTCCACCGCGCCGCGCAGCTGCTCCGAGCCCGCAACGATCCGCTGGAGGGCGTCTCCCGCCGCGGTCGCTAGCTTCACGCCCTCGTCGACCTGAGCGGTCGACGTCGTGATCTCGCCAACGGCCTTCTCGGTCTCGCTCTGGATCTCGCGGATGCTCTTGGCGACCTCCTCGGTCGCCTGCGTCGTTCGCTCGGCAAGCTTGCGGACCTCGTCGGCAACGACCGCGAAGCCCCGCCCGTGCTCACCAGCACGGGCCGCCTCGATCGCGGCATTCAACGCCAGCAGGTTCGTCTGGTCGGCGATGTCGTTGATCACGCTGATGATCTCGCCGATCGCCTCGCTCTTGCTGCCCAGTTCTCGCACGGCGTCCGCCGACGCGTTCACCTGGCTGCTGATCGCGTGCATCTCGCCCACGGTCTTGCCGACGATCTCGCCGCCCTGCAGCGCGTCCTCCGAGGACGTGCGTACGACGCCCACGGCCTCGTCGCTCTTCGCTGCAACCTCGCGCACCGAGCCCGACATCTCCTCGACCGCCGCCGACACCTGGCCGGTCTGCGTCCGCTGGTGCTCCAGCCCGTGGGCCATCTCCTCGCTGCTCGCGGCGATCTGGGTCGCGGCGGCCGAGACCTCGCTCGTCGCGCCGCGCACCTGGCTGATGATCCCGTGGATGTTGTTCAGGAACTCGTCGAACCAGTGGGCCAGCTTCCCGATCTCGTCCTTCCGGTTCACGTTCAGACGCTTGGTCAGGTCGCCCTCGCCCTGCGCGATGTCCTGCACGACGCTGACCACGTTGCCAATCGGCTTGGTCACCAGGAGCCGCAGGCAGAAGATGAAAAGGCCCAGGCCGATGACAACGACGGGCGTTGAGAAGGCCGCGCCGCTCATGAAGAAGCTCGCGACCGAGGCATCGACGCCCGCCAGCGGCATGCGCACCTGGTACGCACCGTGCGTGTCGCCCACCGCCCACTGCTCCATGGTGAAGCCGAGCGGGTCCTTGCCGTCGCCGTCCGGGTCGCCCATCGGGTTGCCCGGTTGCCCGTGACACATCATGCACGAGTCGCCCAGCTTGATCGCACGCTGGTAGTGCAGCGTGTTGGTCTCGGAGTTCACACGCATGAGGTGCTCCACCCCACCAGAGGCGATCTGGGCCTCAAGGTCGGCAAGCAGCACGCCCTCGAACGACGACTGGTCTGGCTCGTTGTCGCTGTTGCGCGCGTCGAACGCGACGATCTCGAACTCGATCCCCTCACGCTCGGCGGCCTCGCCCGCCGCGGTCCAACCCGCGACCACCGGGATCGCCTCGAAGAACGGGGTCTCCGAGTAGTGCCCGCCCTGCGCGACGTGATCCAACGCGTCCGCGACCAGGGCATCGGTATCGATCGCCCCGTTGATGAACAGGGTGCCCGTGTGGTTCTTGGTCTCGTCGGCGACCGCCGTGAAGGCCGCGGCCTTCTCGGCCATCGCCGATTCCATGTCCGCCCGGTACCCCTTCAGGAACACCGCATAGTTCAGCGCCAGCACCGAGGCCAGCATTACCACCGCGAGCACCACGATCTTGGTCGTGAGCCCAAATCGATTAATCCACGCCATCATCCGTCGCCTCCTAACCGCCCCGCCCGGAACCGGCTGGGTCATAAGCCGCGGCCGGTATCGGTTTAGAACCGATCGGGCTGAGCAGCAAAGAAGAACAGTTGCGAGAGAAGCCCCTCACACCCTCTGGCAGGCCACCAGATACGGGGGGCAAACACCCGGGCAGGACTCGAATGCGGGCGACAGGACTCGAACCTGCACGGCCTCTCGGCCACGGGAACCTAAATCCCGCGCGTCTACCAGTTCCGCCACGCCCGCGGCCGCGGATGGTATCGCCCCCCGAACGCCCGCCCGAAAGCCGCACGCCCGAACCCCGTATGATCGGTGGTCCGCGCTCGGAAGGAGCCTGTCATGCGCCACGCCCTCGCTCTGCACATCGCCCCGCTCCTGCTCCGCGTGGGCCTGGGGCTGACCTTTCTCTGGGCTGGTGCCGCCAAGCTCACCCAACAGATGCCCGTCACCCCCGACAACCGCGCCCAGCTCGCCGCGTGGGGGGTCATCGAGGGCGTCCCGCAGGTCGAGCAGGACATCCCGGATCCGACCCCTGACCCGGAGCAGGGCAGCAGCGAAGACCCATCGCCGCCTGCCGGCACCCCCGACCTCGGCCCCGAAGATCCACCTTCCGAGGCCGACGAACTGATCGACCCCGATGCCGACGCCGAGCCGGCCGATGAGCAGGCCGCCGCTTCGCCCAATGCTTCGCTCGTTGCCTTCCAGGCAGAGCCCGACGAGTCCGTCCGTCGGGTCTACGGCCTTGCGCTGCTGATCCACGCCAGCGCCAACCCCATGCCGAACGACGATGGTTCGGCCGCCATGCCCCTCTGGCCCCCGGCGTTCGCGTCGGACAAGCTGCCCGTGTACTTCGCATGGGGCGCGGCCGTGACCGAGCTGATCGCGGGCATCGCGGTGCTCTTCGGCTTCTTCGCACGCCTGGGCGCGCTCCCGCTCGCGGGCACCATGTGTGTCGCGATGTGGCTCACCCAGATCGGTCCGGCGCTGCAGTCGGGCAACACGACCCTCGGCTTCCTGCCCGTTGGCATGTTCGACCTCGGCGCGGGCGGCTACGTCTACACACAGCTGCTCTGGCAGGTTGCGCTGCTGCTCATGGCCGGAGCACTCTTCTGTCTTGGCCCGGGCTTCTTCAGCATCGACCGATTGCTGTTCGGCCCCATCGCCGATCGTCCCGGGACCTACAGCGGCGAAGGCGAGGGCGACGACGTCGAGTTCGTCCCGATGCCGGGCCGGAAGGGCATCCGCCCGGGCGCGGACGCGTGACCCTGCTCGGCACGCGCCGCCCACCGGGTACACTGCACGCGTGACCACGATCAGCCCCACACTCACCCGCGCACTCGCCGGACAGTTCCTCGTCTTCGAGGGCCCCGACGGCTCGGGCAAGACCACCCAATTCAACCGATTCTCGAGGGCCTGCACGGATGGCGGGCTCGACGTGTGCGAGGTCCGCGAGCCGGGCGGCACGGGCATCGGCGAGGCCATCCGGCATCTGCTGCTCGACCACACCCACGGCGACATGACCCTCCGCTGCGAGATGCTGCTCTACATGGCGAGCCGCGCACAGCTCGTCGAGCAGACCATCCGGCCTGCGCTCGACGCGGGCAAGCTCGTCCTCGCCGACCGGTTCGTGCAGAGCACGCTCGCCTACCAGGGCGCCGGAGGGGGGCTGCCAGAGCACGAGATCCTGCACGTCGCCGACGCCGCCACGGGCGGGCTGGGGCCAGATCTGGTGCTCATCTTTGATGTCGATGAGCGCACCGCCGCTCAGCGGCGCGACCCCAACCCCGACCGGATCGAAGCCCGCCCGGACGACTTCCGCGTGCGCGTCCGCCAGTCGTACCTGTCCCAGGCGCAGAAGCATCCCAAGACCCACGCCGTGCTCGACGCGACGTGCGACGCCGACGCCGTCTTCGGACGCCTGCTCGACACGCTCGCCGCTCGCCTGACCGAAGGCCAGTCGGACGGACGGGCCCGCCGGGTCGGCACGTGAGCGAGACCGCCCTCCGCCTGATCCTCCTCGCCGCCGGCTATCTCATCGGCGGGATCCCCTTCGGCTACCTCATCGCCCGCGCCAAGGGCGTCGATATTCTCAAGGTCGGTTCGGGCAACATCGGCGCGACCAACGTCGGGCGTGTGCTGGGCAAGAAGTTCTTCTACCTCTGTTTCGCGCTCGACGTGCTCAAGGGTCTCGTCCCGACGCTGGCCTTCGGGCTGCTGACCGGGGCAGCGGATGCGCAGACGCGCACGCCCGCAGATCTCTGGTGGTGGCTCGGCGCGATGGTCGCGCCGGTGCTCGGGCACATGTTCACGCCATACCTGGGCTTCCGGGGGGGCAAGGGCGTTGCAACCGGGCTTGGCTCCATGCTGGCGGTCTTCCCCGTGCTCACCGCGCCCGCAGCGATCGGTCTGGCGACGTACCTCGTCGTCGTGAAGCTGACACGGTACGTCGGTGTCGCCAGTTGCTCTGCGGCCCTCAGCCTGCCCGTGTCTACGGCCGCGCTCTGGCTTGCGGGCGCCGATCCATGGCGCGGAGCCTGGCCCGCGGCGATCGTCACGGGCCTGTTGGCCTTCGTGGTGATCTTCAAGCACCGGGGCAACCTCGCTCGGACGCTCGCGGGCACCGAGCCCAGGGCGGGCCAGCCGCTGCCGAATCGGACCTGATTCGGTTCTGATGCATCACGGGCCCTTAGCCCGATAACACTTGGCAAGATGCGCAGAGACTGCCCGATTCTGGGCCCGTGAGCCTTGGTGGGCGCGGGTTTTCGCTCCGGGGCCCTGAAGCTGGGTGCGGGCTCATCCGATGCGCTGAGATGCTCCGACAGTCTGATCCATGGAGCAGCAAGGAAGCACCGTCATGAACCGGTTCCGACTCCGAGGCACATGGGAAGAGGACCCCGCGCCGATCCCGTTCCCGGTGAGCCAGGCAGGCCGCCAGGCCGGTGCCGAAGCCGACGAGCGCGACGCGCCGTCGAGCGATGAGGTCATCCGAGGCGTCGAGGCCGAGTTCGATCGCATCAGCCTCAAGATCGACGAGCTCCGCGACATGCTCACGCCCTACCAGGGCGACACCGACCCGCCCCCTGCGGCCTGATCGGTCCTCAGCGCACCCGCATCACCAGCAGCGTCTGATCGTCCGCCTGTGGGCTCAGGCCCACGAACTGGCGGATCTGCCAGAACACACCCTCGACGACCTCACCAGCCGACGCCTGCGGGTTTGCCCCGAGCGTCGCCAGCAGCGCGTCGATGAGCCGCCGTTTGGTGAACCGCTTCATCTCGAAGTTGCTCGCGTCGGTGATGCCATCGGTGTAGCAGACCATGATGTCGCCGCGGGACAGGTCGAAGTGACCCCGCTGGTAGCGCTGGCTCGGATCGATGCCCGCTGCCATGCCCCCGGTCGCTAGCTCGTCGACGTCCGCGGTGGTGGGAGCCCGGTGCGCGGGCACGCGCACGATCAGCGGCGGCTCGTGCCCCGCGGCGCAGTACGTCAGATGCAGGCTCCGAGGATCGGCCACGCCGTACCAGATCGTGGCGAACTCGCTCTGCATCGTGTCACGGGCCAGCGCGCGGTTCGTCCGCGCG
Source organism: Phycisphaerales bacterium (assembly GCA_028284805.1). Lineage (GTDB taxonomy): Bacteria > Planctomycetota > Phycisphaerae > Phycisphaerales > UBA1924 > JANQQZ01. Next base: position 5,429 of record JANQQZ010000122.1, read on the forward strand.
ACGATCTCGTCGAGGTCGTACACCTCGTCTGCGAACGCCCGCAGGCTCGATCGCACGCTCGACATCAGCATCGCCGCAGGCACGCCCTTGCCCACCACGTCGCCCACGACCAGCCCGAGGTGGGGCTCGCCCGACGCGCCCACCGGGAAGGCGTCGTAGAAATCGCCGCCCAGCTCGAAGCTGGGCACGTACCGGGCCGCGATATCGAAGGGCTCGATCTCGGGCATCTGGCTGGGCAGCATCCGGCGCTGCACGTCTGCCGCCAACTGGAGCTGGCGCTGGAGCCTGCGATCCTCGGCCTGAAGCTCGAGCAACCTCGCCTGCTCGATCGCGAGCCCCGCCTGCTGCGCGATCGAACGCACCAGACGCTGCTCGCCCTTGTTCAGGAGGCGCGGCTCGCGGTCGTAGAGCCGAATCGCCCCGATCGGGCGGTCCTGGAAGACCATCGCGCACGTCACGAAGCCCACGAGGCCCTCGCTCTCGACCCGCTCCAGGCCCACGATCCGCGGGTCGGCGCGCAGGTCGCTCACGACGACCACCTCGCCCGTCGACGCGCGACGGTCGAACTCCCGGTGCTCCGACAGGGGGCGGGGGTCTTCCAGCCAAGCCGCCGAGAGCCCGCGGCTCGTCTTCAGCCGGATGCCCCGCTCGTCCTCCTCCGAGGCATCCTCCTCGAAGAGCACGATCGAGCCCGCGTCGAGGTCGAGCACCTCCAGCGCCGAGTCGAGGGCCATCGAGAGCACCTGCTCGACGTCGGTCGCACCCGCGAGCAATGACGTGAGCCTGTAGAGCACCCGCATCTCGTCGACGCGCTGCCCGAGTTCGAGCACGCTGTCGCACACCTCGCCCACCGCGAAGGACAGCAGTTCCAGCGCCTCGATCAGATCCGCCTGGGCCCCAGAGCCCGCGCGGAACGACCCGATCACATGATCGCCTGCGACGATCGGGATCGAGCGCACGCCCGGGGGCGGCGAGGCCGTGCCGCCCACCCGCCAGGGCGGATCACCCGACGAGG
>JANQQZ010000136.1 GCA_028284805.1 Phycisphaerales bacterium
ATCGCGGAGCGTCTCAAGCTCGCGCCCGCGGCTGTCGGCGGTTACGCGGAGCAGCTCAAGCTCTTCGCGGGCCTCATCGAGGCGCTTGCTGGCGGTCGCAAGGTCGGCCGCGTTGGCGTTGGCCAGGGCCCAGACCTCCTCGGCCTCGGTGAAGCGTTCTTCGGCGAGCCGCTCGGCGGCGGTGACCTGCCGGTTGAGCTCTTCGATCTGAAAGCCGGCTTCATCGATCCGCGCGTTCAGCCCGCCGATCTCGGCGTCGTATCGGGCCCGCTCCTCCGCGACGGAACGGCGCAGATCGTCTGGAGCCTCCTCGCCGAGGATCTCGAGCGCCTCACGCGCGATCATCTCGACGCGTGACAGCTTGCTCTCGGTGATGGATTCCATCGGCTGGGTCCTCTTCTTCGTCGCTTGCTTCGGCACGCCTGCATCTCCGGGGAGGAACCACCGTTCCCGGACGGGCCGAGAATCATCCTGTAGAGCGACCGAATCCGGGGGCGAGATCAGCCCAAGGCCTGACTCGGCTCCGAATAACTCGCGGCGGACCGCGCTACGCTCCGCTCCGTGACCCCGCGGGACGACCACGAACCCGGCCTAGGCCTCATCGCGGGCCTCGCGACCGTGCTGCTGACGCTGCTCGGCTGGTCGGTCACGCCCCTGTTCATCAAGCACTTCGCCACCCCGGGATCCCCCGGGTACATCGATCCCTGGACCAGCAACGGCTGGCGGTACGGCTTCAGCGCCCTGCTCTGGGGCGTTCCTCTCGTGCTCTGGCACCTGCGAGGCAAGCTGCCCGCGGGCCTCTGGAAGGCCGCGCTCGTGCCAGGCGTGATGAACTGCCTGGGGCAGGTCGGCTTCACCTGGGCGCACTACAAGATCGACCCGGGCCTGCTGACCTTTGGGCTGCGTGCCCAGATGATCGTGGTCGCGGTGGGGGCGGCGATCCTGTTCCCGATCGAGCGGCTGGTCATCAGGCGTGCCGCCTTCATCGCGGGCCTGCTGATGGTCATGGGCGGCACCGCGGGCACGATCGTCTTCGACCGCGGTTTCGGTGAGGGCACGACCATGCTGGGCGTGGGGCTCGCGCTCTGGGCGGGGGCGTTCTTCGCCGGGTATGCGCTCGCCGTCCGCCGCTATATGGCGGGCATCAACCCGATGATGTCCTTCGCGATGATCAGCCAGTACACCGCTGGGGCGATGATCGTGATCATGCTGTTCGCGGGCGACGAGCACGGCGCGACCGCCGCCCGCATGCCAGCGGACCAGTTTGGCTACATGCTGCTCTCGAGCGTGATCGGCATCGGGCTCGGGCACGTGCTCTACTACACGAGCATCGCGAAGCTGGGCGTCGCGGTGAGCACGGGCGTGATCCAGCTCCAGCCGTTCGTGGTCGCGTTGCTCTCGATGTGGTGGTTCGGCGAGGTGCTGCGGGCGAGCCAGTGGATCACGGGCGGGGTTGCCGTCGCAGGGGCGGTGCTGATGCTCGTCGTCCAGCACGTCGTCGTGTCGAGACGTCGGCGTCACGAGCTGCCCGCGGACCACGTCGCGGCGGCAGCGGAAGCGGACGGCGACCGCTAGGTCTGCACCTTCCGCCGGCCGGTTGCGAACCGCTTCTTGAGCCTCAGCAGCGGCGATTCGACCAGCCGGAAACTGGCTTCCGAGACGGCGACCGTCACCAGCAGCCCGAGCACCGGGAACAGCCAGAGACGGAGCTCGCCTTCAATCCCAGCGACGCTGAGTCCCTCGCGGACGATGTGCAGGCACCACATGTGGTAGAGGTACATGCCGTAGGAGATCATGCCGAGCCGCTTCAGCGGGCTGAGCGAGAGCGGGCGCGCGAGCATATGCCTCTCGCGCACGACCAGCGATGCCAGCAGCACCGCCATCCAGAGCTGGATCACCAGCCGCGGCCAGCCGCTGATGTCCGCCGGCGTGAACTCGAGAAACACCAGGAACACGGCGAGCAGCACCAGGGGGGTCCATCCCGGCGCAAGCCAGCGGTAGAGTGCGCCGAACGCCCGTCGGTTGTGCAGCATGTGAGCCAGCAGCACGCCCAGCGCGATCGGCGTGAACGTCGACTCCATGATGCTCAGGTCGTTGAACGATTCGCCGAACCAGCGGGCGGTGAGCGGGTCGGTCACGCCGAAGTTGATCAGCTGGTTCACACCGATGACCCCGAGCAGCACACCCAACGCCCAGCGTGGTCTGAGCAGCTTCTCGATCAGCGGCCAGAGGATGTAGAACTGTTCCTCGGTCGCGAGCGACCACAGAATGCCCTGGTTCCCGGTTTCTTCGACGACCCAGTTCGAGGTGTAGGTCAGGAAGTAGGGCAGGTCGGAGAAGAAGTCCTGGGCGTCGGGGGAGCCCTGCTTGAACACGCCGTAGAGCACGGCGAGCGCCGCGAGCAGCAGGTAGTAGATCGGGAAGATGCGGATGGTTCGGCGGGCGTAGAAGTCGGTGAGGCTGATGCCGCCCGTGTTGTCGCGCTCGCGCTGCAGCAGCGTGGTGATCAGGAAGCCCGAGAGCACGAAGAACATGTCGACGCCCAGAAAGCCCATGCCCTCGAGGTGAAGGGGCACGTCGGGCCGGCTCGAGTGGTGCCAGAGCACTGCCAGGATGCACAGACAGCGCAGCCCGTCGAGCGAGCCGAAGTAGCGTGTCGCGAGGTACCGCTCGTAGGGGCTCGCTGGGGTCGTGGTAGGGTGCTGGGTCAGGCTGTGGGCTCCTCCGCGTTGCTCAGGTCATCGGCTGAGCGAGCGGTGGGAGTTGACCTGCAAGCATGCGACCGAGGTCACCGGCACCGAACCGCCGCTAGGCTGACGCACTTCGGGGCGCACCGAGAGGAGTCTGCATGCGGATCACGGTTCACGGCGCAGCAGGAGACGTCACGGGCTCGGCGTACCTCGTCGAGACGAGTTCCGCACGCGTGATGCTCGACTACGGCCTCTTCCAGGGCGGCAAGAAAGAGGAGCGTCTGAACCGTCGGCGTCCGACCTTCGATCCGAAGTCGATCGATGCAGTGGTGCTCACACACGCCCACCTGGATCACACGGGGCGCCTGCCCATGCTCGTGCGGCAGGGCTTCGCGGGGCCCGTGTTCGCGACGCGCGCGACGGTCGAGCTTTGCGACATCCTGCTCCGAGATTCGGCGTTTATCCAAGAGATGGACGCGGAGCGCGCCGCCCGGAAGAACGGCGGGCACGTTCCCGACGAGGACCGCCCGCTCTACGAGATTGAGGACGTCGAGCTCACGATGTCACGCTGCCGGGGCGTGGGCTACGACGAGCCGGTCGAGGTTGCGCAGGGTGTGACCGCGCGATGGATCGACGCCGGGCACATCCTTGGCTCGGCGAGCGTCGAACTGACGATCGAAGATGCCGGGACAACCAAAACGGTCGTCTTCTCGGGTGACATCGGGCCGCGTGACGTCCCGCTGCTCCGCGACCCGATCCGCCCCGAGCACGCCGACCTGGTCTTCCTTGAGTCGACCTACGGCGACCGCGATCACCGCTCGGTCGACGCCTCCATCGAGCAACTCGCGGGGATCATCAACGAGGCTCGCAAGCCGGGCGGGCGTGTGCTGATCCCGAGCTTCGCCGTCGGACGCACACAGCGACTCGTCTACGAGTTGGGGGAGATGATGCGCGACGGCGTGATCCCCTCGACCGAGGTCGTTGTCGACTCACCGATGGCGACGCGCACGACCGACCTCTACCGCCGCCATCGTCCGCTGTTCGACGAGGAGGCCTGGGAGATCATCGACGCGGGTGAGGCGCCGCTGGACTTCCCCTCCCTCCGGTTCACGCTGGGCCCCGACGACAGCAAGGCCCTCAACGGCGTGGGCGGGGGCGTCGTCATCATCAGCGCCAGCGGCATGTGCACGGGCGGGCGCATCCGCCATCACCTCCGCCACAGCCTGCCCAAGCCCGAGACCCACGTCGTCTTCGTCGGCTTCCAGGCTCGCGGCACCCTCGGGCGCCTGCTCGTCGACGGGCGCAAAGAGATCAAGATGTTCGGCAAGATCCTCGAGGTCGAGGCCCAGATCCACACGCTGGGAGGCTTCAGCGCCCACGCAGGCCAGACCGAATTGGTCGAGTGGATGACCTATCTTCAGGCGCACACGCCCCGCGTCCTGCTGACGCACGGCGAGAACGGGCCGCGGCGGGATCTCGCGAAGAAGCTGGATCAGCGGTGGGGGCTCAAGGCGGCGATGCCGGAGCTTGGGGAGATTGTGGAGCTGTGACGTTGCAAAACTGTGTTTGACTGCAGTGCACGACGCTGCGTTGCTTTTCTACTGGCTTGGTACCTCGTCACAGATCACAGAGACTGGTGAATTGCCAATTACAGGCGGACAGTCATCGGGCAGCGTGGAACATGTAGATGTTGGGGCCAGAGTCTTGTACGTACCTGGATCTGAAGCAAGAACAGCGATGTCGAGGCACGGAAACACCTGAAAGAGGGGGATCATATTCGTCATGTCGGCTATGTAATCGGAAGGCAATGCAGCGGACGGCCGGTAGCGTATCGATGCCCACTCATTGATTCCGCTGCTGTACATACCGCATGCAGGCTGACCAGCGCCGCCGCACGGGCCCGAAGAAGGATATGGATTTGGGAGATCTTGGGTGTAATCCAGTCCTATTCCAGGAACCAGGATGCTCCACGCGATTGTTCCGGCATCCGTGACACCATTCTGATTCCAGTCAATTGCTGGTCCGCCTGGCCCCAGAATGCCCTCAGATTCGACGAGAGAACTTTCGTCGAGCGGCGGCAACACTTCGCGGGAGTAATCGATGATGCCCTCGTCGGCTATGCCGTCTCCATCAGCATCCACAACGCGGTCAGGCAGCGCATCGCCGGTCACATCGACGCCATTGCGGTAACGTTGGCTCATCACAGTTCGGTGGTTGGGCTTGCCCTGAACATCATCGACTCCGCCGTGTCGAAGCCCCATACAGTGGCCGAGTTCGTGAGCGATGAGCCATGAGGTCCGGAACGAATCATTGTCGTCTGCCTCGAGAACTATAAACAAGTCTGTTGCAAACAAACAATCAGCAAGGCTAGCAAGTGGACCGCCGCCTGCACCGTTCAAGTCCAATCCGCCTGTGTTGATGATGGACCCTACCGCGCCGGTCTCGCCAAACCAGCCGTGATAAAAAACACGCCGTCGGTTCTCGGCCATCGCCCGGCCCGCAGTGCAGGCCGCTCCTACGCCGATCGGGATTCGAATTTGCCCAAGCTGCGGTGTGTACGTAGTGAAGGGAAAAGGATCTAATGCGAGTTCAGCAATCTCATGCGTGAGTAAAAGCGGGGTGCCACCAGTACGCGGTCCAGTACCGCCGATGTCCTGGCCGATATCGACGTGCAGGTTGATGCCAGTTGTTCCATCAGGGTTGTCAACGGGTGCGTTGGCAAACATCTGAACGACTCGATCGATTTCTTCTGGTTCTGGTTCGTAGTCATTCAAGCCTGCAGGAAACGGAGGGGGGAGTAATGTTGAAGTAGGATCGCTGGGGTCTTGGCGATAGTTTGGATTTGCACCAAGCCAATCGATTTCAACAAAAACGTCCTTGCGAAGTGGGCTGACTGCGATACTACCTGGGCCATCGAGCTCGCTAAACGCCAGTAGGTCAATGTCATCAATGGTGTTGGGTATGTGGTCGCATCCAAAACCAAGCACTTCCTCGCCATCAGAGAATTGGTCGCCGTCGGTGTCAAACTTTGTCGGATCGGTGCCCGGATCGGTCGGGCCGTTGTAAACGCCGGTGCAGCGCTCGAGTCCGTCCGTGAGCCCGTCGTCATCGCTGTCGGTGTCGTTGGGATCCGTGCCGGTGATTCGGAATGTCACCCAGCTGCTGCCTGTTTCGTAGATATCCCAGATCCCGTCGCCGACGCCGTTGTCGTTGTCCGTCGTGTCGCATGTGGTGCCGCCAGTCATGTTGTACTCGAGCACCCAGGCGTTGAAGTCACCTGGCTCGACCAGCCCGTCGCAGTTCGCGTCAGCGAGCAAGCTGCCGGCGCTGTAGTTCAGGACCCATGCGTTGAAGTCGGCTGGTTCAATGAAGCCATCCTCGTTCTGGTCCGCGGCACACGGACAACTCTGTGCAGCCGCAAGAGCACCGTACATCAGACCTATCGCGACGGCCTGGGAGCGAATCAGCGTGCTATTCATGGCCTTCCTCTCGGCTATGTGGTTGTGTCCGATAAACACAGGGTAGGCGAGATTGAGATATTTCCACAAGAATATCGCACAAATCCACACGTGGTCTCTTCGGCAGCATGTGTTTGGATCAAAGGATGCCAATATCAAAAAAATACTACGATGCACGGCCATTCACGGTGCGAGCGCGTCAGAGTTGCTTCCGGCAATCGGCAGCGTCGGACCAGTGCCAATGCGCTCGGGCGGGCAGACCCATACCTGCAGATCCGGGCGTCGGGCTGTGTGACGGCACCTGCACAACCCTGCACCAAGGTCGGAGGTGAGGTGATTCTGCCCGGTCGCGGTTCTGTGGTCCCTAGTTCAGGACACCGACCAGCATGTCCCATCCCGCTCAACCCGCCGGTACAGCGTGTCCCGCTCCACCGGCTCGTAGCCGGCCTCCTGGATCGCGCGCTGCAGATCCCACACCGTGGTCTCCTGGTGCGTGCTCGCGCCGCCGACCTTGGTGATGTCGTACCAGACCACCGTGCCGTCGATGTCGTCGGCGCCGGCCTGGAGCATCAGCTGGCTCATGGGCAGGGTCTGCATGATCCAGAAGGCCTTGGCGTGCGGGAAGTTGTCGAGCATGAGCCTCGCGACGGCCAGCGTGCGCAGGTTCTCGAGTCCGGTGGGCCCGGGCAGGTTCTCGAGTTCTGATCCATCCGGAAAGAACGGCAGGGGGATGATGGTCTGGAAGTACCCGCCGTTGGCTGACATGTCGGGCGTGGGCTGGTCGACGCCCTCGCGCGTCAGCGTGATCGCCGGCGCGTCGATGTGCTCGGTGGCAGGGAACGTCTCGCTGTACTGCTGCCAGTTGGCGTCGCCCGTGTAACCCAGCCTGTGCAGGGCGGCGTCCTGGGCTCGGCGGAGCATGTCCATATGCACGAGGCGCTCGCGGCGCTGCTCGATGTGGCCGTAGAGGATCGTGCAGTTGCTGTTGAGCCCGAGCTCGTGCGCGATGGTGTGGACATCGAGCCAGACGTCGGAGCGGATCTTGCCCTTGTAGGCCTCGTCGTGCACGCGGTCGTCGAAGACTTCCGCGCCGCCTCCGGGCAGCGAGTCGAGCCCAGCGTCCTTGAGTTCCTGCAAGACCCAGCGGATGCCCTCGCGGCGGTCGTCGCGCTTGTACTTCTTGGCGATCTTGGCCAGGTGCACGATCTCGACCGCGGTGAACGCCTTGATGTGCAGCGTGCCGCCCGCCTTGGCGACCTCGTCCTTGATCCAGCGCATCATGTGGGGGTAGTAGTCCCAGGGCAGGTAGGGGTGCAGCCCGCCCACGATGTGCATCTCGGTCGCGCCGTTCTCGACGGCCTTGCGCGCTTCCTCGCGGATGTAGCCCTCATCGCGGGTGTACGCGCCGTCGTCGCCCTTCTTGCGGTAGAACTCGCAGAACTTGCACGAGAGCGCGCAGATGTTGGAGTAGTTCATGTGCCGGTTGATGTTGTAGTACGCGACGCCCGGGTGCAGCTTCTCGCGAACCAAGTTTGCCAGCTCGCACACGGTCCAGATGTCGGGGGTTGTGTAGAGCAGGTCGCCATCGTCGAGCGTGAGACGTTCGCCGCGGAGGACCTTGGCTCGGATGGGTTCGAGCTCCGGGTCAGGCTTCCCGAGGCGGGGGCGGAAGAGGGTGGTCGGGTCGAGTCGGGGTGCGTCGATCGTGGTCATGACGGTCTCTTCGGCTCTGGGGGCGGGCCCGAGGCGTGAGATTTCAGTTTCTACTGAAACAATTGTAGGCTTCCCGGATCGGGTGTTCCGGATTCTCGGCCTCTCCCAGACGATGCGAGCCCTGCGACCCCTGCCTGCTGGCTGCCCCCAGCAGTGATCACGCCCCCGGGGTGGGGTGGTGGCGACCCGGAGCCGACGAACGAGTCGCCGGGCGCTGACGCGGCCGGAGAGGGAGCACCGCTATGTCACAGGCCGCCAGCCGCCCGGATCTCTTCGGTCGATCGAAGGACGCCCCGAAGCCCGGGCTTCGTGAGAAGCTCTCGGTCGGGTTGCTGAGCCTGATCACGGCGCTCGTGGTGTGGAGCTTCGCGCTTGGAACTGCGGCGCAGTGTTTCCAGTTTGCCGTTGCGGTCTGGGAGGGCGGCACGCGCGAGTTCATGCTCGCCAGCATCGGGTCGCTCTCGTTCTCCGCGGCGGGCCTCCACTACGAGGGACAGTGGGGGGCTCTGCTCGCTGGCACACAGGGCCTCGTCGTCCTGCTTGGCCTGGGCATGACACTGAGCCCGGGAACCGCGATGCGCCGCTTCGGCTCGCTCGTGCTCATGGCGTGGGCCGGCCTGTGGCTGGCGGGCGGCGTGAGTCTCGCGATGGAGGTGCCCAACCCATCGATCGAGGACTTCGCCCGGATCGGCGCCACCGGGGTCATCTTCCTGTGCACCATGTACCGCACCGCTCGGATCTGGGCGAGCCGCAAGAAGCCCGCCAAGGGTGCCAAGTCGAAGGGCTGAACGCCTACGGGCGGGCCGACCAGGGCTCCACGCTTCCTACAACTGTGAGCGGGCGGTCCCCGTCGAGGACATCGAGCACACCACGGCTGATCTCGGCGTGTGTCAGCCATCGGGAGCCCCAGGCTTCGGGCACGAACCCCAGCACGGCGCGTTGGTACAGCGTCCCGGATGGAAGCCGTGGAGCCGGGATGTCGCGCGACGGATCGGCCCATGCCGATCCGACCACATGAACGACGCGGCTCGGCTTCGTGACGCTCACGATGAGCTCCAGGATGGCTGTGTCGTCGCCGTGAATCCACGCGACGAGCCAGCCGCCCCCGGGCACCGCTTCCAGAGACCCTGTGAGGTCTCCTGTGTAGTCGCTCGCGATCGGTATCAGGGTTCTGCTGGCGCTGCTGTGCTCGGCAGCGAAGCGATCGGCTCCCCGCGACAGCACCCAGAGCGGGTGCCCGCGATCAGCGAGTTCCAGCGTGGCGGCTGCAAGCATGCCCGTGCAGCCCACGGTCAGGATCGGTGGATGAGGCACACCCTGTGTCATCGCGACGGCCGTTCCATGCAGGACCATACCCGGCCGATCGGCCTGCCAGATCGGCAGAAACAAGCCCGCGCCCTCGCGGTCGGGCGGGGCCAAACCAGGTGAAAGCCCCGGGAGGACGCTCTGAGCCGCTGGCATCGGCGTTGCAACTCCAATAGGGTTTCGACGCTGCGGCGTCACGTTCGGAGGCTATTCGACCATGTCCAAAATCATCGGTATTGACCTCGGCACGACCAATTCGGTGGTCGCCGTCATGGAGGGCGGCTCGCCCAAGGTTCTCATCAACTCGTCCGGCAACCGGACCACGCCGTCGGTCGTGGCCTTCACCGACAAGGGCGAACGCCTCATCGGCCAGCCCGCCAAGCACCAGCAAGTGACCAACCCCAAGAACACGGTCTACTCGATGAAGCGGTTCATGGGACGTCGCGCCTCCGAGGTCGCCTCGGAAGAGAAGAACGTGCCCTACGAGGTCGTGCACGGCGCGGACGGCGAGTTCGTGACCATCAAGGTCAAGGACAAGGAATACACGCCGCAGCAGCTCTCGGCCTTCGTGCTCCAGGAGCTCAAGAAGGTTGCCGAGGACTACCTGGGTGAGAGCGTCGAGCGCGCGGTCATCACCGTGCCCGCCTACTTCAACGACAGCCAGCGTCAGGCGACCAAGGACGCCGGCGAGATCGCGGGCCTGAAGGTCGAGCGGATCATCAACGAGCCGACGGCCGCTGCCCTCGCGTACGGGCTCGACAAGAAGACCAACGAGAAGATCGCGGTCTTCGACCTGGGCGGCGGCACCTTCGATGTGTCGATCCTCGACGTCGGCGACGGCGTGTTCGAGGTGCTCTCGACCAACGGCGACACCCACCTCGGCGGCGACGACTGGGATCAGCGCCTGATCGACCACCTCGCAGGCGAGTTCAAGAAGCAGGAAGGCATCGACCTGACAAGCGACGCCATGGCCATGCAGCGCCTCAAAGAGGCCGCCGAGAAGGCCAAGGTCGAGCTCTCGACGATGCAGGAGACCACGATCAACCTGCCGTTCATCACAGCCGACCAGAACGGCCCGAAGCATCTCCAGCTGACGATCAACCGCAGCAAGTTCGAGGAGTTGTGCGCGGATCTGTTCGAGCGACTCGCGGGCCCGTGCCGCGAGGCCCTCAAGGACGCCAAGCTCGACGCCAGCAAGATCGACGAGGTCGTGCTCGTGGGCGGCTCGACCCGCATCCCCAAGGTGCAGGAGGTCTGCAAAGAGATCTTCGGCAAGGAGCCCAACAAGAGCGTCAACCCCGATGAGGTCGTCGCGGTTGGCGCCGCGATCCAGGGCGGAGTGCTCCAGGGCGATGTCAAGGACGTCCTGCTTCTCGACGTCACCCCGCTGAGTCTGGGTGTCGAGACCATGGGCGGCGTGATGACCACGCTCATCGAGAAGAACACGACCATCCCGACATCGAAGAAGGAAACGTTCTCGACGGCCGCGGACAACCAGACCAGCGTGCAGATCCATGTGCTGCAGGGCGAGCGCGAGTTCGCGAGGGACAACCGCACGCTCGGTCAGTTCGAGCTGACGGACATCCCGACCGCGCCGCGCGGCACGCCTCAGATCGAGGTCGAGTTCGCGCTCGACGCCAATGGCATCTTGAAGGTCACCGCGACCGACAAGGCGACCAACAAGAGCAACAACATCGAGATCAGCAACTCGGGCGGGCTGTCCGAGGCCGAGATCGAGAAGATGAAGGCCGACGCGGCCGCTCACGCCGAGGAGGACAAGAAGCGCCGCGAGGTCGTCGACCTGCGCAACCGCGCCGAAGGCTTCGCGGGGAGCATCCGCAAGAGCCTCGAGGAGCACGGCGACAAGGTCGACGCTTCGGTACGAGGCTCGATCGAGAGCGCGCTGAGCAACCTCGACGACAAGCTCAAGGGCGACGACAAGGACGCCATCGAGGCAGCCCTGAAGGAGCTCGAGAACGCCTCGCAGGAGCTCGGCAAGGTGGTGTACGAGCAGGCCAAGGACGCGGGGCAGGCCGGAGCCGCTGCTGGCGACAGCTCCGGAGGCGACGACGACGTGATCGACGCCGACTTCACCGTCAAGGACGACGACAACAAGTGAGCCTGTCAGGCTTCTGAAAACAGAACGCGCCCGCCGCATCCACGGCGGGCGTTTTTCATGCGCCCCGCATTGCCGCGATGGTCTCCGCCATCGCCCGTGCCGCCTCGCCCCGGTGGCTGAGGGCGTTCTTGGTCTTGGCGTCCAGTTCCGCAGAGGTCTGTGCAAGCTCGGGCGCCACCAGAAACAGCGGGTCGTATCCGAAGCCGCTGGTGCCGCGTGGGACATCGCCGGGCGGGCCGATGGCCCCCTCGAACGTGCCGCGGGTTGTGGCGTGGATGTTCCCGTCGGGCGAAGCCAGCACCATCACGCAGACGAAGCGGGCTGTACGCTCGCTGATCGCCCGATCGCCGAGTTCAGCGAGCAGCTTCTCGTTGTTCGCCGCGTCCCGCTCCTCTCGGGTCATTCCGGTCTCGACGCCGTCCGTGCAGTAGTGGCTGCTGATGACGCCCGGCGCACCTCCGAGGGCGTCGACCGCGAGCCCGGAGTCATCCGCGAGGCAGAGGCGGCCGGTCTGGCGGGCATACTCGACCGCCTTGATCGTTGCGTTTTGTTCGAATGTCGCGCCGGTCTCATCGGGCTCGGTGGTGGGGGTGTTGAGGTCCGCGAGCGACTCGACCCCCAGGCCGATACCCGCGAAAATGGCACGCAGCTCGGTGACCTTCTTGGGGTTTGCGGTCGCGAGCACGATGGATCGCTCGAACAGGTCGGACATGGCGCGACTCTAGCGCCGCGGCTCCGAAACGAGCCGATGAGAGAGTCCGAGTTCCGCCTACCATCTTGGCATGAGCACGACCGCCTCGCCGAAGCACGCCCCGCACCCGAGCCTGGGGCTGCACGATGACCCTCGATTCGTCGCCGACGTCACGGGCGCCGAGGGGCTCAGCTCGGGTGTCGCTGTCAGCTACAACCCGGCGACGGGGGATCCGATCGCGGGCGTGAGGCTCGACTCCGCGGACAGCTACGAGCGCACGCTCGACGAGATGACCGAGGCGTTCAGGCGGTGGCGTGCCGTGCCCGCTCCCGAGCGGGGGCTGGTAGTCCGCGCGATCGGCGAGGAGCTGCGCACGCACCTCGATGCGCTGGGCGAGCTGGTCTCGCTCGAGGTGGGCAAGATCCGCGCCGAGGGCGTGGGCGAGGTGCAGGAGACGATCGACATCGCCGACTACGCGGTGGGCCTGAGCCGCATGGTCGGGGGCGCAACGATCCCAAGCGAGCGACCGATGCACCGGATGATGGAGCAGTGGCTCCCGCTTGGACCGATCGGTGTGATCACGGCGTTCAACTTTCCCAACGCCGTCTGGGGCTGGAACGCGATGCTCGCGGCCGTGTGCGGCGACGTCGTGCTCTGGAAGCCCTCGCTGCTCGCGCCGCTCACCGCGATGGCGACGAATGCGATCGCGGATCGAGTCGCGAGTGACATGGGGCACGAGGGCGTGTTCCGCCTGGTCATCGGGACCGACGACGAGGTCGGCGAGCGCATGATCGCGGACAGGCGACTGCCGTTGATCTCGGCGACCGGCTCGTGCGCGATGGGGCGCCACGTGGGCCAGGTGGTCGCGGGGCGGCTGGGCAGGTGCCTGCTCGAGCTGGGCGGGAACAACGCGGTCATCGTCGAGCCTGACGCGGATCTCGACCTCGCCCTGAAATCGATCGTCTTCGGCGCCGTGGGGACCGCGGGTCAGCGGTGCACGACGACCCGCCGCGTGATCGCCCACGAGTCGATCGCCGATGAGCTGGTGGATCGCATGGCGAAGGCGTATTCGACCATCACCATCGGCGACCCGCTCGCGGAGGGCACGCTCGTCGGTCCGGTGATCGGGCAGCGGACGGTCGACGCCTACCTCGACGCGATCGCGCAGGCGAAGGATCAGGGCGGCACGGTCGTCGCGGGGGGCGAGACCGTCTCGCCCGAGGGCCTCGGCGGCTGGTTCGTCAAGCCCGCGATCGTGCGTGCGCCCAAGGGCAATGAGCTGCCGATCGCGATGGACGAGACCTTCGCCCCGATCTGCTACGTCTTCACGTACAGCGATCTCAACGAGGCGCTCGCGATGCAGAACTCGGTCGATCAGGGGCTCTCGAGCGCGATCTTCTCCGGAAGCGTGCGCACCACGGAACGCTTCCTGAACGTCGATGGGTCGGGCAGCGACTGCGGCTTGGCCTACGTCAACCTCGGCACCAGCGGCGCCGAAATCGGCGGCGCGTTCGGGGGCGAGAAGGACACCGGCGGCGGTCGCGAGGCCGGCAGCGACAGCTGGAAGGCGTACATGCGACGCCAGACCTGCACTATCAATTACGGCAACGAGCTCCGGCTCGCACAGGGGATCCGCTTTGAGTGACCAGCAGACAGCGGACGTGTTGGCCGAGGCGGCCGTCGGTGAGATCCAGCCCGGGATGCTCGTTGGGCTCGGGACCGGGCGCACGGCGCGGCGTGGCGTGAAGGCCCTCGCCGAGCGCCTCAGGGTCGAGGGCTTCAAGGTCGACTGCATCGCCACCAGCGAGGCGACGGAGCGTCTCGCACGCGAGCTCGAACTCAACGTCGTCGACTTCGCGCTGGTCGAAGAGATCGACTATCTCTTTGACGGCTGCGACGAGGTCGACGCGCACCTGCGCATGCTCAAGGGCTCGGGCGGCGCGATGACCCGCGAGCGCATCATCGCCTGGGCGAGCAAGCGACGCGTCTACATGGTCGACGGGCACAAGGTCGTCGAGAACCTCGGCACCAACGCGACGCTCTCCGTGGCGGTCATGGCCTTCGGCCTTGCCAGCACGCGCGCCAGCCTGCGGGCCGCGGGTCTCAACGGCGTCTGCCGACGCACCATGGACGGGGATTTGTTCGTCACCGACAACGGGAACCTGATCCTCGACGTCCCGCTGACCCCCGATCACAGCCTCGAGGAACTGGCCGCCCACCTGAACGACGTGCCGGGCGTCGTCGACCACGGCCTGTTCCTGGGTGAGGCCGACGAGGTGCTCGTCGATCGCGGCGGCAAGATTGAGAAGATGAACCGGTCCGTGTGAGTCTTACTGGCCCTGCGCCAGCGAGTACCCGGGCCTTCCGTCGTAGTTCTTCAGCGGCTGGAAGTCCGTGATCACGAACTTCTCCGCGACCTTCTCGAGCAGCCAGACCGTGGGCAGCTGCCCGATGTGCCCGGCCTGGGTCTCGTCGCGCAGCTCGAAGCGGACGCGGTAGTAATCGACCACCTCGGTGTACACCGAGCCGCTGGGCCAGACCTGGGTGCCGCGGTTCGACATCATGGTGAGCTTGAAGGGTGTCCCGGTGCAGATGGCGCTGAGCTTGTTGGCCAGCTCGGAGGGCGCAAGCAGCGTGTCGATGTAGATGTCGCAGCCCGCGATGCGGTTGGTCGAGGTCTCGAACGTCCGCATGAGCCGGTTCTCGCGCGGGCGGTTCGGGGGCGTGAAGGTGGGGGCCTGCGACTCGGGCACGGGCCGGGCCTCGCGCCCGCTCGGGTCCTTGCCCAGGTTCTGGGCGATCGCCGCCGCGAACTCGCGGGTGCCCACCGGGTCCTTCTCACCCTTGACGTCGCCCGTGTGCACGCCCGACTCGAGCGTGTAGAGCAGCGAGTTCTCGATCAACGCCGCGCAACGCTTGAGCCCGATGTGACGAAGCATGATCAGGCCCGACAGCAGCAGGCTGGTCGGGTTGGCCTTGTTCTGGCCCGCGATGTCGGGTGCGGTGCCGTGGACCGCCTCGAAGATGCTCACGTTCTCGCCGATGTTGGCGCTCGGGGCGAAGCCCAGCCCGCCCACGAGGCCCGCGGCGAGGTCCGAGACGATGTCGCCTTGAAGGTTGGGCAGCACGACCATGCGGTAGTCGTTGGGGCGCAGCACGAGGTTCATGCACAGCGCGTCGATGATCACGTCCTTGCACTCGATGCCCGGGTAGTCGCGCCCCGTGTGGTAGAAGCGGTCGAGGAACAGGCCGTCGGACATCTTCATGATGTTGGCCTTGTGCCCGCAGTGGACGGTCTCGATGCCGAAGCTCTCGGCGGTGCGGAAGGCGAACTTGTGCACCTGGTCGCAGCCCGGCGCGGAGATCAGCCGCTTGCACTCGACGACGTCCGCGGTCAGGCGGTGCTCGATCCCGCCGTAGGTGTCCTCGATGTTCTCGCGGACGACGTAAAAGTCCACGGGCACGCCCGCGCGGCTGTACACGGTCTCGACGCCAGGCAGGCTCTGGAAGTGGCGCAGGTTCGCGAACGCGCCGAAGGTCTTGCGCAGCGTCACGTTGATCGACTTGCCGCCCCCGCCCGTCGGGGTTTCCATCGGGCCCTTGTAGATCAACCCGCACGACTCGAGGGTGTCGATCGCGTCGTCGGTCATGCCCCGGCTGTCGCCCTTGGTGAAGACGCTCTTGCCCATCTCGACGGGCACGAAGTCGACGTGGTCCATGACCTCCGTCGCCTTGAAGATGTCCAGGCAGGCCTGCATGATCTCGGTGCCGATGCCGTCGCCCGGCGCGAGTGCGATTCGGATCTTGTTCGTTGCGTCGGGCACCGTGAGCTCCTCTGTGAGTGTGCGGCAAGGCTGTATGCAGCGAGACTCGGAACCATAGCCGGGCGTCGCCGCGGCTTCGATGCGCCTGGAGGTGCGATCAGCCCGCGGCTGCGCGTCTGAGGCGGTCGCGGATCGCCGACCAGACTTGGCCCTCTGCATCGGGCAACTCGATCAGGATCGCGTCCGCGCCCGCATCGTCGGCGCGGTGCATCGCGGCGTACAGCTCCCGCGCGTAGCTCTCCGCGTCGCGGGGCATCCGGATCAGGGCGCCGTGCTCGGTGTCAATACCGTGGCTCAGGATGATGAGGTTCTCGCCCGTCTCGACCCGGTCGAGCACCGCCCGGCGTTGCGTGCGGTCGAAGAGCCGGGTCGGCGTCGCGGGGGCGTAGTGCCGGCGGAGCATCCCGGGCGAGGGCATCGCGCCCGCTGCATCGGGCGCGTACACCGGCTCGTAGGTGTCGACGTCGGTGACCTCGGCGATCTGCTCGTGCGTGACGACGCCAGGCCGCAGGATCGTGGCGTGGGCGCCCTCAACGCGGACGACCGTCGACTCGATGCCCCGCAGGCACGGGCCCCCGTCCAGGACGTGCACGCGGTCTCCGAACGAAGTTCGCACGTGCTCGGCGGTCGTCGAGCTCACGCTGCCCGACTTGTTGGCGCTCGGTCCGACCAGAGGCGAGCCAAACACCCGCAGCAGTTCGAGCGCGACCGGGTGATCGGGGCAGCGCACCGCGACCGTTGGCCCGCCTGCGCAGACGATGTCGGGGATTACGTCGTTCCTGGGAAGCACGAGCGTGAGCGGGCCAGGCCAGAAGCGTCTCGCGAGCTTCTCGGCCGTCGCGGGCCAGCGCGACACGAGCGCGAGTGCCTGGTCGATATCCGCGACGTGCACGATCAGGGGGTTGTTGCTCGGACGCCCCTTGAGTTCGAAGACCCTTGCGACGGCGTGCGCGTTCGTGGCGTCGGCGCCGAGCCCGTAAACCGTCTCGGTCGGGAACGCGACGAGCTCGGCTCGTCGGAGCATGGAGACGGCCTGCTCAATCGCGAGTGCGTCCATGTCTGGCCTCAGCCCGCGGCGTTCTCGACGTCGAACTCGATGTTGTTCCGTGTCAGCGTCGTCCCGAGCACGCTGTGAAGACGCGCGACCGCGATGTTGTAGCTGATCAATGCCTGGATCTCTTCGAGCTCCGCCGCGGCGAGCAGCGACTGCCGGTTC
This sequence comes from Phycisphaerales bacterium, assembly GCA_028284805.1. GTDB lineage: Bacteria > Planctomycetota > Phycisphaerae > Phycisphaerales > UBA1924 > JANQQZ01. The sequence goes on from JANQQZ010000136.1 coordinate 17,017, forward strand.
AGCCACTGGTCGAGGTTGAACGCGGTGTAGCCGCCGGTGGTCTCGATCTGCACGCGGAGCGCCCGCAGGTTTTCCGCCGCGGCGACACGCGCCGTGCGCGTCTGCTCGATGAGCTGGTAGCCCGTTACGACGTCTCGCAGAGCGTTCTTCACTTCCAGCGTGACCTGCTGGATCGTGTTCTGGTAGCTGGTGACCGCCTGCATCTGCTCGAGCTGAGCCTCGCGCAGGTTCGCGTTGGCGAGCCGGTTTCCGATGGGCTGCTCGAAGGCGAGCCCGACCAGGTAGTCGACGAAATCACCATCGAACACGTCGTCGTACGCGTCGTTGGGGCGTGCACCGAGCGCGGCATAGCGGGCCTCGAGGTTGAGGTCGAGCCTGGGCAGGATGCCGTTGCGGGCGACCTGACGACGGATGCCCGTGTTCTCAAGCGAGAGGACCGCCTGGGCGACCTCGGGGCGCTCGGCATAGGCCGTGGTCAACGCGTCGGCGAGGCTGTAGCGGATCGGCTCATCGACCGCCTCGTCCGCTGGCAGCAGCAGCAGCTCAGAGCCGATCGTCAGTTCGGGGTCGTTGATGAGCACCTTGAGCGAGTCGCTCGCGGAGCGCAGCGTGCGCTCGGCGCGGATGACAGCGGCCCTTCGGCTCTCGACCTCCGCGCGGGCGTCGGCGATCTCGGCCTGCGTCGCGTCGAGGTCGCCGCGGTTCACGATGATGTCGCGCACGCCCTCGCCCCGCTTCAGAAGCCGCTGCTGGATCCGCAGCGACTCGTTGGCGAGTTGGAGGTTCCAGTACGCCTCTTCGGTCTGGAGCAGCGTGCCGATCAGTGAGGCCTTGAGCTGCTGCACGCTGGTGCGCTCGGCGTTGGCGGACAGTCGCACGGTCGCGCGGGCCACGTCCGAGCCCGCTCCGCGGAGCAGAGGCTGGGTGAGCTGCGCACCGACCGTGACCGTGTTGGCCGGGTCGGGTATGACCGTGATCCCCGGGTTCTCGTTCTGCGACCAGCTCCAGGTGGTATCGACCTGGAAGGTGCCGCCCGTCGTGGTCGACTTGCGAAGGCCAGTGCTCACGTCGGTCTGCTGGAAGGCGTTGAACGCGGCGCCGAAGAAGGTCGTGCTCGTCCGCGGCTGATCGATGAACTGGTACTGGCCGTTGACAAAGAACGTCCAGTCGAACGCGGCGAGGGCCTGGACGAGCTGAGCCTCGCTGATCGCGGGCGCGAGCCGCTGGAACTGGAGCGAGAGGTTCCGCTCGGCCGCGGAGCGAATCGAACGCTCGAGGCCGACACGGACCGCGACCTGCTCTGCCCCGAGCAGGTCTTCCGAGACCTCGCTGTCGACCCCCGCGTAGGACGCGGGGCCGCTCAGCTCGTTCAGCTCGTCCATGCGCTGCTCGGGGATCTCGAGGCTGTCGACAGTCGAGCCCCGCTCGGTCGGCCGATAGTCGGGGCTCTGCCCGGCGAGCCGCATCTCGCGTCGGACGGCGTCAAGCACCGATCGCTCGGCGATATCGAGGTTGCTCTCGCCGAACGGGGAGGCGCAGCCGGCAAGCAGCAGCACCGCCGCGGCGGCGGTCACGGCGAGGCCGCGAGGGGGGCGTGGGAGCGGTCCGTGCATGGGCGAGGATTCCTCGATCTGGTCGCCGCCGTTCAAAGCGTGGGGCCCGCGGGTCGAGCCGGGTCGGCGGAGACCGTAGACTATACCTCGGGCCGCCGGCAGGCCGGCGTGGGAGCACGCCGGTCGAGGCCGTTGGTGGCGGCCGACACAACGTGTCCCCGCAGTATGGGAGTTTCCCACGATGACCATCC
>JANQQZ010000143.1 GCA_028284805.1 Phycisphaerales bacterium
GCCTTGCGCAGGCAGCTGCCGAACTCGAACGCTTCGTCGACCCCGCGACGGACGCCGACGGTCCCGAGCTTCTCGCCGCGGCGTCACGCGTCGAGCAGGCCCGCAGCGCCCACGCACGGGCGCGGACCGATCTCGAACTGCTCACGGTCCGCAGCCCCGTTCGCGCGAGTGTGCTCCAGGTCAACATCCGCCCCGGCGAGTTTGCCCCCGCCTCTGTGCCCACCGAGGGCCTTATCGTGCTCGGTCGCACCGACGCAACCCATCTCCGCGTTGAGATCGACGAGGTCGATATCCCCCGGTTCGCGCCCGGTTCGCGTGCCTGGGCCTCTCCCCGGGGTGACGAGGGCTCGCGCTTCGGGCTCGAACTCGTGACGGTCGAGCCGCTGGTTGTTCCGAAGCGGAACCTCGCCGGGCGGACGAGCGAGCTCATCGACACCCGCGTGCTCCAGGTTGTCTATGCGATCGGAGACGAGTTCGCCTCGCCTGGCATCGGGCAGCAGTTCGACGTGTACATCCAGGCAGTGGGGGGGGAACAGTGAAGATCTCCCGAGCGTTTGTTTGTCTCCTGCCGCTCGCGGTGTTGCCGGCGTGCACCGTCGGCCCGGACTACGAGTCTTCCCATCCATCGGACCTGACGCCCGAAGCGTGGCTGGGGCCCACGAGCGACCAGAAGGCCGAGGACATCACCGCGTGGTGGACACACCTTGGCGATGATGAGCTGACGGCGCTGATCGAGCGATCCTTCGGGTCGAGTCTGACGCTTGCCGAGGCCCGCGAGCGCATCATCTCTGCTCGTGCTCGGCGCGGTATCGCGAACGCTGATCGTCTGCCGACGCTCGACGCCGACGCGTCCTACTCGAGGATCCAGACCGGCGACGACGCGTTCATCGTCGGCGGCGCGCCACCCGGGATCGAGGCAGACGTCTACGCGCTCGGGGCGGTGGCGGGCTGGGAGCTCGACCTCTGGGGGCGTGTCGATCGCCTCGTCGAGGCGGCGGAAGCCGACATCGGGTTCGCGGTCGAGGATCTGCGTGCGAGCCGGGTCGCGCTTGCTGCCGAGGTCGCTCGGGAGGTCGTGCTGATCCGTGCGACCGATCGGGACATCCAGCTTGTCGAGTCGACAGCCGCGACCGACCGAGATGCGCTGGACATCGCGCTCTCTCGTGCCAACGCGGGCTTCGGGGATGAGCTCGATGTCGCCCGGGCCAGGCGGGATCTGGAGTCCAACCTCGCGTTGCTGCCCGCGTTGCGTGCCGATCGACGCGAGGCAGAATTCCGGATCGCCGTGCTGCTCGGAGAGGCACCGGGATCGATCGTTGTCGGAACGTCGGGCCTGCCCGCGCGTGACGTCGTGCCCGCGCTCGGGGTCCCGGCCGATCTGCTCATGCGCCGCCCCGATCTTCGGCGAGCGGAGCGTGAGCTCGAAGCCGCGACCGCGCGGATCGGTGCCGCCAAGGCCGAGCGTTTCCCGCGTGTCTCGCTCTCGGGCTCGATCACGCTCCAGGGGCCGGACCTTGGCGATGCGGTCAACCCCGACGCGTACCTGCTCCAGTTCGGGCCGAGCATCACGCTGCCGATTTTCGAAGGCGGGCGGATCCGTAGCCAGGTGCTCTCTGCCGAGAGCGAGCAGCGCCAAGCACTGATCCGGCTCCGGTCGGCGGTCATCGGCGCGCTCGCGGAGGTGGAAACAGCGAGCATGCGCCGGGTCCGAGCCGAGCAGCGTGTCGAGCGACTGAGCGATGCCGAGGCCGCGGCCCGAGATGCCGAGAACCTGTCGGTGGACCGTTACACAGCCGGGCAGATCGACTTCCTCGATGTCACTGAGGCCCGCAGGACACGCCTGCTGATCGAGCGAAATCGTGTCGCAGCCGAACGCGACACGATTCTGCGCCTCGTTGATCTCTACGCCTCGCTCGGGGGTGGATGGGACCCTGATGCAGGCCGAGTCGTATCCGCCGACTAGCCCCCGAGATCGGGTGCATCTCGAACGCTCCCTCCTGCGCCGGGCGGCGCGGGCTTCCACGACCGTTCGAATGCGTTGGTATCCGGATCGTGTCAACGGGTGTAACGGTGTCCGGACTCGCTTGAGTCCGCAGCCCAACGCGGCGGGGTTCTCGCTCTGGTAGCGTGCCGTTCTGGTTCAATTCTGCGGCGTGTGCGAGTTCTTCAGCCTGGCAGAGGCTGTTACGCTCATCGCCGTGCGGGTTCTCCGTCACGCGCGGGCCCCCGTGATCCGATGCTACGTCGGGACTCTGGAAGGGGGGGCAATGGCGCTCTGGTTGGTGGCATCCATCTATGGCGCGGTGGCTGTACTGCTGGCGCTCTCGGTCTGGATCGGGTTCAGCCGGCCCAAACTCGCGCCGCTCGCGCGGTCGACGGTCTTCACCTGCGTGCTGCTGATACTTGCGATGCACGCTGTCCAGGTCCTGTCGCTCGGCGGGGCTCAGCCTCTCGAGCAGTTCGGCCTCTCTGATCGCTTCACGCAGGGGATCCTTCTCGGTGCGCCGCTCGTGGCGATGCTCGTGCTCATCCCGTCGATCGCCGTGCTGAGCGGCGTTGCCCGACGTGCGCAGAAGTTCCACGACGCATCCACCGCGCTGCCGGGCGTGATGCACCGAGTCACAAACCTCGAGATGATCTACCGGCTGCTGATGGACTGCTCGCTTGGCGCGACGTTCGTCCTCACCGGCGCGCAGGGCGGGACCAACAAACGCGAGGCGTTCCGCATCATCGCGGGCAACCGCGAGCTGAAGAACCTGCTCGAGTTGGGTGTCCCCGATGAGCGGCGAGGGGCCAAGCTGGAGCACCGCGACCCCGATAGCATCTCGTGGTGGATGGAAGAGATCGCCAGCAAGGCTCTGAAGTCCAACGTGCCCGTGCGATCTGAGCGCGCGTTCCTGATCCAGGGCCAGACACGCTGGTACCTGCTGTCTGCGACCGGGCGAGGAGCGTACGTCGCTGGCGTGATCATGGAGACCACACAGAAGCGCCGCGAGAGCACCGAGCGCGCGATCTCAGCCAACACGGACCCGCTCACCAAGCTGTCCAACCGGGGGCACCTGACCAGCATGGTCAACACCGAGACCCATCGCACCAATCACGCCGTCTCGCGGGGATTCGTCGTCTACTTCTTCGATTTCGATGGGTTCAAGTCCATCAACGACACACTCGGGCACCATGTCGGCGACGAGCTTCTCAAGCAGATCGCCTCGCGGCTGCGAGAGACTTTCCGACGCGTCAGCCTGCCGGTAAACGCGTCCAGGCCCTGCATCGCGCGCTACGGCGGTGACGAGTTCGTCGTTGTCGTCCCGGGGCTCACGAGACGCGACGACGTCGACGCCCTCGCGGAAGCCTTTTTGGTCGACATGCGCGAGCCCTATCAGATCTTTGGGAACGAGGTTCGTTCGACGGCCAGCATCGGAGGCGCGGTGTCCACGGGCCAGTTCGTCTTGGGCAAGGACGTGCTCCAGGCCGCCGATGAGGCGATGTACCAGGCCAAGCAGAGCGGCAAGGACCGGTTCTGCCTGCACGCCGACTCCAATTCCAACCCCAACCCCAACCCCAACCCCGACTCCGACTCCGACTCGGACTCTGGCGAGCGGGGAGCGGCCTGACATATGGCAAAGGCAGACGGAGACAACCAGAAACTGCTGCCTGCGGTCACGAGCTTCATCGAGTATCTGAGCGCCGCATACTCGGCGGTCGGTCTGTACGGCTCGGACCACCCGCTCGCCGCGGCGCTCGCCGAGGCGGTGGCGGATGGCGTCCGTCCGCTCGTCCGTGAGTCGTCGGAGGAGACGTACACGTTCGAGATCGGGTGTGGTATGTTTCTCTGGCAGGGTCAGCCCGTGCCCCCGAAGCTCGTGTCACAGCTCGCCTCTGACTTGCATTCACTCAACGCGGTAGAGTTGGTGCTTTCGGGAACAATCGACGCCGCGGTGACACACACGCTGCTGACCTCGATCTACAACGCCCGCCGAGACGGCGGCACGCTCGATGATGTCACACGGGTTGCCGATGGGATCGCACGGCGGCCGATCCGCTTCGTCCCGCTGGCCGCGGAGGCGCTCTCGTCTCATCATGCATCGGTTCCCGGAGAGCGTACCGAAACCGCACGGCTGGTCTCCGACGCCGAGCTTGCGGCGATGCTGCGCGAGCCGCCCGACGACCCAGGTGTGCTTGCCGACCGGATCATCGACCGGGTCGAAAGCGGGGGGGGCGACGAGATCCGGAGTTGGATGCTCGCTCAGCTGGACGAAGCGGTGGAGGCTGGGGGCGATCACGAGTCGCTGCGGAAAGTCTGGCTGGAGCGTTGCATCGAGCGTCTCACGCCCGAGGTTCGTGCGAGCCTGGTGCGATCGGTTCCGAAGCCCGATCCGGAATGGCTCATGACCATGGCGCGTCTCGCGCCGGTGTGGCCCATCGATGAACTGCTTGCGGCGCTCGAGAACGTGACGGGCGACGTTACCTCGCTGCGTGGAACAGGGCGTCTGCTGTTTACGCAACTGCTCGGGTTCGCCCACCAAGGCGAGCAGCAAAGCCGCGTGCGTTCCATCATCGACACCTGGGGCTCGAACCGACCTGATTCGTCGCTCTTCGCGTCGGGCTCGGACTCCGACCAGGGCGACGAGTTCAGGAGCGAGGAGTACGCCGAGGAACTCCTGCAGTACGCGACACAACGAACGGGCGATGCGATCGGTGTGCGCATCGATGACCTCGAGAACGAGGATCGGCTGGCAACGAGGGCCGCTGAGATCGCGATTGGGCTTGCTGAGGACGCTGAAGACCCAGACATCGCGGCGATCGGTGTGTCCCGCACCGCTGAGGCCCTCATCCGCCAGTCGCGGGTCGATCTCGTGCTAAAGGCCCTGGCACGAGACCTCGCGGACGACGATGACCCCCGCTCGCTGTCGCTCCGTCAACGCCGCCTGGTTGCGATCCTCAAGAAGCCGGAGTCGGTGCGCGCACTGTTGGAGAACTTCAGCACGGGTGCCGACGACGCGGGTGTCGTCCGCCTGCTGGATCTCGCAGGCGAGCACGCCGCCTCCGCGGTTCTCGAGTTCTGCCGCACGAGTGCGTGCGAGGCGAGCAACGTGCGCGCCCTCGCGTGGTTCCGCGGGCTCGCACCCGAAGTCCGCGCCTCGGCGATCGGCGAGCACCTGAGCGCGTTCCCCGATGATGTCGAGATGCTCGAGTCCGTCTGCGAGGGCATCGAGGCATTCCAGATTGGCCACTGCATCGAGCACTTGGTCTCGGTGGATCAGCCCGGGCACACGCGGGCTGTTCTCCGAGTGCTCGGATGGTGCACGGGTGATTGGCCCGCGAGCGTCGTTCAGCACGTGATCAGCACGTCGCAACGAGACGTGCTCACCGATGCGATCCGCGGCCTGACTGCGGGCCCTGCGCAGAGTCGATCCGACACGATCGCGAGGGTCCTCTGCTCGCTCGCGAGTCTCCGTCAGATGTCTGTCTTACCCATGCTGCCGCTCATCCAAACGCTCAGGCAGGACCAACGCGTTGCCGAACGCGCCTTCGTGGAGTTGCTGGCCGTCATCCGGTCGCGCCCGACCATGATCGCCCGCGGAGACGCGGAGCCCATTCTCCAGGCACTCGCTGGATACGAGTCGCTTGGCGAGCCGACGAAGCGTGCCTTGCGTCAATGGAAGTCCCCGACGGTCTATCTGCTCAGCATGTTCGGCCGCCTGACCGGCCCCGGAAGGGAGGCGCGACGCTGTGCCTGACCAGAAGACGCTCGCATTCGAAGCACTCGTCACAGCGATCCATGCGCTCGATCGCTACGGATCCGACCACAGAGTCGCCCGTCAATCCTCCGAGAAGGCCATCCGCCTTCTGAACCAGGTGATGCGCACGGGCGATGATCTGATCGTCGTGTTCTCCGAAGACCGCATCATCGTGGGCGGCTCGGTCATCAACGACGCCCGGAAGGTCGCGGGGTCGCTCGGGCCTCCGCTCCGTGCCCTCGGTTTCCAGACACTCCGTGTACGACAGGGAGTCGATCGCGACGACATCGCACGCTTTACGCAGGACATGCTGCAACACCCTGCCGCGCAGAAGCCCGAGCGCATAGGCACTTCACGCCTGAGCGCAGGAACGGTCTCCGACGGCGAACGCACCGAGACGCCGGCCTGTCCCGCACTCATCGGCTTGTGCGGGCCGCTCGCCGATCTCCACTCGGGCATCCTGAACGAGAGCCGCATCAAGAGCGGCGAGCTCGAGAACATCGCCGAGGCCGTGCTCTGCAGCTTCACCAACCAGAGCTCGGCAGTGCTTGAACTGGTTGAGATCGAGAACCACGACCAGTACACCATGGCTCACTCGGTGAATGTGTCCGTGCTCGCGGGCGCACTGGCCAGGAGCATCGGTGCGAGCGACAGCGCGGTCGAGAAGGCTGTGATCGCCGCGCTCCTGCACGATATTGGCAAGCGTGAGATCCCGAGCTCGATCCTGCTTAAGAACGGTCCGCTGTCTGACCGTGAGCGGCGTGTCGTGCTGAACCACCCCGCCGCGGGCGCACGGATGCTCTTTGAACGGGACGACATCCCCCTCCTCGCGTCCGTCGTCGCTTACGAGCATCACCGGAGGCTCGACAAGCGGGGCTATCCCGAGCCGGCGTCAGCGACGACCCCGAGTGTCGCGAGCCAGATCGTCCAGATCGCGGACATCTACGACGCGCTCCGTTCCCACCGGCCGTACCGGCGTGGGATGCCCATCGAAAAAGTCATCCAGATCATGTCCAACGACGCCGGCAAGGCCTACGACCGAGCGCTCTTCGAGACCTTTGTAGACCGTGTACTCGTCCGGACCGATCACGCTCGCAATAGCACGGGGCTGGATTCCGCCGCCTGATCGGTCCATCGCGGGCGTGAACCAAGACGGCGCGGCTACGACATCCACAAGCCCGAGGGCTCGCCCCACGACGGCTTCATCTTCCGCTGGGGTCGACCCAACGGGCCCGCTGCCCGAGGTGTTCACACCGCTCGCGGCTCCCCGGCCGGACTCGGGAACCGCATCCACACCACGCTGTGCAGGATCGGGAAATCGACTCTGCAGCGATACAGCGTGAGCCGAGCTGGATCCACGCCGATGCGGTCGCACACGCTCGCAAGCAGTTCCGGGTAGCGAGGCCAGTCGGTGGTATGCGCTCCGGCTATCCCGGTCCCCGAACGCACCACTCGTTCCTGGATCGGCAGCAGCACGGAGCGATCGTCCGCGGGCCACTGGCCCGCATTGCCGCGCCGGTCGATCACACGCAGCTCGGGCTCGGTGTTCCAGCGCACGTCCTCGTGCACGAACGCATCGTGCAGCAAGACCCGCGCCGGCGTCGCGACCTCGTGGATGTGCCCGATCCCGCCGAGCTTCTCCGGGTTCGCGTTGTCGCGAGGCTTGCTGCCCAGGCTGCGGTCTGCCAGGATGCACGTCACCGCCGACGTCAGCCCGAGCGTCCCGGATCGGATCAGTGTTCGCACGAACCCATCGGGCGAGGTCACCTGGTCGAGTTGGGGAAGAGGCGAGGTCGAGAATTCCGACAGCAACGCGATCGGCAGCGCGGGATCGGCGGACGTGGGATCGAGCGGCTCACGCGCGCTCGGTCCGTCGCGCGTCGTATCGAAGCGGTGCCGGGCCAGTTCGAGGTTGGCCTCGGGCCGGAGACGGTACAGATCGATCAAGCCGCGGATCGAGGTCATGTCGATGGTGTTTGGTCGGTCGCCGGGCGTGATGATCACACTCGAGAGATCCACGTCCGTGTACTTGCCGTGGATCTCACGGTTCGCGCGGTACGCTGAACGCTTCAGATCGTGCTCACGGGTCGAGAGCCCATCGCCCGTCGAGGAACTGACCATGAACTCGAAGCTGCTGCGGTCGTCAGCGTGGGCGGCGACCGTGCGCTGGAAACGATCCGTCGCGAGTTCCAGTTTTTCGAGCACCTTGGGTGAGACACCAAGCCGCGTCGCTGCCTCCAGCACGCGACGCAGGGCGGCCGGGCCCGGGGCTCGAGTCGTCGTTACCAGCGGGTCCTGCTCGGTCGCGGCGCGGTAGACCTGCCACGCAAGCTTCTTGTTGATCTCGAGTGCTCGCTCGACCTCGATCGCCGAGTTCGGCGGTCCGGGCAGCGCCGCCAGCAGCCCCGCGTATGCCGCACGCAACTCGGTGGCACAGGAATACACCTCCGGCCGGAAGCCGGTCCTGATGTCGGGCCCTGCGGTACTCATCCAGAAACGATCCTACCGGCGTCCGGGGGGCGAAGGATTCGATGTCAAAAAAGTTTCATGAAATCAACGAGAGGGCCCCTTGCAATCGATCCAGATGCTGATCCCTTCGGCAATGGCGTCGAGAGCAACCCCTTTCGTTGCGGGCATCCACGGGAACAACGGGTCGTGGTACCCCCTGACGTCAACACATGGATTCTGGGATCCACCCAAGGCGCCAACGGCTCGCAATGCCCGTTCCGATCTGCCACGGTTGGCCGCGCCAGTGGGGTTCGGCGCAGACACCGGGAAGTACCGAAGTACGCAGAGTGGGACACACGGCTCATCGTGAGTCTCGACGCGGCATCCTGGCGATAGTCCTCAGCAAGCGATCGGCTCGTCGAATACGACAAGATCAAGGACCGCGTGATTCGATGCCGGATGGCTTAGAAGGCGCATCTGCCTCTGCCGACGTAGGGCAGATGCATGTGATGCTGCCAAGGCTCTCGTCAATGACCTCCGGTCGCCCCATGCCGTGAGGTCGTACACCGGAAACTTACTGAAGAGTCTGAGTAGACCCTGGATGCCGGTCTCCCAACGGGAGTCAGTATCCTGTATGCTCTCGCTGCCGAGTTGCGGTGTGCCCGAGGCGATTGCTGCCCTGAAGGAGTGTGCCGGGTGATCGAATCGAGGGGACGCCTGCCGCACCGCCGTGCAAGCACGGTTCTCGTCGTCGCTGGCGCTGCCATGAGTGCAACGGCTGCGCACGCAGATATCTTCACGTGGCTCTACATCGATCCGAATGATCCCAGTCTCGGGCGTATCGAGAGCACGATGCTCGCGCCGGATGGCGCGGGGCTCGTCGCCGGTCCCGAGGTGGACTGGTCCTATCTCGACCTGACCATGGCGTGGCTCCGCGATACTAATCTGAGCGACGCGTACTTCCGAGACACGGATTTCTCGCTGGCTGACTTCGGCGATGCAGACCTGACCGGTGCGGTGTTCCTCAGCACACCGATGGCAGGTGCCAGCTTTGCTGGTGCGATCGTGGCTGGTACTACGTTCGATCGGGCGACTGCCAACGGGTTTACGGCCGAGCAGCTCTACAGCACCGCCAGCTATCAGGCGGGCGATCTCCGTGGGATCAAGGTCAACTACAACGACATGACGGGATGGAACTTCGCAGGTCTCGACCTCACGGGTGCCGCAACGTTTCAGTCCACGCTGACCGATGTCGATCTGAGCGACGCGGTGCTGACGGGGGCGTACCTTCGGTACTCCTCGTTGCAGGGTGCCGACCTGAGTGGTGCGGACCTTGGCAACGCGAGCCTGATCAGCGTTGATTTCACCGGCGCCGACCTCACGGGTGCGTCGATCACGAATGCGGCCTTTACCGATCCGGTCGGGCTGACCGCTGAGCAGGTGTACAGCACACCGAACTATCAGGCCGGGGATCTGCGAGGCGTCGACTTCATCGGTCTCCGCGACGACTCGGGGACGGTGTGGAACCTCGCCGGCCAGGATCTGTCGGGTGGTTCGCTCCGCCAAGTCTGGCTGCCCAACGCGGATCTGACGGGCGCGAATCTGTCGGACGTCTCGATGTACAGAGCGTGGCTCGAAGGAGCCAGCTTCCGTGACGCAACACTGACCGGCGCGTGGATGCAGGAAGGGCGGTTCGTCGGGTCGGACTTCCGAAACGCTCTGCTCGATGGTGCCGATCTCAGCTACGCGGACGTGACGGATGCTGACTTCACCAACGCATCGCTCGTCGGCGTTGATCTGAAATGGACAGAGTTTTCGGGCACCACGCTTACGGATACAGACCTGACCGGTGCCACTCTCGAGAGGACCGATCTCTCGGGCGCGACCGCGTTCGGCTTCACCGCGGATCAGCTGTACAGCACCGCGAGCTACCAAGACGGCGCTCTCCTGACCATGCAGCTTCGTAGCAACGACTTCTCGGGGTGGGTGTTCGACGGCATCGACATGACCGCATCGCGGTTCGATGACTCGGATCTGACGAACGCCAGCTTCGTCGGTGCCGACCTGACGTCGGCGTACCTCAACTGGACCACGCTCGCCGACGCGGACTTCACGGGCGCGACAATCGACAGGGCGGCCTTCCACTCGGTGACTGACGGCGGTTTCGCCGCCGACCAGTTCTACAGCACCGCGACCTACCAGTCGGGCGACCTGAGCAACATGATCTTGACGGCGAACGACCTCACCGGCTGGAACTTCGCGGGCACAGACCTGACGTCTACAGATTTCTCGAGCAGCGATCTCACAGGAGCAGATTTCAGCGGCGCAACGCTCGAGCGGGCCCGGTTCGTATCCGCCAGCATGCCCAACGTAAATCTTGCGGGCGCGGACCTCACGAGCGCACGCTTCGAGAGCGCCGTGCTGTCCGGCGCCAATCTCGAGGGGGCATACCTCAGGAGTGTGTCCACAAGGTTGGCTGACTTGACCGGCGCGAACCTCGCGGGGGTGACCGGGCTGTATTGGTACGCCGGCGAAGCCGACTTCACCGATGCTTCGTTCGCGGGCGCCGACCTCACGCACGCGACGCTGAACAATGCAACACTGGCGAGCACAGATTTTACCGGAGCCATACTCTACTGGACCGATCTGGTCTCTGTCACGGACTCTGGCTTTACGCCCGCCCAGCTGTACAGCACCGCGAGCTACCAAGCGGGGGATCTGCGGGGCGTCGATTTCTCATCGAACGATTTCATGGCTTGGGATTTCTCAGGCGTTGATCTCAGCAACGCGCGGTTCGCGGGTGCGACTCTGGCACAGACGAGCTTTGCGAATGCGAATCTGACTGATGCAACCCTTGATGCGGCGTCCTTGGCGGACACGGACTTCACGGGAGCAACGATTGCCGGGAGCAAGCTCGGTGGCGTGACGGCGTTGGGCTTCACCGCGAACCAGCTCTACAGCACCGCAAGCTATCAGGCGGGCGATCTCAGCGGCGTGCGGCTCACGGGCAACGATCTGACAGGCTGGAACTTCGCGGGTCAGAACGCGACCGGTGCCTGGTTCAAGGATTCGACCCTTCCGGGCGCGAACTTCGCAGGCGCAGCACTCGATGGCACGAACTTCGAGAATGCTGATCTGAGCGGCGCGGACCTGTCCGGGGGTTCCCTTGTCGGGACGAACGCCTACGCGGCGAATCTCACGGGCGCGGATCTGCGTTCGACGGACCTCACCAATGCAAGGCTCCAATCCGGCATCCTGCGCCAGGTCGATTTCTCAGGAGCCGACCTCACCGGGGCCTCTCTGGCAGCCAGCGAGCTGCACGGTGCGGATTTCACCGGGGCGGTGCTCGCGCACGCGTCGTTCTACGACACCCGGTACAACGGGTTCCACCGCGACATGATCTACAACTCCGCGAGCTATCAGGCCGGCGAACTCCCGGGCATCAACCTCGGTCAGATCTATCTGGCGGGCATGGAGCTTGGAGGGCTCAACCTTGCTGGGGCAAACTTCTATCGAAGCGATCTCGACTACGCGGTACTCGCCGGTTCGGACCTGAGCGGTGCCGACTTCGAGCGCGCCGATCTGCGGCATGCCGATCTGACGAACGCGGATCTCTCCGGTGTTTCATTCAGAGATGCGGTTATGTCGGGCACCGACCTTTCGGGAGCCAGTATCGCAGGTGCCAGCTTCTACTCCGTGACCTTCTTTGATCCTCAGCTGGTGTACAGCACGGCAAGCTATCAGAACGGAGACCTGCGTGGTGTCGACTTGAGTGCGCTGCACGATGTCGACATCTGGGACTTTTCAGGGCAGGACATGACCGGCGCAAGATTGTCCGGATCGCACGTTCGCGACTCGGACCTCCGCGGCACGAACCTGACGAACGCTTCGATGCCGTACATCCGTCTGCATCGCAGCGATCTGACGAACGCGAATCTGACCGACGCCAATCTGAACGAATCACACTTGGGTTACGCGATCCTCCGCGATGCGGAGCTCACCGACGCGTCTCTCCGAGAAGCGGATCTCACGGGCGTTGATCTGACCGGGTCGCATGCGCCCTCTCTGTACGCGCCTGACGCGATTTTTGACAGTGCGAATCTGACGGACGTCGTCGCTTCAGGTTCCTATCTCGATGCCGCCGATTTCACCGACGCGGTGCTCACCGGAACAGACTTCGCGGACACACGGCTCACGGATGCTGTGTTCACGGGCGCCGATCTGACAGGGGCCGTCCTGCTCAACGCCAACTTGCAGTCGACGACCGACTCCGGCTTCACCGCGAACCAGCTCTACAGCACCGCGAGCCACCAAGACGGTGTGCTGGGCGCGGTCAATCTGCGAGACAACGACCTCGCCGGCTGGAGCTTCGCCGGTCAGATGCTTGTGGACGCCAGACTGGATGACTCCGTGCTGACGAACGCGTCGTTCAACGGCGCGGATCTGACAGGCGTCGATCTCTCCGACTCACGGCTCGCGGGTGCGGACTTTGCCGGTGCGATCATCGCCCAGGCGTCCTTGGTGGGAACCACAGAGTTCGGCTTCTCAGCTCAGCAGTTGTACAGCACCGCGAGCTACCAGTCGGGCGATCTCGCTGACATCGTGCTCAGTCAGAACGACCTGTCTGGCTGGGATCTTTCGAATCAGAATCTCGCCGGGGCGGATCTGTCCTATTCGGACATCGCGGGTGCGGATCTGAGCGGGTCGAGCATCGAGGGCGTGAACCTCACTCGGTCCTCGGGCTCGGGCACAGGTCTCACGGCCGGGCAGATCTACAGCACCGCGAGCTATCAGTCCGGGTCGCTGCGAGGCGTCAACCTCAGGCAGCAGGACCTGTCCGGGTGGGACTTGTCGGGTCTCGATCTGACCGACGCCAACTTCAATTCAGCGGCACTGGTCGGTACTGACTTCACCGATGCCGTCATCAGCGGCGCGAACCTCAGCGCGACGGGTGATGCCGGTATCTCTGTCGAGCAGCTGCGCAGCACTCGGAGCTACCAAGACAAGAATCTCCGTGGTGTCGAGTTTGGTCAGAACGCCCTTGGTGTACTGGATCTCACCGACTTTGATCTCGCGAGTACGTATCTGAAGTATCTCGACATCACCGGGTTCAACTTCTCTGGCACTCGCCTCCACGAGGCCTACTTCAACAGCAGGCAAACGCTCGATGACTCGAACGGCATGTCTTTCCGTCACGCGGATCTCCGCGGCGCGAGAGCCCACCACTATGGCGTGAGCCTTGACGGCGTGCACAAGAACGTCATTGATTCGAAGGGCACGCTCGAAGCGTTCCATCTAGGGAGCGGTGAGACCATTCGGCTCTGGGACTACAACCCGGTCAAGAACCCCACCCAGATCGATATCGTTGTTCACGATTCGTTCGACATGGAGACGGGCAGCACGCTCGACGTTGTCTTTGAAGACAGCGAGTGGAGCAGCACCATCCACTTCGAGAGCGAGGCACCCGGTGCGATTTTCCGCCCGAGTCTCGCGGGCACCCTTGCGCTAGCCTTCGATCCGAGTCTGACTAAGGCGGATCTCCGTGCGATGCGCGACGTGAGCTTCCAGCTGTTCGACTGGTCCAACGCCTCGCCGATCGGTTGGTTCGATGCGATCACCTACGACGGCTTCGGTTGGTTCGAGACGACGGATCTCGCGACGCTCGGCACCGTGACCTACCGCCTCAGACCGGCGGAAGCGCTCGGGGTCTACGGCGTCATCGGCATCGACTCGCCTGGTCCTCGCCTCGACTCGGCCGACCCACACGGTACGGTTCGAACCGGCGGTCGAGTTCCCGCTCCGGGAGCCGTTTCGGCGCTCGCATGTGCCGCCTTGGTCGTGTCGAGACGCCGCCGTGTCGGATTCGCGAACAGACCGAACTGATCCGCGACATCTGGTCACGCCTGGACGCGACAAGCAGGATTCGTCACGAAGTCATCGTTGTCACCCGAATCTGACTTGATCTCGGGGCGAGCGAATACCGCTGCCCAAGGTGAACGGCGCATCGAGGTATTGCAGCCTTGTTCGCGTGGCACACCCCTTCGCAAACGACATAGGCTTCGGACTGCCTACACGACCCGAAGCCTCTGAAGTGAATAGCGGGGGCCTCATAAGATGGGTTGGCGATGCGGAAGAGAGCCCATCCGGGCTGGGCCCGGCAAGTTGTTGTTGCCCGATGTGTCCGGGCTTCGAGCCAATCGAACGAGCTTCATACGATCATGCTTCCGGTTCGGCTGTCCTATCGCAGACGTTGGATATCGCGCATATCCGTTTCCCCGGACCGATCATCAACGGTCTGCGTCACTCGTTTCACCATCTTGACTCGAATCCGTGCTGGATTTCGCTTGGAAGAAGGGAACGCCGGTAGCGACGGGGCCCCATGTGCGCGGCATGGTGAGGCCCCATGTGTCCAGCTGGACGTGCCACGCGTCGTGAGGAACCCATTTCGAGTCGGGACGCCCCGTCGCGGGATCGAGGGCCCAACTGCGCGTCGCGGTGGCGGCTTCTTCCGCCTTGCTCAATTCCACTTGGAACATGAGCTGGTCTCGATCCGGGGTGGGAAAGTGGATCGAGCGCGGCGACGTGGTGTATCCCCCGGGTACGGCTGGCAGCGCGAGGTACCAAGCGACGTCGTTCGTGGCATCGGCGTCGCGGGTGAGAAAGCCGGTGCGGCGCTCGCCGAGGACCGGGTCGATCGCGAGGACAGTGACGACGTTTCGCGCGTGCGGATCGCTCCCGGGCAGCGCGGATCGGTCGGGGCGGTTGTTGAACGCGGCGGCGATGATCCGGCGGCGATCCGGGTCCCAGAGGAGTTTGTTGATGAACCCCGCATTCCAAGTTTCGTAGAGCACCTCGTCGGGCGTCTCGCCCGCGCTCGTCCTGCCGTAGACGCGGATGCGCGTGGGAAAGTTTCGCCAGTTCTGTTCTGCGACGATGATCTCATGCCCTGGGTGTTCCGCAAAGACATCGGCCACGGTAAACGCTCGGGAAGCGGCACCTGCCCGTTCGTCGGCCTCGTTGTAGGGAGGTATGGTCGAAGTTGCCATTCTCTCATCCGACTCCCAGATCGGGGCACCCGGCGCGTCGATGTTGTAGAGGCGCAGCTGCATCACCTGGTCTGCGCTGCTCTTGTGCAGCACGAGGATCTGTCGAGTTGATGTCGTTTGACCGGGAGTAAGGAGAACGATCTGCGATCCGCGCTGCGTGTGCTTGTCGTGCGTCAGGCCTTCGTAGGTGTGCAGCACAAGCCCGCTGCGGCTGAGCAGCTTCCCGGTGCTGGTCGCCTGATCGAACGCGACCCGGTTGGGCTGGAGTACGTACCACTGCACCCAGAGCCACGATGTCAACAGCGTGGCGATGAAGACTGTGATACTGACGGCGGTCGTCCACAGCAGCGTGTGCCGACGGATCCATCGGATGGCCCGACTTCGGCGCTCGCTGGCGATGGCCGAGACCGTATCGCCCTCGAGCAGCGCGAGCAAGTCAGTGCGCAGCGCGTCGGCAGTCGGGTAGCGGGCGCCGGGCGTCGGCGCAAGGGACTTCATGACGATCGCATCGAGACCGCGCGAGACCGAGGGGTTTCGGCTGCGTGGGCGAGCGGGCGGAACTTGGTTGATGGTGTGGAGCATCTCTCGGTAGTCCATACCGTCAAAATCATGCGGCGGGTGGCCGGTGAGCAGTTCGTAGAGCAAGGTGCCGAGCGAGTAGACATCCGAAACTGCCGACGCAGCGGCGCGTCCGCCGGCCGCCTGCTCGGGGGCCATGTAGGCGAGCGTGCCGAGCTGCTGACCGGGGCCGGTCATGGTGGTCTCGGTGACGCCTAGCTCGGTAGCCCGCGCGACACCGAAGTCGATGATTCTCGGCTTCCCGTCGCTGCTCACGAGGATGTTGGACGGCTTGAGATCGAGGTGATGCACGCCTCTGCCGTGCGCTGTCTGCACGATACGGGCCACTTCGGCGATGAGTCGGGCGCGCTCGTCGGTAGTGCTCGCATGCAAATCGGCCCAGTCGGTGAGCGTCCAGGCGTCGGCGACGAGTTCCATCGCGAAGTAGGCGGTCTGTCCGAGGTTCTGGTCGCCTCCGCGTCGCACCTCGGCGACGCCGAAGTCGAGCACGCGGACGATACCGGGATCGTCGAGTCGGCGGATGAGATCGAACTCGCGACGGAAGCGGCGAACGGCGCACTCGTTTGATGCCTTGGGCAGCTTGAGCGCGGCCCTCCCGCTGGTGCGCGTGTCTGAGGCGCTGAAGACGACGCCCATCCCGCCCGTGCCGAGTGGGGCATTGACTCGGTACGGCCCGACGCGATCGCCCGCGCGGATGCTTGAGATGAGCGCCCATGGCGCATCGAGATCGTCTGCGAAGCCGTGCGAGTCGGAGGCGGCGATCTCTTCGAGGAGCTGCTTCATGCCCACCGGAACGACGTGGCGCTCGGGATCGGGGTTTTGCCCATCAGGCCTGTTGGGTATGCTGCTCGCCATGCAGTCTCCTGGCACAGGCCATGCATTCGACTCGACGCGGTGGACGCTGCTTCGTGAGGCCGACAGCCCGGAGGGCCTGGCGGAGTTGCTGGGCGTCTACCGGCCGCCGATCTACGGCTTCTTCCGGCGTCGCGGCTTCGACACAGCGACCGCGGACGACCTGACGCAGGACTTCGTTGATCGGATCGTCATTGGAAAGCAACTCGCCGGCCGCGTCAAGCCCGGGCCGAACAGTCGGTTTCGGAGATACCTGCTGCGGTGCCTTCAGAACTTCATCGCCGAGCACCATCGGTCGGCGACGGCACGCCGCGACAAGCTGTCCCGCCCGCTCGGCGATGGGTGCGTCGACGCGGTGGAACCGGATTCGGACGCCGCGGAGCAGTTCGAGCGCGACTTCGACGCGACGACGCTCAAGCTGGTGGTGGACCAGATGGAGCACGAGTGGTCGAGCGGCAGGCACGCCAGGGACTGGGAAGCGTTCCGCCACCTGAAGCTGCTGCCGCTGACCGGTGGCGTTCAGCCGACGCCGGCGGAGGTGGCTGCGAGGCTGGGGATGACGCGCCGCGAGGTGTACGCTGCGTGCGACCGCGTCAAGGCTGAATTGCAAGAGCGGCTGGCGAAACTGATGGGGTGATCGCCGGGCGCGTGTGTTGGCTCTTGGAGTGTTCATGCCAAAGGCGGAGCCGAGCGTCAGCCCGGCCCCGTCGGAGGAGAATATGAAGAGCTAGTGACCGCGGATGTTCTGAGCCGAGAGCTCGGTTGGCCGCGCCGCCAGCACGCTCGCTTCGCCTTGAGCTCGTCTGTGTTCGCCATACACGGTGTTTGTCGCCTTCGCCGGGCTCATGGGCAGCCCGCGTTGAAGTTGAGAATCCAGCCGTTGAAGTCCGCAGGCGTGCAGGCACCGTCGTCGTTCTGATCGCATTCCGGAGCACGATTGTTGTACGCCAAGATCCAGCCGTTGAAGTCTGCAGGACTCAGAACGCCGTCGCCATTTGTATCAGCGATACAGGCTGGCCCCTCTGCTGCAACAACAAAGGTGCCCGAAGCCGTTGCACAACTCGATGAGTTGTCGTCATCGCACGCTGTGATAACAAATGCGTACTCTCCTTGGTTCAGGGGTGGATAGACCGCCTCGAAACGGCTGTCCCCCGCGGGCAGGCCCGCCCGCTGCACCCCATCGACAACAACTGATGTGGAACGGATCGACTTTGGATCGGTGGCGGACCAGGAAAGCCGAATTCCTTCACCGGACTCGATGATGCCGTCTCCGTCGCCCGCCTGCTCTGATATCACGATCCCGGCAATCACAGGTGGCGATGTATCGTCGTCAGCTACATCCACCATCACCGCAGCCTCGTTGTTGCCCTTGTACTCATCCAATACGGATTCGACAACAAAGACAAGTGTCTGTTGGCCCTCCTCTAGTCGAATCGCCCCGAGGTCAACCGCAATTGACGAGATGGAGCTCAAGGGCGGGATTGCCGCGTTGGCCACTTCGACACCGGATACATCGGGATTTCCATTGAAGAGGCGGACAACTGCGGGCTCGACCGTGTCAACAGGTGTGTTGTTGGTCACCGTGACGGCTACATCGATTGGAGCATCTTCGGTCGCCAGTGGGGGTACCTGAACCCCGCTCTCCGTCACCCCGAAGTCAGCGATGCCCAAGTAGCTGAACAAGATGCTGCCAGACGAGAGGTCCCTCCAAGCAACCACCGGACCATCCATCCGCCATGGATCGACCGGATCTGATGTCGACAGGATCGTCTCCTCGCCGCTCGAGATCGATCGCATTGCAAAGAACCGTGGGTTGCCGGGCAGGTCGCGATTCTGCTTCTCGTAGGTCACCAGGTCGCCGCTTACCACGGGATCCCGGAACTCTGCGTCTTCGCACGCGAAGTTTGGCGTGAGCTGCGAGATGCTTCCGGCATTCCAGAAGAATATCTGCTCCTGCTCATCGCCGCAGCCGTCCGGCCCGTCCTGCTCCCACGCGACCTTGCACTGCGACGTAGTAGGATTGTCGCCCTCGTAGTTGGGCACGATGACATCCGGTGTGAAGTCAGTCGCGGCACAGTCGGAAGAAGTGACAATCCGGCGGAGCGTCGAGCTCGTTATGCTCTGCCAGTTGCCGTTGTCGTATTGGTGGCTGTATTGCTCCCAAACAAGGAAGCCGTCCTCGAAGTCGGCATCGCTTGCGATTGTCGGGGCATCTGCGAAACCGCTGTGAGAAAACCCTGTGATTGGGATAGTGGAGCCATCGCTCATGCGGTAGACGACAAGGTCGTAAGCACGTCGCGAGAAATCACCATTGTCTCTTAACAGATCCACGTATCCCCGTCGCATGGCGACGTAGTCGCCAGAGATGCCCACGACCCTCTCGTCTTGGACAGTGCCAGCGATCAGGATCTCGTTTCCAGTCGACAGATTCATCGCTCGAACATCGAAGGTGCGCTCAGAACCGCTCCCCGTTCCGCCGCGCGAGTCGCTCCAGGCAAGCCATTCGCCGTCAATGCGCGGGCTGAACTGATCACCGTCCGCGATCACAAGTGGGAACTCTTCACCGGTCAGTAGGTCAAACGCCCAAACATCGATGTCGCCGCTACGGTTGTCTTCCCAGGCGATGATGCCGCTCCCGACGTCCGGGTCTTCGGCGCCCGAGACGTTGTTGACTGAATAGGCCGGGAAGCTGGACGAAACCGATCCCGTAACGAGGGCCGTATCGTCTTCGCCTGGATCGCGAACCCTGGCGTCGGTCTCGAACTGGGACTCTCTCATGATTGCACCACTGAGCGCGACAGTGTCGATCTCGACAGACACGTGCTCGCTGCTTCCGGCCGCGATCGTGAAGGGGGTCGTGCGATCGAGCGATGTGTCGGGCGACGAGTGGACGACGCCCGTGATGGTCAGCGGCTCGGCACCCTCGTTGACCAACTCGAAGGACTCGCTCACAGTCTCACCGGGCGATACGACACCGAAGTCGCTCGATCGCGGTGATACAACCAGCCACGCCTCAGGCTCGACCGTGACCTGGAGCGCGCCCGTGAGCACGACCGGCTGCGGCGAGCCGTCGTACGTGATCTCGACATCCGACGTGTACGTTCCCGGCGCTAGCCCACGGTCTGCATCGAGGTCCCATTCATCCGTAAGCGTCGGCAGGCACTCGCCCGGCGCGATGTCACCGAAGTTCTCAAAGTTGGTGTCTACCTCTAAACCTGCGACGCTGAACCCCAGCGGACGGGCACGGACATTCATTGCCGTCGCGTCACCGGTGTTCTGCAGGCTGAAACGCAGGGCTGCATCTTCGCCGTTCTCGAGCGTACCGTTGCCGTCGTTCTGCCCCGCGTCCGACGGATCGTCTTCAACGATCTGGGTGTCGCAGACGCTGAATGCGGGTGACAACTCCCCCTGTGCAGGGAACGAGCGAGTGGTGAAGAAGATGTCCTCGCACATCCGCGTTCCATCGTTGTAGCGGACGGTGAGCGTAAACTCAACAGTTGGTGGCAGAAGCGTTGGCACGTCAATCCGGAACGGGCCGGCGGTTTTGGTCTGCCCGTCCAAGAACCCGCCGAGTTCATCCGTCTCGTCCGGATCGCTGAACCCACCCACGCTCGGATTGAAGGTCGCCTCAACGTCATTCATGAAGCCGCCAACGGCAGTAATCGGTACACGAACGTCGGCCGACTCACCCCGCTCGATCACGCCGTCCCCGTCACCAATCTCCTCGAACTCCCAATCGCTGACCTGGGCGATGCCGCAGGCACCCCCGTCGCGTCTGACGTCCACAATGACGGCATCAGACGCGGAGTTCCCCACCGTGTCGTATGCAATGGCCTGCACTAGCACCTGACCAGAGAATGCGTCAAGATTCCAGTCCGATTGATACTCCGAGAGCCCGTCACCGCTGGGAACAAGGTCCTCGCCCAGAAACACCCCGTTCGCATAGAACTCCACACGGTTCACTGCAACATTGTCGACAGCTGAAACACGGACGACCGTGTTCGGCACATCTTCGAATTCATCGCCATCCACCGGGTCAAGAATCTGAACAGTTGGATCTGTTATGTCGTGGTTTGGTCCCCCGCCGGCCACATCGAATTTGATCGATGCTCCGTCGATGCTCGCCTGCAGAGGATTACCTCCGAGGTCCTTGGCGGTGGAGTTGATTGAGACCGTGATCTCTTCGCCGGGGACGCCGCCGATGACACGAACCGTGACGGCCGCCACATCGTGACGGTTGTCATCCTTGAAGGCTCCAGACGGCAGTGATGTCGTGCCGTCGGGATAGTAGACACAGGGCCATTGGGCCCCGCTGAAGTACTGGCCAAAGTCAAAATCCGAATACCAGTCGTCTTCGATGAGCGGGTTGTACCAGTACAGGAAGTCCAACAGCTCGTCACCGCCACGCTGCGGATGCTCGAACGAAACGATCTGCATTGGAAGATCACCGCTGACATCACCATGTGCAGTGATGGAAGGCGGCCCGTAGGTGTGATCGACCGCGAGTGAGTATTTGCTCATCCATTCACTGAACGAGAATCTGACTTCTTGAGACGATTGGTCGATGAGCTCTCCGAACGCACGAGGTGGGACCGCCGCGTTGTGCAACGCCGACGAAGCCTGTGAGTACATCGCGAGCGGGGTCGCCACTACGGATGGGCTGTAGATCAGAATATTATTGTCGCGATAAACAAGGTCTACGAACCCATCGCAGCGAAGCGCTGCGCAGATTCCGAAGGGTGTGGACGGGATGTCGATGCAATCATTTGTTTGAAAGAGCACATTGCCAGCATCGCAGGCGATGTCCGACCCGCATTCCGATTGCAGCGAGGTGATTGTGTACGGGGCACCAACGTGATGCAACGCACGCTCGATGAGGTCATCGGGCTGAACTCCCGCCCCGGGAGGGAGCAACAGCGAGCCCACATAGCTGTTGAGGTTTCCCTGTGCATCTCTGTCCAAGAAACCTTCCCACGTTCGTGGCCCGGCCGGGCCGTTACCAAACCCGCTGGCCTGAAGAACACGAAACTTGTCTGCGCGGGCGTCATAGAACCAGAAGATGCCCGCATGACCAAGATACTCCTCCTGCGCTCCTAGAAAGCCGTTGCGGACAACGACTGCGCCCGGCTCCAGATTCGCCTGCGCTGGAGGTGCTGCCGCTTCCTGCGAAAGCAGCGTCGGAGGCGAAGTGCCATAGTCTCCTTGTGCCCTTTCTGCTGTGCTGGCCTTCGGTACCGCACCGCGCTGGCTGATCTCGGCAGCGACAGCCGCCGTGGACGCCCCGCTTGAACCCCCAGCGGCCAGCGCCAGCCCGATTGTTCTCAGCACGCTCTGCATCACGGCTCTCCTTGATGGATCAATGCCCGACGGCCGGTACCCAGGCACCGGACTTCCCGCAACCGGAACGGGATCAGCATTGGGCATTCCCGGAATCGTGACAGATTTTCCGTATGTGCTGGCGGAGCTACGAGACCGACTCCTCGTACGTCGGGTCTTTCCACGTTGCCTTCGCGCGGGCTCGCATGTACGTCGGGCGGCACCGCTCACCTGTTGAGGGCGCGGAGCTCTTCGGTGGACCTCCCGAACAGTCAGGCTTACGTGCGAAGCGCCTCGTGAAGTGTCACTCTGTGCATCGCGGTGCCCGTCGAGTGTCATATCGCCTAGGCTGATGCCCTAGTACGGTGCACGTATGAGCGCACCCGACGGAGAGGCTACGCCACGACGGGCATGACCTGCGTCCAAGTTTGATGCCAGAGTCTAAGTGAGTGCTTCGGTTCTCGCTGTGTGCTGCTGAGGCGTGCGGAGCGAAGCGGAGCACAGCTCAGCAGCGACGGTCTCGGGTGCCGGCGGCCTGTAGCCCAGGGAGCTGTGCGGCCTCACGGTGTTGTACTCGTGCCGCCAGCACTCGATGAGGATCCGGGCCTCCCTGAGCGAGTAGAAGGTCTCCCGGTCGAGCAGTTCATCCCTGAGCTTGCCGTTGAAGCTCTCGCAATAGCCGTTCTCCCAGGGGCTCCCGGGCTCGATGAACCGTTTATTGATCCGCTTGCCACGATACTGGCTAAGCCGGAAAAGTGCAGCAAGCCGGAGCAACTGGTTCGGCACGTCTATCGCGATGTCGCCGAAATCGACTCCGAGCCATGCCTAACCTGGCTCGCGAGTGCATCGCAACAGACGATGAACTCGCGACATACATGCGGGCTCCTGAAGAAGACCGGACAGTGTTCCAGGGCATCATCCCGATCGTCTGAAGTCGGATGAGGTACCCCGGGCGATACAGCGAATCGCAGCCGCACTTGAAGTACCCGCTCCAGCATCATCGACAAGTGACGTGGATCCCGAAGCGCGAGGTGTCGACGAAGGCTGACGCCAGACTTGACGGCGTGTCCCCTGAAGCCGATATCGTCCTGGCCTATTGCCGCGATCTGTTTCGTCCGACCTCTGACGCCGGATGAGCGTAATCAGGATGGACTGATTCGCGGTGGGAAACTCTGATAGCAAGTGGTGCACTCTGATGAGCTACGAGCCTCTCGCGCGGCAAAGGCCAACTGTCGCCTTTCGTTGTCCAGGCGGTCTAGACAGCTCGGCTGTTCGCAACGACCTGTATCCGACGTTCTCCTGTCACGGAATCGAGGGCGCGCCTCCGCACCTGCGACGTACGCGTTGCGCGCCATGAACTGCCGGCCAACGAGTCGGGCATAGTGCGAAAAAAAGCCCGACCTTCGTCGGGCTTCCTGGCATACAGATGCCAAAATATAGCGGGGGCAGGATTTGAACCTGCGACCTCCGGGTTATGAGCCCGACGAGCTACCAGGCTGCTCTACCCCGCAATCAGGAGAGGATCGTAGCGCCGGGCGGCTACGGTGTCAATGCGACGGGATGCCGACGTAGCATCCGCCATGAGTCAGAGCGAACCGATCCCGTCTGCTGTCAACACGCTGCTGATCGGCGGCGGCGCCCGCGAGCACGCGATTGCCGCCAAGCTCGCCGCGTCGCCACACATCGCCCAGTTGCACGTCACGCACCCCTCGAACCCCGGGCTCGCACGACTGGGCATCGCGGTCGACGTGCCGGTTTCCAAGGCCGAGCTCTACCGGCTCGAGCAGTACTGCGGCCACCACGACATCGGGCTGGTCGTCGTTGGCCCGGAGGCCCCCCTCGCCGACGGTTTCGGCGATGCGCTCCGCACCGAGTCCCGCATGGTCTTCGGCCCCGATGCCAGCGGCGCGCGGCTCGAGGCCGACAAGGCATGGGCGAAGCAGCTCATGCGTTCCGCCTCGATTCCCACCGCCGAGGGACGCTCGTTCAGCAACCCCGAAGCCGCGATTGCGTTCCTCGAGAGCCGAGACGAGCGTCACGTCGTCAAGGCCACCGGCCTCGCAGCGGGCAAGGGCGTGCTCGTGCCCGATTCGCTTGACCAGGCCGTTGCCTTCGTCAACGAATGCATGGTCGCCAAGCGCTTCGGCGAGGCGGGAACCACAGTGCTGATCGAGGAGATGCTCGAAGGGCCCGAGGTCTCGGTGCTTGCCCTCGTCGACGCGCGGACCATCTATGTGCTGGAGACTGCTCAGGATCACAAGCGGCTTCTCGATGGTGATCGAGGCCCCAACACTGGTGGCATGGGTGCCTTCAGCCCCAGCGGCAGGCTGACCGACGACGACCTCGACCGGATCCAGCGCGACATCCTCGTCCCCACCGTGGATGCGCTGAAGCGAGAGGGCATCACCTTCCGCGGCGTTCTCTACGCGGGGGTGATGCTGACGCCAGCCGGTCCCAAGGTCCTCGAATTCAACGTGCGTTTCGGGGATCCGGAATGCCAGGCTGTCCTCGCGCGTCTTGAGAGCGACCTCGGTGAGGCGATCCTCGCGACGTGCCAAGGCAAGCTGAGCGACGTCGAGTTGGAATTCAGTCCCGAAGCAAGCTGCTGCCTGGTGCTCGCTTCGCACGGCTACCCCGACACCCCGCGCAAGGGAGATCTGATCGAAGGCGTCGAGGCCGCCGAGGCGATGGAAGGCATCTCGGTCTTCCACGCCGGCACGAGGCTCGATGACTCCGGACGGCTCGTGTCGGCCGGTGGGCGTGTTCTCAGCGTTGTCGCAAGGGGTGCAACGATCGACGATGCGCGCGATCGGGCCTACACCGCGGCCGAGAGCATCCGTTTCGAAGGCATGCAGCTGAGGCGAGACATCGCCGCGGGATCAACCGCCAAGGCCTGAGAGCCACAGCGCTACCTCATCCGTTCGCGGATTCGAACGCCCGAACGTACGAGTGACCTGCCCGTCGCTGATGGCGAGGCCGTTCTCGTGTACGACGTAGACCATCTCGGGCACGGGCAGGCCGCCGAACCGTGTCAGCACGATCGGGCTCCCGTTCGGCGCAGGCTCGATGATGATCGAATCCGCCGGCACGCTGGTGAGCAGATCCAGCAGCGCTTCTGCCTCGGCACCGCTCGCCGACCACCCCCGCCCATCGCGATCCAGTATCACACCAGGATTTCCTATGCTTAGGCGTTCGATGTCGGACGCCGGCACGTCGAGTACATTCTGGGCGATCAGGGCCGCAGGATCGATCCCGAGCGAGTTCAGCGAAGATGCGTCGAGTCTCATGGGCGTGCTCAGCGTCTGCCCGCCGCGCTCGCGCTGGCTTTTGCCCAGACCCTCGGCGTCGCATATCAACCGCCAGTTTGTGTCGTTCGATTCGACGAAGACCTCGAGCCCCGGCGCGCCCGGAACACCTGTCTCAGTGGTTGTGGTCATGCGCAGCGACGCGAGCGCTCCGATGAGGGCCGCGACCTGCCCGGGGTCTGCGGGAGTTTGGATGGGCTGCGTGAGCCCCCATCGCGTACCGACGCGAGCGAGTTCGAAGGTGTCATCGCCCGCCTCGACCCGGATCGAACGCACTTCCGCACCGATCCCGGGCATTGCCGACGTGTCGCTCCAGGTCAGCAACGACTCGGGCTGAAGCATGTCCGCGAGCGCATCATCCACACGCACGCCTCGGTCGCGCAGGACCCCGTTGCGGAGTCCCGATAGGGATCGGGCCCCGAGAAGAAGCGTCTCTGAACCGGTGCCGAACTCGATGGTGCAGCTCGTCTCGACCGCCGGGGGCGGCGCGTCGCTCGTCCGGGCGATCGCCGATGCCAGCAGGCGAAGCCCGGCGGACACGCGACGGTCGTCTGCGGGCCAGTGCATCGTGCCGCTGCGGACCGTCCACGCATCCGAGCCCCGCTCGAGCTCCACGGCGAGCCCATCCCGAACCGATCGGATCGCGGTGATCTCCGAGGGGCGAGCCGGCACGACCGCAAGGGGGCTGGCGTCGTCACCACCCGATCCAGACCGATCCAGAATCACCAGCACGAGCAGCGTGACGAACACCACAGCCAAGATGGCAACGCTCCGCGGACGCACGGCGCGAGTGTACGCATAGGCTCACCCATGCATCGACCCGTAGTGGGCATCACGGCGGACCTCATCGAGCACAACGGGCTCGACCGCGCCGCCGCCCCCGTGACCTACTGCCGCGCCGTCACCGAAGCCGGCGGCGTTCCCCTGGTCCTGCCCCCGCTCGCGGAGGCCGCGAGCGAGCAGATCGCTGTCTGCCACGCCCTCGTCCTCACGGGAGGTGACGACCCGGCGCTCGAGCCCTTCGGTGTGGAGACCGACTCGAGGGTCACCCGTGTCAGGCCAGGCCGCCAGGCTGCCGACTCGGCCATCCTCGAGCACCTCGCCAACCATCAGCCCGATTTGCCCGTGCTGGGCGTCTGCCTGGGCATGCAGATGATGGCGTTGCACGCGGGGGGGACACTCGATCAGTTCATGCCCGACACAACACCCACCCACGCCGATCACTGGGAACGTGACCACGCTGTGCATGCTGCTGATTCTGACTGGATCCCAGGCGGGAGCGTTCAGAGCAAGCACAAGCAGGCCGTCACGGATCCCGGGCACATGCGCACCGCTGCGGTCGCGCACGACGGCATCATCGAGGCCATCGTCGATCCCGATCGATGCTTCTACCTCGGCGTGCAGTGGCACCCGGAACGCACCGCACACGAGCCGCTCGGCATCGAGCTGTTCAGGCGGCTGGTTCGCTCGGCTCGCTGAGCTGCGTCGAGCAGCTCACCCCAAGGGACGCGAAGATGTCGCGCGTCGCCCTTGACTGATTCAGTGTGTAGAAGTGGATCCCGTCCACGCCGTGATCGAGCAGGTCGCGGCACTGCTCTGTCGCCCAGTGAATCCCGACACGCGACACCGCCTCGTTCGACAGGTCCGTGCGCTCGATCGCACGCAGCAGCCCCGCCGGGAACCGCGCTCCCAGCGCGAGCTCGGCCATCCGCTGCATCCCCTTGTGGCTGGTCACCGGCATGATGCCCGCGACGATCGGGACCTCGATCCCCGCGAGCCGGCACCGCTCGACGAAGTCGTAGAAGTCGCGGTTCTCGAAGAACAGCTGCGTGCAGATGTAGTCTGCGCCCGCGTCGACCTTTGCCTTGAGATACTCGATGTCGCGCACCCGGTTCGGGCACGCGGGGTGCCCTTCGGGGAAACCCGCGACACCGACGCCAAACCCGCGAGGGTCCGGGTGATGCCGCTCACCGAACCGCTTGATCGCCGCTACGAGCTGCGCCGCATAGGCGTACGCGTCGCACGAGTGGTCGTGGCCCGGCCGATCGGTGGGGGGGTCACCCCGGAGCGCGAGGATCGTGCCGATGCCGGCCTGTGCGTAGCGTTCCAGCAGCGAGTCGATCTCGCGGGCGGAGTGGCACACGCACGTCAGGTGCGGCACCGCCTGAAGCGCCGTCTCCTGCTTCAGACGGACGACCAGGTCATGCGTCAGCTCCCGCGTCGATCCGCCCGCGCCGTAGGTCACGCTCACGTAGCTGGGCGTCAGGGGCTCGAGCTCGCGGATCGTGTCGAAGAGCTTAGCCGCCGATTCCTCCGACTTGGGCGGGAAGAACTCGAAGCTGAAGCTCGTCGACCGCTGGGCGAGAATGTCGCTGATGTGCATGGCTGGCGTCCTGTGCCGGGCGTTCAAGACCGCAACGGCTCTCTCGAACCGCCGCGGCTTCAGTCAATCAGTAGCGGTAGTGCTCCGCCTTGTAGGGGCCGTTCACGGGCACGCCGATGTAGTCGGCCTGCTCCTGGCTCAGCTCGGTGAGGCGGACGCCCAGCTTGTCGAGGTGCAGACGCGCCACCTTCTCGTCGAGGTGCTTCGGAAGCATGTACACCTTGTTCTCGTAGGCGTCGTTGTTGGTGTGCAGCTCGATCTGAGCGATCACCTGGTTCGTAAAGCTCGCGCTCATCACGAAGCTCGGGTGACCTGTCGCGCAGCCGAGGTTCATCAGGCGACCCTCAGCGAGCACCAGGATCGACTTGCCCATGCTCTTGAACTCGAACTCGTCGTACTGGGGCTTGATGTTGATCCGCTCGACGTCCGCGTCCTTCGCCAGACGCTCCATCTGGATCTCGTTGTCGAAGTGCCCGATGTTCGCGACGACCGCCTTGTCCTTCATCTGCTTCATCGACTCGAGCGTGATGATGTCCTTGTTGCCCGTGGTCGTGATGAAGATGTCGGCCGAGTCGATCACGTCCTCGAGACGCACGACCTGCAGGCCCTCCATCGCGGCCTGGAGCGCACAGATCGGGTCGATCTCGGTGACCAGTACGCGGCAGCCCTGCCCGCGGAGCGACTGCACGCAGCCCTTGCCCACGTCGCCGTAGCCGCAGACCACCGCCACCTTGCCCGAGAGCATCACGTCGGTGGCGCGGTTCAGGCCATCGATGAGCGAGTGCCGGCAGCCGTAGACATTGTCGAACTTGCTCTTGGTCACCGAGTCGTTGACGTTGATCGCCGGGAAGGGCAGCACGCCGCTCTCGGCGAACTGGTAGAGGCGGTGCACACCCGTCGTGGTCTCTTCCGAGACGCCCCGGATGGCCTCCTGGAGCTTGGCCCAGCAGCCCGGGTGCTCCTTCTCCTGCTCGCGGAGCTGGCTGAGGAACGCGCCGAACTCTTCCGGGTGCTCGTGCGGGTTGAACTCGGGGATCGTGCCGTTCTTCTCGAACTCGAAGCCCTTGAGGACCATCATGGTCGCGTCGCCGCCGTCGTCGAGGATCAGGTTGGCGGGCTCGCCCGACCAGTTGAGGATCTGGCGGGTGCACCACCAGTACTCATCGAGCGTCTCGCCCTTCCAGGCGAACACGGGCACACCCTGCGGGTTGTCGGGCGTGCCATTGGGGCCCACGACCACGGCCGCCGCCGCGGCGTCATCGGTCGAGAAGATGTTGCAGCTGGCCCAGCGGATGTCTGCGCCGAGCTCGGAGAGCGTCTCGATCAGCACCGCGGTCTGCACGGTCATGTGCAGCGAGCCCGCGATCCGGGCACCCTTGAGCGGCTTCTTGCCCGCGTACTCCTTGCGGAGCGCCATCAGGCCAGGCATCTCGTGCTCGGCGAGACGCAGCTGGTGACGACCGGCCTCGGCGAGGCTCAGGTCACGCACCTTGTAGTCAAGGCTGCCGTGAGTGTCGGGGGTCAGTGTCGGGGTAGCCATCGTGGTCACGGTGCGATCTCCTATCGGCATCAGCGGGCGTCGGTCGCCCTCGGGTTCAACTCGGTTCGGTCGTACGCCCCGAGGCCACGAACAGCCCCGGTCCTCGCGCATCGGTTTGGGTCGGCAGCTCATGCACGCTCGTGCGCACGAACCCCGATTCGTTCAGCATCGTTTCGATCTCCCCGAGCTCGAAGCCCAGGTGCACATGGCCCATCGTCCGCCGGTACTCGTCGCGGTCGTGCGCCAGCATGTCGACGATCACCAGCACGCCGCCCCGGGGACGCAGGATCCGCGCCGCCTGCGCGATCAGCCTCGAGGGATCCTCGACGTGGTGCAGCACAAGCGACATCACCGCAGCATCCACGCTCCCATCGGGCAGCGGCACATCCTCGAGATCCCCGCACACGAGTTCCACGTTCGGGTGATCCGCGAGCACGCCCGAAGCCGTCTCGAGCATCGCCTCCGACTGGTCGATAGCGATGACCCGTTCGACGTGCGGCGCGAGATACCTGCTGGCATCGCCCGAGCCGCACCCGAGATCCGCCACTGTCCAGCCCGGGTCCAGCATCGCGAGCAGGCCCGGCGCGGTGAAGCTGTGACCGAAGAGCGACGTGCGGAGCGACTGCCACTCCGCCGCGACGCGCCCGAAGAACGACCGGCTGTCCGTCCGACGCGATGCGAGCACATGTCCGAGCCGACGCAGGTCCGCTTCCAGCTCCAACGAGGGCTCGGCATTGATCGACTCCCGAACCGTCACCCAGAGCGAACGCAGCGGCGTGTCCAGATCGTCCAACACGACCCGGTAGAGCGTCGCCGTCCCTTCCGAGCGCCGGCTCAGCCAGCCGCCCTCGGCCAGCGTCTTCAGATGTCGGCTCACAGTCGACTGCGGGAGCTGGACGATCCTGGCTACTTCGCCAACGGCGAGTTCCTCGCGCTCGAGCACGCGCAGCATCCGCAGCCGGAGCGAGTCCGACAGAGTCGAGAGCCGGGCAGCGAGCGGGATGGGGTCGTCGGTACGTTTCATCCATTCATCCGGATGGATCGTAGTATCGACGAATGGCCCGTCAAGCCTGCTCAGAACAAGCCGAAATTCAGCGACGTTCGGTTGGCATCAGGGCCAATGAAGGTCCGGGAATCTCGCCCAGGTCACGGATCCGCGTGATCACGGCCTCGTTCGAAGGGTCGATGAACAGCGCCATCCGGAGGCGTTCGAGCTCCTGGGCCGTGTCTCCGAGCGAGCCGTAGAAGTCCGCCAGTGCGAGCTGAGGCTCGATGGTCATGCCCTGATCCAGCGTCGCGGCCTCGCGGAAGGCCAATTCTGCTGTGTCCGGATCGCCCACGATCGACGCGAACTTCCCGAAGAGCACGTAGTCCTCGGGCTGCCTCGTGTTCATCGCGTGCTGGCGGAGAACCGTGAAGAGTTGATCCCGCTGCCCGGTCTCGACCAAGGCCGCTGCGATCCCCTCGATGTACCGGTCGACCTCGTTGTCGATCTCGAGCCCCT
Organism: Phycisphaerales bacterium; assembly: GCA_028284805.1. Taxonomy (GTDB): domain Bacteria; phylum Planctomycetota; class Phycisphaerae; order Phycisphaerales; family UBA1924; genus JANQQZ01. The sequence goes on from JANQQZ010000143.1 coordinate 30,715, forward strand.
GCAGGAACTCCTCGCGAGCCTTCACCGGCTTTTTCAGGCCGAGGTACGCCGTTCCCAGGCGGTACCGAACCTCCGGCTCGATCGGGCGACGCCCGACGTACATCTCGTACCACTCGACTGCCTGGGCGTACTCCCGCTGCTCCAGCGCTCGGTCGCCCTGCGACCGCATCGCCTGAAGCGAGGGGCCCGATTCGCAACCGCCAAGGCCCCCCAGAAGCACCCCGGAGAGGGCGAGAACCGCGGCGAACATCCATCCCGTCGTTCCACGACTACTGTCCATTGGCGAACCTCCTGCTGCCAAGTGCGCAGTCTAGCCGCACCGCCGACAACGCGCGAGAGCCGCCCATGCGGACCGTCCTGCTCAAGCACACGCTCCCCGACACCAGCTGGCACATCGACTGGCTTATCGAGGTCGACGGCTCCCGGGCGGAGCATCTGCCGACCTTCCGCCTCGCAGGCAGACCCGATCTGCCAACAACCGACGGGTTCGATGCCGAGCGGATCGATGACCACCGGCGGCTCTATCTCGACTACACCGGGCCCGTCTCGGGCGGACGCGGGCGTGTCGATCTCGTGAGCGAGGGTGACGTGCTCGACGTTGTCGGTTGGCCCGACTTTCTAGACGTGACGGTTCAACTTGGAGAGCGCGTCAGGCGATGGGAGGGCCAACCCGTCGCCGGAACGAGATGGCGGTTCGAACGAACCAGCCCGCCCGATTGACCGGGACGCGCCGCCGAGGCCGATGAAGACCGCATGTGCGGCATCGCCGGTGTCATTGGGAACCCCCTCCCCTCGCGTCGTGAGCTCGAGCGGATGCGCGACGTCATGGCCCACCGGGGCCCCGACGACGCTGGCACCTGGATCGGCCCCGGGGCTGCCCTCGTCCACCGACGCCTCGCCGTCATCGACCCCGGACCCGCGGGGCACCAGCCCATGTGTTCTCCAGACGGCCGGTTCGTGCTCGCCTACAACGGCGAGCTCTACAACGACGCCGAGCTGCGTGACGAACTCGACGGCGCGTGGGCGACGACCTGCGATACCGAGACCCTGCTCCGCTGGCTCGCACAGCGCAGGCCGCTCGCACGGTTGCGTGGGATGTACGCCCTCGCCTTCGTTGACACCCGTGAGCGCACGCTCACACTCGCCCGCGACCCGCTCGGCATCAAGCCGCTCTTCTGGGCCCACCTTCCAGGACGTGTTGCCTTCGCGAGCGAGATCCAGGCGTTGCTCGCTCACCCCGACCTCACGCCCGAGCCCGATCCGCTGGGCGTGAGCCTGTACCTCTCGTCCGTGCGCACCACCATGCGCCGCCAGACACTCTTTGCGGGCGTGCACGCCGTCGAACCCGGTGAGGCGCTGACCTTCTCGCTCGACGCCCCGTGTCGCGATCCCGCCGTCAACCGAATCGAGATCGAAGCCTGCAACGCCGAGCCAACCGACGAAGGGCTTCGCGACACGATCATCGAATCGGTGCACGCTCACCTGCGATCGGATAGGGCGCTTTGTGCGATGCTCTCGGGCGGTCTCGACAGCACCATCATCGTCGGCAGCGCCCGCGAAGAGCTGCACGAGTTGCTGACGTACTGCGCGGGTGCCGACGCCGACGAGGGCGATCCCGATCACGCCGCTGCGGTCGCACGCACCTTCAGCACCACGCACCACACGGCGCTGCTCGATGAACCGACGTTTGGCTCGCTCTGGCTTGACACTATCGATCGCACAGGCCTCCCGCTCGCCACACCGAACGAGGTCGCTATCCGCCTGATCGCCCGGACCATGAAACGCGACGGCCAGGTCGTCGCCCTCTCGGGCGAGGGGGCTGATGAGCTCTTCGCGGGCTACGAGGGCCCGCTCAGCGCCGCGTCGACGTGCACGGACAGCCCGGGCCGTCACGAGCTCGAGTCCAACGCGTGGGTGCCCGCGGAGATCAAGCCGCTGCTGCTGGTGGGCTCGCTCGCGAAAGCGTCGGAAGACGAGTCGGTGATCGTCGAGCTGTATGAGTCCGCGTTCGAGCGAGCGGGCGGGGGCCCGGGCCCGGAAGCGAGGCTGCGGTTCCAGCGAGCCGTCAACCTCCCGATGCTCCTTCAGAGGCTCGACTCTGCGACGATGCTCGAGTCGGTCGAGGGACGCACGCCCTTCGCTGATGCCCGTGTGGCGTCTGCAGCAGCAGCGATCCCCATCGAGCGTCTCTTCGATCCGTCTGGGTCCACACCCGCGACGCGCACCAAACTTGCGCTCCGCGCCGCCCTCCGCGACCGTGTGCCCCGCGGCGTGCTCGAGCGAACCAAGGCCAGCTTCCCTGTGCCCTTCGAGCGGTGGATGGCTTCTGGTGTCGCCGCGGCCCGATCCTCACGCGTTGCGCAGTCGATCGTCCAGCCCGCGCTGCTCGCGGCGCTGCTCGAAGATCCGCAGCGTCACTGGAACCTTGCCTGGCCCGTGCTGAACCTGGTGCTCTGGGCGGAGCGGTGGTGGGGCGAGGGGCTCGCTCAGGCCAACGCCGCCTCGACCCTGGGCACCGCGGAGAGCAGCCGCTTCGTGTAGTCGTGTCGCGGATCGTAGAGGATCTGGTCTCGCTCCCCAATCTCCACAATCTGGCCCTTGGTCATGACGGCGATCCGCGAGCACATGTGCCGGACCACCGCCATGTCGTGGCTGATGAACAGGTAGCTGAGGCCGAACTCGTCCTGCAGTTCTCGCAGCAGGTTGATGATCTGGCTCTGGATCGAAACGTCCAACGCGCTGGTGGGTTCGTCGCACACGATGAACCTGGGCCGCACGGCGAGCGCCCTCGCGATCCCGATCCGCTGACGCTGCCCCCCGGAGAACTCGTGCGGGTACCGCTCCGCGGCCGACCGGGGCATGCCGCACCGCTCCAGCAGCCCGCGCACCTCGTCGTTGATCGCGCCCCGGGGCACCACGCCGTGCACCCGCAGCGGCTCCGCGACGATGTCCCGGATCCGCATGCGCGGGTTCAGGGAGCCCGCCGGATCCTGGAAGATGATCTGCATCGACCGACGCAGCTCACGCAGCTGGCCGCCCGACGCCGACAGCACGTCCGTTCCGTCGAAGATCACCGTGCCGGACGTAGCCGGGATCAGCCGCAGCGCGGCCCTGCCCACCGTCGTTTTGCCGGATCCTGACTCCCCGACCAGCCCGAGCGTGCGGCCCGCAGCGAGATCGAACGACACGCCATCCACCGCCCGCACCTCGCCGCGGCGCCCGAAGTGCACATGCAGATCGCGGACCTCGAGCAGCGGATCAGCAGCGGTCACAGTATCTCCCATGGGCTGATGCTACTCGCATTCTCGGGCGTTGACCGGACGGGCTGGGACGCTATTGTTCGCGTTGCCGGGCAGGTAGCTCAGTTGGTAGAGCACGGCATTGAAAATGCCGGTGTCGGCGGTTCAAGTCCGCCTCTGCCCATTTCGGCCGTTCCCGCCGAGCCGCGTCGTTTCGCAGTGCTCGTGCAGAAGGCCAGACGCCACAAAGCTCTCCGTGCTGTTATGCGATCCCAGGCATCGGGTGCGGGAGTGTGCTGCGCGATCGTGTGCGATGCTGGTTGGCTTGGTTCGCGTTCGTGACGGCCAGCGGTGCGCTTACGGGTCGTGGAAGACCAGCCACGAGGGCACGCCTGAGCCCCATTCCACGCCCTCGTTGCCTTGGTATCGCTGAGGTCCGTGCTTCGCCTCGTTCTGGGCGGCCGTGTTGCCGTCTGTGTGGCGGAGACGCATTTGCGTGTGCCGCACCAGATCGAGACGTCTGACCGCGTGCTGGCAGTTGTGAACAGTGCGATTTCAGAATCATCTCTAACTCCATTCTTGACAGAGCATTGTGATGAAAGAGTCTTAACTTGGCTCGATAGCGGGGTGTCGCCAAGATGGCTCCATAGTTACTTATTCACCAGATCCGATTGTCATGACTTCCAGATTTGTTTATATTTAGATGGCCACCTGGCCAACAACTGGAGGACCGCCATGAATCGGACTATGACATCTGCTTCTTGCGTTGTGTTGTTTGGAACGACCGTCTCGATCAATGCACAGACCAGTTCGTTCGTGAACTGGGAGTCTCCTCACGTCAGTCCGATCGCCCTCTCGCCAAGCGGCGCTTTGTTGGCGGCTGTCAACACCGCCGACAATCGCGTTGAGTTGTTCTCTGTCGACAGCTTGAACGGCTCGCTGACTCCCTCTGCCGCGATCGATGTTGGACTCGATCCCGTGTCTGCACGCTTCCGAACCAACACAGAGCTGTGGGTTGTGAATCACATCTCCGACAGCGTGTCCGTCATCGACACAACCTCTGGCAAAGTCGTACGGACGATCGCGACTGCGGATGAACCCGCAGACGTCGTGTTTGCAACGACGTCCGAGCTTGGATTGATCCCGGTCGAGGTTCACGCGTTTGTGAGCTGCAGCCAGGCAGACACCATCCAGGTGTTCGACGTCGACACGGGCGCCCTGTTCGGCGAGATCGCGATACAAGGCGAGGACCCGCGGGCTCTGTGCGTGAGCGCGGACGGCCGAACGGTCTATGCAGCAATCTTCGAGTCTGCGAACGGTACAACGATCCTGGCAGGTGATTCGAATCCGCCGAGCCCGTCGCAGGCCGTGAACAACCCGGGCGTCAACCCATACTGGGACGATCCCAGTATTCCAGGCGATGAGCGCGATCCACTCGTCGCGGCGATGTTCCCAACTCCGACGTGGATCAACCCGCCGCCCAACACGGTGTTTTTGCCCGGTGACCAGACCGAGAAGCAGTTCAGTCCGGCTATCTCTGCGTTCAATCCCGCAACGGATCAGGCTCCCAACGTCGGGCTGATCGTGAGGAAACAGGGCACCGATTGGGTTGATGACAACGGGGTGGCGTGGACCGACGCGTTTTCCCTGCCCGCAGGCAGCACCGACCTGCTCACTCCTGCCGGGCGCATCGATGGCTGGGACTTGCTCGATCACGATGTTGCCGTCATCGACGCGGACGGATTCGACGACTCAGGACCGGACCCCATCTGGACACCCACCTACGCAGGCGAGATGCTCAACGCGGTCATGGCGATCGGTATCCGACCCGATTCGGGTTCCGACGTGATCACGGTCGTCGGGACCGACGCGATCAACGAGGTCAGGTACGAGCCCAACCTTAACGGCCGATTTCTTCGTGTGCTCGCTGGCGGTTTCGCCCAGGGCAGCCCGAGTGCGACTGGGACGTCTGATGTGAACACCCACCTGTCGTATCCCGCAGGCCCTTCCTTTACGTCAGCGCCACAATCGGTGCGAGAGCAGTCGGTCGGTGATCCCCGCGCCATCACCTGGATCAACTCGCAGCGGGGCTTCGTCGCGGGCATGGGCTCGAACAACCTGATCGAGATCGAGCCCGTTGGCGGCGGTGGGGCGGGTGACTTCCAGCGCGTCGCGGCCCAGCCGGTCGAAGTCGGCGAGGGACCGACCGGGTTGGTTGCCGATGCTTCGGCGAATCGGCTCTATGTGATGAACAAATTCTCCGCGTCGATCACGGTGCTGGATACCACGGTCGCCGGCGCCGCATCGCATGTGCAGACCGTCGACCTGTTCGATCCGACTCCGGACGCGATCACCGAGGGCCGCAAGTTCCTGTACGACACGCACGAGTTCAGCGGGCTGGGCTACGTCTCTTGCGCATCGTGCCACATCGATGGGCGAACCGATCGGCTCGCATGGGATCTTGGCAACCCCGCAGGGGTGGTCGAGCCATTCCAGGGCAACTGCGTTGACGTCACTGGTGGGTGCAAGGACTTCCACCCCATGAAGGGGCCGATGCTCACGCAGACGCTGCAGGACATCATCGGCAAGGAACCGCATCACTGGCGAGGAGACCGCACGGGGATCGAGCACTTCAACGGCGCCTACCACGAGCTGCTCGGAGCCGACATCCCGGTGGGCAACGTTGCCGTGCTGGATGCGGTGCAGATGCAGCAGTTTGAGGACTTCCTTGCCACGATCTACTACCCGCCCAATCCGTACCGGAACCTGGACAACTCGCTTTCCAGCACGGTCTCGCTCGAAGGGCACTGGACCACACCGAAGGGATTTCCCGGTGCTCCCGCAGTCCCAGGGCAGGACCCGCTTGGTGACTCGGGAACGAACACCGCAAGCGCAATCATCGGCCGTGAACTCTACACGGACGTTCCAGGCATCGCGTTGGGAGGTCGATGTGCCACCTGCCACACCATCCCGACCGGAGCGGGACGGAGCAGCGTTCCAGATGGCATGGGAGGCCTCATGGCGAACAGTTTCCCGTCTCCCAATGGTGAGGAACACCTGTTGATCCACAGGATGGACTCGTTGTCAAACGTTTCCTTCAAGGTTCCGCAGCTGAGAAACCTGTACGAACGTACCGGGTACAACCACCTGCGCGATGACAGCGTGATTGGCTTTGGGTACTCACCCGACGGACACTTTTCGTCCCTCGAAGCGTTTGTCAGCCAGTTCAGTATCAACCTAGGAACACTCACCAACGCATCTGTCCAAGATGATCAGGAGACTCTGGCTGCATTTACAGCGTTCCTGCTGTCATTTGCGGGCTCTGAATCGACCTCGGGAGATATTGCGACGGATCCGATTTTCGGTACCGGGCCACTCCCGGTAGGAGTAAACAGCAACGACTCTCACGCGGCGGTTGGGTATCAGACGACTCTGACGGGCGGCCCGCTTCCAACGGGCAGCACCGCGGAGCTCGAAGCCGAGGTCTTCCCCATCCTCGAGCGAGACAAGATGGCGCCGGTCCTCGATCTCGAGAAGTACGTCGGACTCGTTGCGCGTGGAACCATCGCGGGCGAGAGGCGGGGCTGGGCGTGGGCGGAGTACAACGTGCTGCTCGCCGAGCACATGTACCGATCCGATACGGCCTCTGAGCCGCTGATCTCTCATGCCGACTTGGTCCTTCTGGCGCAGGATTCGACCCAGCCCGACAACTCGCTCACCTTCACGGTCGTGCCCGACGGCACCGGCGATCGGATCGGCATCGATCGCGATGAGGATGGCGCACTCGACTACGACGAGCTGCACGACCCATGCGGAGCCGATTGGGCCGATCCAGCTTCGACCCCAAGGGAATGCGTGGCCGATGTCAATCAAGACGGCCAACTCTCACCAGCCGATTACCATGCTTGGATCTTGGCCTTTAACACCCAGCAGATCTGTGGGTGTGACCAGAACGGTGACGGAGCCTGCCTACCGGCAGACTTCAACGCCTGGCTCAACAACTTCAATGCGGGTTGCCCCTGAACGCTCGGCCCGGGTTCCACTGGAAGCCGGGTGGTCGTGTGAACACCGAGCCGGGGCTGCTGGCTGCGAGCCTTATGCGATGTGTCGCCTTGGTGAGGTGTCCGGCATGCTATGAATGCTTGAGCGATGGAAGCGTCTGAATGCGATCGGCAGCGGTCTGCCGAGAGGATCACCGAGTCACTGGTCTTCGGCGGGGTGTGCTCGGATGGGGTCGGGAGCGGAAAGCTGCTGCTCGCATGTTCCGGCAAGGCTCACGCAATTCGCAGCAGGGAGACAAGCTGAATACACATTGCCCGACGGTGTTTGTTGGCTCCTCAGGCGCAGGCATGCCGCACTCGCGAGTTGTGTCGTGGTGTGCTCGGAGATCGGGCGTGGTGTTCAGGTTCGTGATGAATCTGAACGCATCGATCAGCAACCCAGGTTGAAGTTCATGATCCATGCGCTGAAGTCTGCGGGAGTACATTCTCCGTCGCCGTTCTGATCGCAGGAGTCGCTCTGCGAGTTGAATGCCATGATCCATGCGCTGAAGTCGGCTGGTGTCAGCGCACCGTCGCCGTTGGTGTCCCCTACGCACGTGACGCCGTCCGAAGGCGCGTCCGGGTCGATGGCGATGGTTGGCGTCACCGCGAGCGTTCCTGCATCACTCCCGTCCACGAGCTCGTGCATCATGATCTCCCGCCCGAATGGGGCGAGAACCGCCATCGGGAGCCCATCGGCGATGAACGCGAGTGGTTCGCTTCCGAGCACAACGCGATTCATGGTCGTCGGATCGGGAGCGGAGCTCGGGACCACGGTGATCGTCGCGCCGAATCCGTTGGACTGCGAGAAGAAGCCGCCGTTCGCGTCAACGACCTGGATTGGCTCTATGCCAACCGATGTCGAATCGCCGGCTTGTCCGAGCGGTCGGACGACGATGGTTGCGATTGAAGCCGTACCGATCGGGGACGATGTGCTGCTGTCGTTGAAGGCCGCGATGCCTACGCGCTGTACCTTCTGAAGGAAGCTGACTGCATCCAGGCCGCTTCCGGGGCTGAGCCGGACGTCCTCGACCACAAGCTCCGAACTGTTGAAGAGCAGATCGAACGCAACACCCCCGTGCGGGCGGGTACCCGTGAACAGGTTGACGATGAGTTCCGCGGTGTCGCCTTCCACGACCGTAACGGTCGGCTGTTCGAAGAAGATATCACCGACGAACTGGGCTCCGGCGCTGCCGGTCATGGACAGCGCTGCGGTGAGAATGAGTGCATCTCTGCGTGTGTTCATCGTATCGCCTCGCATCGCAATTAGTTTCCGCTTCCGGGTACAGTGAGCGTCCAGGAAAACACCTGCCCGGCGGATAGATCCGTGCCGCTCGCCTGGGTGCACGAAGAGCCGCATCCGCCTGGTCCGGCAAGCGTTGCACCGCTCACTCGCACGAAGTACGTGCCAATCCCATCGGGAGCCGCCAAACCACGCATCCGCAGCGTGTATGTCCCCGGCGCGAGCTCGATTGATCCTGAGATCGACCGTGTCGGCGCATTCATGGTCACGACAACCTGGCCATCGACGCTTGCCTCAAAGATATCGTCATTCGCCGGGCCGTTGTCACCAATCGTCACGACCACATTCTGGGTTGCTTCGCATGGAATCGCTGCTGTTGCTGCTGCCGATGCGGACCCGCACAGCGCGAACGAGATATCGAGATCGATCGTTCCGGGCCCGGAGGGATCCGGATCAGAAGGACACGTGTAGATGATCGCATCGCGGGTTTGCTGGATCGTGCCGCCAGACATACTCGCTGTCACCGTTACGTCGCGAGCGTCCAGTGGAGCCTGGAACGCATCGTTCGCGCCTGGAATGCGTGAGCACAGTTCTGTCTGAATGCTCTGGAGAACGGCGTCGAGGCCAACCCGGCCAAGCAAGGCGTCAAGCTGGCTGTCGATGACATCGTTGATGTCGATGAAGTCGTCTGGGATGAGTTGAAGCACGGCAATGATCGCCTGA
>JANQQZ010000154.1 GCA_028284805.1 Phycisphaerales bacterium
CGATGGGTCGCGTTCGACCGCGATCACGTCACCGACCAGCAGCCCCCAGTGCGGCGCCATCGCGGGATCGCTCAGCGAGGCCTCGTCGCCCACCGCGACCTCGACCGGGCGTTGCTCGGCGCCTTCGGTTCGGAACTGGCCCGGGCCGCGCAGCGTCCCCTCGCCCGTCGGCGCCACCGTGAACCGCACGCCCGGCCCCTCGCCTCCCGCGGTGTGCACCGTGACTTCGACAGGCCCTGAGTTCGACGCAACCAGAGGCGTCACCACGCAGAACGAGTTGTTCACGGCCGACACCGCGCCCAGCATGTGCCGACCCCGCACCACCGCGACCGCTCCCTCCACAACGCCGTCACGCGCACCACGCTGCACGAGCATGGTCTGTTCCGATCGGCTCGCGGCCGTGCTGAACACCTGGCCCACCAACTGCTTGACCCGCGCCTCGGGCAGGATGTCACCCTGCTCGAGGGCGTCGAGCATCGCGCGAAGCTCGGCGATCCTCATCTCCTGCGCGCGGAGCAGAGACTCGAGTTCCTGCAGGCGCCCGATCTCCGGGTCGGGGTGGTTCTCCGTCTCGGACCGCGCCGCCAGGTCGCCGATCCATTTGCCGAGGTGGCTCACCGGCGCGACGAGCCGCACCACTACGCCAGACACGGCGTCCGCCCAGCCCAGATATCGCACGGGCAGCACCGCGCACACGAGGCAGACCGTGATCGAGAGAGCCAGCACCCGCCCGGACGTGATGAACCCGCCGCGTGCCGACACCCGTCAGACTCCCATCACCCGCCGCACAGGCGTCAGAGATCCAGGTCGTTCTCGAGAACGTCCTTCCACTCCTCGAGATGCTCGAGGAAGATCGCCGTCCCGCGGGCGACGCACGTCAGCGGGTCGTCCGCGATCTGCACGTTCAGCCCCGTTGCGCGATTCAGCACCGTCGGCAGACCCCGGAGCAGCGCACCGCCGCCCGCGAGCATGATCCCGTTCTCGACCAGGTCCGCCGCCAGCTCGGGCTCGGCCCTCTCGAGCGTCCGCGTCACCGTGTCGATGATCGCGCTGACGGGTTCCTGCAGCGCCTCGCGGATCTCCGCCGCGCTGATCGTTGCCTTGCGAGGCAGGCCCGAGATCAGGTCACGACCTCGCACGTCGATGCTGCCTTCCGCGCCGTCCGCCTCCGCAGCCGAGCCGATCTCGATCTTGATCCGCTCCGCGGTCTGCTCACCGATCATCAGGTTGTATGTCCGCTTCATGTGGTTGATGATGGCCTCGTCCATGTCATCACCCGCCACGCGCACACTCTCGCACACCGCGATGTCGGCGAGCGACATGATCGCCACCTCGGTCGTCCCGCCGCCGATGTCGACGATCATGCTCGCGGTCGCCTCGGCAAAGGGCAGGCCCGCGCCGATCGCCGCCGCCATCGGCTCCTCGATCAGGTACGTGCGGCTCGCGCCCGCTCGATCCGCCGAGTCCGTCACCGCGCGCTTCTCGACCGCCGTGATCCCGCTGGGAACGCTGATGACGACGCGCGGGCGCACGAAGCTGTACTTCCCGCGCACCTTGTTGATGAAGTAGTTCAGCATCGCTTCGGTGACGTCGAAGTCGCTGATCACGCCGTCGCGCAGCGGGCGGATCGCCGTGATCGACCCGGGCGTCTTGCCCAGCATCTCCTTGGCCATCCAGCCGACCGCCTGCCCGCCCTTGAGCACGCGGTTGGTCCCCTTGTGCACCGCGACCACGCTCGGCTCGTTCAGCACGATGCCCTGCCCGCGAACCGCCACGAGCGTGTTGCAGGTCCCGAGATCGATCCCCAGGTCAAGACTCAGATAGCGGAAGAAGCGGTCGAACAGCGGGACACCCCCATCAAACCTGGCCCGGGCTCCGCCGGACGAACCGGAGACTATAACCGACATCGCCGCCCGATCACGCTCGTGAGCAAGGCCGGGCCAACTCCGCCTGCCAACCGACAGCGCAAAAAGAGCCGGCGGCGTCTCCCGATCTTCTCAGGAAACGCCGCCGGCAGCGGGGTCAGCCCCCGGGCCGCCCGGTCCCTCGGGCGGCCGATGTCACGGGTCGCTCAGTTCGTGCCGAGCCCGGGCAGGCGGACCTCGAAGTCGCCCTCGATCGCCTCACCAACCTCGATCTCGTCGAGCTCGGCCTCGAAGGTGATCTCGGCCTCACTCTCGGCGTCGACCTGGATCTGAGCACGGGTCTCGTAATCGGTCTCGACCTTCTTCCGGGTCAGCGACTCCATCTGAGCCTCCTGCTCAGCCTTGATCTTCGCGATCCGGCTCGTGACCTGGTCCAGGCTCTCGGCCGAGAACGGGCTCATCTCGTCCAGCGTCCGCTGGCGCTTCTCCAGGATCTCGAGCAGACGCTCGTTGCGGGCGACCGCGTCGATCTGCTGGTCGAGCTGCCACAGCTGGTTCTGGAACTGAGCCTGCTCGGTCTCGAGCGTCTTCAGCAGCTCGCCGAAGTGCGACTCCTGCTCCATCAGGAATCCCATGTCACGCTCGATCTCGCCCGCCCTGGTCGCGTAGCTGTCGCGCAGCTGGCGGATGCGCTCGGCCTTGGCATACGCCTCGCTCATGTCCATCGACTCGTTGTCGAACCGGACACGCACGATGCGATGCGTCGACCGTGCGTCCTCTGCCTTGGCGAGAAGGTGCTGCATCTCGCCAAGGTCCTGGTCCGCGAGCGCCACGACACGCTCTGCGACCGCGAGCTCACGCTCGAACTGGCTCAGCTGAGCCTGAAGATCAACCAAGTCACCGCGGACCGCCTCGATCTTCTTCGGATACTGACCCTCGAGGTCACGCAACTGCTGACGCAGCGCGACGGGGTCGTCGATGTTGCTGTTGATCGCATTCGAGACGTTGTGCCCCGCCTGCTTGACGATCGCTCGGGCGCTGCCGGGCTGTGCAGCCTCGGCCACAAGGAACGCCGCGCCAACGCCGAGCGCTCCGATCACTCCAACTCGTACCGCGTTGCACACGAAACCGGCCATATCAAGGCCTCCTTGCTGAGCTGCCAACCAACTCGCTCTCTCGCCGTGTCCCCCCCGCGAACGCCGCGGCCCGGACCGGCGAGTCTGTGTCACGACCCCTTCTTGGCCCCGCCCGCCCGCCGATTTCACGCCAGGGTCTGCGAATCCATAAATTCCAATCCCGCCGCCATTTGCGGCCCCGCGGGTACACTGAGGCGGCGGCCAGGCCCGGACGAAACCCGGGCCCACCGACGCCGAACAACGCCGCCGAGGGCCCGGGAACGACTCCCGAGCCCACCAGCGGGGAATTCAGCGGGGAATCAGCGGGGATGCTCAGCAACGTCACCACCGGCTTCATCGCCCGGCTCAGGTCCGACGATCAGGAGGCCTGGTTCGAGCTCTGGGAGACCTTCGGGCCCGTCCTGCGCGCCCAGCTCACGAAGTGGGGCCAGGGACGCATCGGGCTCGAGACCGTTCGCGACCTCTCCCAGGAGACCCTCGCACAGCTCTCCGACTGCATCGACCGCTACGACCCCGCCCGCGGCGCCCGATTCAGCACCTGGCTGCTCGCCATCGCCAAGCACGTCCTGGGCGACGAGATCGACAAACGCATGGCCCTCAAGCGCGGCGCGGGCAACCGCGGGGCCTCCTTCGAAGAGGAGTGGATGACCGCCTCCGCTGACCAGGGCGTTGACGAGGCCTACGAGGCCGCCGTCTTCAGGGCCAAGGTCGAGAAGGCCATCCGCAACGTCGAGCACAAGACCGATTTCATGGACTTCTCTATCTACCGGATGCGTGTCCTCGACGGCACCCCGGGCAAGGACGTTGCTTCCCAGGTCGGCGTCTCAGAGCCCACCGTCAGCCGGCGACTCGCCAAGGTGCGGGACGTTCTCCGCGAAGAACTCCGCGACGTGATCGGGAAGTTCAGCTTCACGAAAGAGGAGCGCGACGAGGCCGAGCGAAACGGCGTGGGCCTGAATCCCACCAAGGCCGACGACGGGCTCTTCGACGAGGCCATCGCCGAGATCTACCACCAGCAGCAAGAGCTGCGCCGCCTCGACGAAGAAGCCGCCCGTATGGGGCAGTAGCCGGAACCTGCCGGTGCCCAGTTTCGGGGGAAACGCACGATGGGACCAGAAATCCTCACCGTTCTTGGCGTGATCTTCGGCGGGATCGCCGCGGCCGTCATCTTCGTCTTCCTCTTCGTGCCCCTCGTCAAGATCATCGCGAAGGTGATCGGTCACGTCTTCGCCACCATCGGTCGGTGGATCACCGACATCTTCCGCCTCGTCGGCACGATCCTGGTCATCCCGGTCTTCATGGTGCTGACCGTGCTCTCGGTCGTGGTGGGGCGCTGGTCCGCCAGCGCGCACTACGGGCGGGCGGTCTCGGGCGAGATCAAGTCCGCAGGGCTCTGCCTCTACCGCATCGCCATCGGGCACCCGCTCCGGCTTGTGGGCCTGCACCCCCTCATCGATGGCTTCGAGCGTCGCCTCCCCGAGGTCGTCGCCGCCGCCCCGGGACGCGACAAGCCCCGGGGGCGCAAGAACCAGTTCGATGGCTACACCGTGGTCGGCTCGCTCGCGGGCGGCGGCTCGGGAGGCAAGCTCTACATCGCCCAGCCCGACGAGCTCAAGAACGCCGCGTTCATCAAGCGGGGCGTGGGCGAGGTCGACCAGGTCGTCATCAAGACCTTCTCCGTGCACGAGGGCTCGACCCTCCCTCAGATCATCCGCGAGAGCCGCGCGCTCGACGCCGCCAAGCGGCTGGGTCTCATCCTCGAGCACGACCTGACCAACGAGCGGTTCTTCTACGTCATGCGCTACATCCCGGGCGAGCCGCTGAGCATCGTGACGCAGCGCGCCCACGCCGACGCGGGGCCCGAAGGGCTGGGCGATCTCGCGATCACCAAGCTCCTCGGCTACGGGCGCGACGTCCTGCTCACACTCAACCGCTACCACACCGGCGGCCTGTGGCACAAGGACATCAAGCCCGACAACATCATCGTCGACCACGATGAGGCCCACATCGTCGACCTGGGCCTCATCACCCCCCTGCGCTCCGCGATGACGCTCACCACGCACGGCACCGAGTACTTCCGTGACCCCGAACTCGTCCGCATGGCCCTCAAGGGCGTCAAGGTCAACGAGGTCAACGGCGAGAAGTTCGACATCTACGCCGCTGCTGCGGTGATGTACGCCACCATCGAGGGCTCCTTCCCCGCGCACGGCGGGCTAAGCCAGATCACCAAGCGCTGCCCGGAAGCGATCCGCTGGATCATCCGGAGAGGCATGACCGACTACGACAAGCGCTACGCCTCGGTTGCCGAGATGCTGGGCGATCTCGACGTGGTGCTGGCGGCCCAGGATGCCTTCAAGGTCACGCCCGCCATGCTCCCGAGCGTGGGCGGTCAGGACCCAGAGAGCATCGCACCGCAGGCTCCCGCCGCCGAGCCCCAGGCCGTCCCGGTCCCGCCTCCTGCGCCCGAGCCGTCCGTGAACCCCGAGCCAGCGCCCGGTGCGGAGCCGAAGCCCAAACCCAAGGTCCGTGTTGCCAACTGGTGGTCGGGCCGCTACGACGTCGACGGGGTCGACGAGACCATCGAGAGCGCCGTCCGCGAGGTCGACCAGGCCATCGACGAGGCCATGGGCAGCGTGCGGCGGCGCACGCCAAGGCCCAAGCCCAGCCCCGCCCGCCGGGCCGCGCACGAGCAGATCAAGAACGCCCGCGCACGCGCGAGCGAGCGCCGCAAGCGCGCCGTCACACGCGTCGCTCAGCGCCGCCGCAACCTGCGCACCCAGCGCGACAAGACCGCAGGACTCAACCCCGGCGCCGCGGTCGCCATCGGCGTCGTCATCGGGCTCATCAGCATCCCCGTCTCGGTGGTCATGCTCAACCGGGGCGACGGGGGCCGCGTCGCCGTCACCGAGCGCCTGCCCGCGCCGATCAGCGACCACGTCAGGGCCCACGCCGACGCGCACGCCGAAGCCCCCACGCCGCCCGAACCGCCTGTTACCTCGCTCCCCGTCGCCGCGGGCGAGCACCTGAGCGTGCTCGTCGTCAGCACCTTCAACCAACCCGTCGAGCGTTACATCGAGGCGAGCGTGGAGCAGACCGTCGACCAGCTCCGCACACTCGGCTTCGACGTCGCCGATACCACCACCGACGCGTCGGATCACAGCGTGGAGCTCCTCGCCGACATCCGCGCCGCCCGCGGCATCGGCTCCACCAGCGCCAAGGACGCGGCACGACAGATGCGGTCCTGGTTCGATGAAGCCGAACTGGGCTACGACGCGATGGTCGTCATCGAGCCCAACCCCGAGTCACTCGCCCAGGGCAAGCCCACCGCGCGGGCCCTCGTGGTCGACGACGACTCGTCCGCGTACGAGCGCGTCCTCTACCCCGACAAGGTCGCGCGCCGCGTCGTGAAGATCATCGACGACTAGGGCAGGAGTGCCGGCTCAGGCCGCGCCGGATCGTGCTGCAAGACGGTCGAGCACGTCCTTCGCGCGCCCAGAGTCGATCGCAGCCTGTGACATCGGCACACCCTCCGCGATCGAATGGCACACGCCAGCGACCCAGAGCGCCGCGGCCGCGTTGACCACCACGATGTCGCGCGCCCCGCCGCCCTCGCCCGCCAGCACGCGCCGGATCATCCCCGCCGCTTCGGATACGCCGTCCGCGACAAGCCCCTCACGCGGCGTGTCCAGCAGCCCGTACGCGGACGGCTCGATCTCGATGCGTTCGACCCGATCGCCCTCGACCAGCGCCGCGTCCGTCGGGCCCGCGAGCCCAATCTCGTCGAGCCCCTCGCGCGA
>JANQQZ010000169.1 GCA_028284805.1 Phycisphaerales bacterium
CTCAGCGAGATCGCGCCCGCGTTGGTCAGGTTCGCCGCCAGGT
Source organism: Phycisphaerales bacterium (assembly GCA_028284805.1). Taxonomy (GTDB): domain Bacteria; phylum Planctomycetota; class Phycisphaerae; order Phycisphaerales; family UBA1924; genus JANQQZ01. Next base: position 44 of record JANQQZ010000169.1, read on the forward strand.
TCTCGGGGGTCGGCGCCGGCCCGAGCGGCGTGCGGGGCTTGGGCGCCGGGATCTGCGCCGTCGCGTAGACCGACGGGTCGTTCTCGGTCTCCGCGAACGCGCGGATGGTCTTGATCAGGTCGCCGCCGAAGCCGGCCATCGCGTCGATCGCCTCGTTCTGCGCGAGCGTCGCGGCCTGCGCCGCCTGCCGCGCCGCGAGCGCCGCGTTGTACGCGTCCCGGGCCGCGACCGTGAGCCCCGCCATCTGCGTCGCCTGCGCCGGGTCGATGCCGATCGCCGCGGCGTTGGTGGCCCACACGGTCAGGTGGTTCTCGAAGAAGGCGATCTTCTCGGGGACGGTTCGGGGGATGATGCTCATGGCTCGGGTCTCCGTGCCCGCGTTGCGGTGGGGGAGCGGGGCCCGCGCGGCCCCGCAGCCCTGCGAACGATCCTGGTCCGGTCCACTGCCGGCCCCGTCCGCCCCGCGGCACGGGGGTATCGATCGTGCGGGGGGCTGGCTGAAGTTGGAGGGAGACTTTCAGGCCAACTTTTTGCCGATGCAGGCCTGCGCAGCGGTTCTGGGGGTTTGCAGAACGGCACCGCTCGCATGCAACTCGCCTGTGGAGGCGTGCTGGATCGTTCTGCAAGGCTGCCGAGTGTCGCTGGATGCTTGCAGAGTCGTTCCGCTCGCGTGCGGAGCTATTGAGCAGGCGTTGCGGCGCACGCGTGCTGTCGGACAAGCCGACTCAGTGCGGTGCCCGATGGGCTTCCAGCCCACGGGCACGACTCGTCACGCTTAATCAGGTCCGTTGTCGCTCTCCAGTTGCTTCTGGAGCCAAGCCAGATTCTCTTCGTAGAGCTCTCGGTTTGGGTGCCCCACAGGCAGACACCGGCGGGCCATCTCGGCGGCTTCTGTGGCGAGTTCGAGCGCCTCGCGCATCCGCCCCAGAGAGACTCGTACGGCGGCGAGGTTGTTGAGGCTCCGCGCGACGTCGGGGTGGTCGCCCTCGTAGAGCCGCCGGCGCATGTCGAGGGCCTCGCGGTAGATCGGCTCGGCCTCTTCGGCCCGCCCGAGGTTCTGGGCGACGGACGCGAGATTGCTGAGGCTGGTGGCGACGTCGGGGTGGTCGCCCTCGTAGAGCCGCCGGCGCATGTCGAGGGCCTGTTGGTAGAGGGGCTCGGCCTCTTCGGCCCGGCCGAGGGCAGACCGGACGGACGCGAGGTTGTTGAGGCTGGTGGCGACGTCGGGGTGGTCGCCCTCGTAGAGCCGCCGGCGCATGTCGAGGGCGTGCTGGTGGATCGGCTCGGCCTCTTCGGCCCGCCCGAGGTCCTGGGTGACGGACGCGAGATTGCTCAGGCTGTACGCGACGTCGGGGTGGTCGCCCTCGTAGAGCCGCCGGGTCATGTCGAGGGCCTCGCGGTAGATCGGCTCGGCCTCTTCGGCCCGCCCGAGGTCCTTCACGGTCATCGCGAGGTTGTTGAGGCTGGTGGCGACATCGGGGTGGTCGCCCTCGTAGAGCCGCCGACGGATCTCGAGCACTCGGCTCGCGTGTCTTTCGGATTCAGCGAACCGCCCGAGATTCGCAAGTACGTGCTCAAGGCGGCTGAGCGCATCCGCGTAGCGAGCGCTGTCGGTGCCGGAGGACTGCCGTGCCCGCTCGACCGCCGCGCGAGCGGCCCGCAGCTCCGAGTCGTAGAACTTGGCCCCCTCGTCTGCTACCGGTGCGGCTGCATCGACCGGCTCGTCTTCATCGGCAGCAACCGGTGCTACCGGTTCGGCCGGCTGCGTGTCCGATTCGGCTTCGGCCGCGTCCGCGTCATCGGGCTCGGCCGCGAGACCGGGCGGCGGCGCATCCTCGGGTGGCTCGTCAGCCGCGGGGCTGTCCGGCGGTGTCTCCGATGCGTCCGCAGAGTGCACCGGTGGTTTCTGGTCCGCGCCGCGGCACGGACCGGCGTGCACGTCCTGCATGATCAGCAGCAGTGCCGGATCCATGCGGACCATGACGGGCGGCTGGCTTGTCGAGGTGAGCGTCTCGCTGTCCTCTCTGCTGAGCAGCCCCGCGAGAGCTTCCTCGCCATGCCGCGTGGCCCAGTACTCGAAGCACCCCCAGCCGGGGTCCCCGGGCGCAAGCGGCGGGACGTTCCAACGCGGGGGCAGCGCCACCTCCTGCCCCGCGGCGATCTCGTACGCCGAGAGCCACTTGACGAGCGACAGGTGTCGCTTCAGATCACCGATGAACCGGGGCCACAGGATGGTGAGCAGTTCGAACCGGGCCAACTGCTCCACCGAGACGCAGTCGCTCGTGGGCTCGATCGACCGGTCGTACCGGCCGAGGTGCGAGAGCGTGAGCACGCGCAGCTCGATCTCCCGCCTCCACAGCCAGATCCGCCGCGGGTTGCCGTGGAGATAGTCGTTGGCGAGAAAGACAAACTCTTTGTCGAGCCGGCCAATAGCCAGCCTGGCGTCTTCGTCCGCGGTCTCGCTGCGTTCCGCCAGATCGCTCCGCTCGAGGTACGGATCGGGGTCCTCGCCGCGCAGCATCCGAGGGATCTGGTTCAGCCCCGTCGCCGGGATCCGCATCGTGACGTTGATGAACTTCTCGAGGAACGCGTGCCCGAGCCGAACGGCCCGCTCTCGTTCGTCCTCATCGCTGCCCGACGCGCCGTTGGTGACGTGGAACGGCGTCAGCCGCTTGTCGTCCGCCGCCAGGGCCGCGGCGACGCGGTCCCTGTCGATCGCGAGCACGATCGTCGCGTTGATCCTCTCGTTGACGAGCGCGCTGAGCGCCCGGAACGTCTCGCTAACCCCGATCGCCGAGCACCGGTCGAGATCATCGACGAAGATGACGGCACGCCGGGTCCACTCGCCCTTCGGGCAGAGGGCGTTGATCAGATCCGCGAACTCGTGCTCGAGCTGATGCACGAGCGGCGGCTTCTGGCTGGGTTTCGGTGTCGTCGAGCGATGCCCAAGCAAGGGCAGGAGCTTCAGCACGACCGTGATGCCGGCGACCACCGAGGTCACACCCAATGTGAGCGTCTTCGCGAAGGCGGGCAGTTCGAGCACGACCTCGGAAATGCTGCCACCGAAGTGCTTGATGCCACCGATCACGCCGAGAACAACCAGCAGCAGCAGCACGATGAACCAACGCGTCAGCCGATGCCGTCGGTGCGTCGTATGCCCCCACCGAAACAGCCGCTTCAGCCGAAGCACGAGCATCCGCCACGTGTACTGCGGACGCGTCAGCTGCCCCCGGATATCTCGGTGGACCGCCTCCGCAAGAGCGATCCACAGTTCATCGACGTTGTGGTGCAGCCAGGGCTTGAACTCGACCACCGGCACGTTCTGGGCGCGCAGCCGCTTGATCGTCTGCTCGACAAACGTCGACTTGCCGGAGCCCCACCCGCCCTCGATCGAGATCGTGCGCGCGGGGTCGCACGTCTGGTTCTGCCGGCGCAGAAAGTCACAGAACGCCGCCACGTACGGCCCGAGACCGATGATGGTGTTCTGGTCCTCGGGTGTCTTGGGCGATCGCATCGGCATCAACACCTACATAGGAGTGGTGCCGGAGCTTACCAAACAAACAGACACCATGTGTGAGGACGGGGCGAAGCCTGCTGGTACAGATCGTTCAGCCCCGCCCCGCCCGGATCATCGGCAGCACCTTCGCCACACGGCTCACCCGCGCCGGCTTGCGCTCCGCCTCGCCCACATACGCCGCGTACTCGTGCCGCTCCACGTGTTGGTACCCGTCCGGAACACATCGACGTTGAGCGTCTGCGCCGAAGCCGCGTCGCACACACCAACCAGTGCCAGAACCGCGAATCCCTGACTGTTCATGTCATTCTCCTACGCCGAACAAGTCTCACCAAGCCACACACCAGCAGCACGCCGGTCCCCGGTGTTGGAACTGCCGATGCGATACGAACGGAAAACTCCGGAAGCCGCACATCCGGATTGGATCCTGATTGCACCCACGCGAGGTCGTTGCTGAAGTCCATTGGGTCGTCAGGGCGGAAGGTCTGATCTCCCGCAGCGTTGCCTTGGGCGACCCTGATCTCGGGAATGCCCCGGAGCCACTCCTCGGTCCATTCGGCCCCGCCGCCGGAGGTATCGAGCAGCCCCCACGGTGTCTGGGTATCCGGGTAGGCCTCCAAAGGAATGTCGTACTCATCGCCGAACCCGGTGAACTCGTACCCCGCCGTCGTTTCACCGTCACCAGGCAGGCCGATCACAGGCTGTGTGTCGCTCCCGTTGTTGTAGAGCCACCAGCCGCCGTCGCCCGGGCCGTTCTTGTCGGGGTCCCAGTGGGCGGCCTTGAGCCACTCGTCGAAGCTGGGGATCCAGTACCGCGCACCGGGGGACCGCATGGCTTGGTCGTTCACGAGCACGTTGGAGCCGGGCACATCGGTGAAGGTCGACGTATCGTACGCACCGCTGGTGAAGGCGCTCGGGTCGGAGCCCTTGCCGTTGTGCAGCCAGTTGCAGATGACCGCTGCCCCCCGCCAACTCAGCCCCGCGACGGGCAGCAACTCGTTTCCCGCCGGGACCACAAATTGCTGGCCGTCGAACACACCGCCCCAGAAGAACGGGCTGATCGAGCCGACGGGCTGCCCGGCGATCTGGTACGCGTTGCGGAACTCGGCGAACTGCGCGGTCGTGATCTCGGTGCGCGCCATGCGGTACTCGTAGTTGACCGTACCGCGGCCCGCGGTGCGCCCGAACAGATCTTCACGGTCGTACCCGCGGTTTCCGACGTCGCCGATGGTGACGAAGTTGAATCCGTAGTCGGGCGGCGGCTGCTGGGCGGCGACGGCGCTCGCGACGCCCACACACAACGCCGCGGCCATCCTCCTACGCCGAACAAGAAACGGGAATGCACACACCAGCCCGACGCCGACTCCCGGCGCAGGAACAGCTGATGCGAGACGGAACGAGAGGTACGGGAATCCCAGGTCCGGGGTATCGGATCCATCAACCCAAGCGAGATCGTTGCTAAGGCTAATCGGGTCGAACGGATCGTATGTCCGCGTGCCCGCGGTGTTGCCCTGCCAGACTCGCCGTTCTTTGTACTGGCCACGTTGCCACTCTTCGGTCCACTCGGTGCCGCCGCCGGAGGTATCGAGCAGCCCCCACGGCGTCTGCGTGCCGGGGTAGCTCTCGAGCGGGATGAGGTACTCCTCGCCGAAGTTGTCGAACTCGAGGCCCGCGGCGGTGTCGCCCACGCCCGGCAGGCCCGGCTCGGGGCGGGTGTCGGAGCCGTTGTTGTAGAGCCACCAGCCGCCGTCGCCCGGGCCGTTCTTGTCGGGGTCCCAGTGGGCGGCCTTGAGCCACTCGTCGAGCGAGGGGATCCAGTAGCGAGCGCCGGGACGCCGCGCGTCCTGGTCGTTCACGAGCACGTTCGAGTCGGGCTGATCGGTGAAGGTCGAGGTGTCGTAGGCGCCGTCCAGGAACGCGTCGAGCTGATCGGTGGGCGCTCCGTTGTGCAGCCAGTTGCAGTAGATCGCGGCCTCGCGCCAGCTGATCCCGCCGACGGGCAGGAGCTCGCTGCCGGCGGGCACCACCCAGCGGCCATCAACGCGGGAACCGCCCCAGAAGAGGGCTCCGAGAGCGCCCGGCGTCCCGCCGGAAGACTCCCATGCGTTCAGGAAGCCGGCGAATTGAACGCTGGTGATCTCCGTGCGTGCGATGCGGTACTCGTAGTCCACGCCGCCTCGGCCCGCGGTGCGCCCAAACAGATCTTCACGGTCGTACCCGCGGTTGCCCACGTCCCCGATCGTGATGAAGTTGTGCCCGTAGTCGGGCGGCGGCTGCTGGGCGGCGACTCCCGCTGACGCGACATACCCGCACACGATCACCATGCCGATATGCTGAATCACAACCAACCTCCTTCGATTGCACAGGTTGCCACAACCGACGCCCGGATACAAGAACAATCGGCACGCACCGGCAAAGACCGCCCGGGATTCGTGCTCGGCATCCCCGAGATGAGTGAAATACGCGCAAACGCATCGACAGATCTGCTGCCAACGCAGCGCCCGTGCGTCTCTCGATCTTACATCCCGGCCAGCAACTCAGCGACCGCTTGCGTCGCACGCGATCGCGTCATCACGACCGGTACCGATCGTTCAGCCCATCGCCTGCCTGGATCATCGGCAGCACCTTCGCCGCACGGCTCACCCGCGCCGGCTTGCGCTCCGCCTCGTTTGCGCACCTACTCGATGATTTCGTCGACCGTGGCCGCGGGGCAGGGTGCCGGTCTCGGTCAGGCGTCGTCGAGCAGCCCGACCGCCTCGAACGCCTTGCCCTCGAGCATCTCCAGGCTCGCGCCGCCGCCCGTGCTCACGTGGCTGACCTTCTCCGCGACGCCGAACCTCTCAGCCGCCGCGGCCGAGTCGCCCCCGCCCACGATCGTCGTCGCGCCCGCCTCGGTCGCGCGCCCCATCGCCTTGGCGACCGTGCTCGTGCCGACCGAGAAGGGCCGCCACTCGAACACGCCCATCGGCCCGTTCCACACCACGGTCTTCGCCTTGCCGATCAGCCGGCTGTACAGCACCTGCGTGTCGGGACCGATGTCGAGCCCCATGAACCCCGCCGGGAAGTGCTCGCCGTGCATCTCGATGTCGCCGCCCCCGTCCTCGGTGAACGCCTTGCCGCTCACGTGATCGCTGGGCAGGTGCAGGTCGGCGTCGAGCTTCTGGGCCAGATCGATCGCCCGCTTCGCGTCGTCGAGCCTGTCGCGCTCCACGCGGCTCTCGCCCACGTCCTTGCCGATCGCCGCGAGGAACGTGTACGCCATGGCGCCGCCGACGAGCACCGTGTCCGCCTTGGGCAGCAGGTTCTCGATCGCCGCCATCTTGTCGCTGACCTTCGCGCCGCCCAGCACCACGACGAACGGGCTCTCAGGGCTCGCCACCGCCTGCGACAGGAAGCGGATCTCCTTCTCGACCAGGAAGCCCACCACGCGAGGCTTGCCCTCCATCGCCTTGGGCACCGCGACCATCGACGCGTCCGCGCGGTGGCACGTCCCGAACGCGTCGTTCACGTACACGTCGCCGTACGTCGCCAGCTTCGCCGCGAACTCCGCCCCGCCATTCTTCTCCGCAGAATGGAAGCGAAGGTTCTCGAGCAGGACGACCCCGCCCTCCGTCAGCCCGTGCGCCGCGTTCGCGGCCGCCTCGTCCACGCAGTCCTGGCTCGGGAACTCGACGTCACGCTCGAGCAGATCGCTCAGCCGACGCGCCACGGGCTCGAGCGAGAACTTCGACTCGTACCCGTCGCCCCCGGGCCGGCCCAGGTGGCTCATCAGCACGACCGAACCGCCCCGGTCCAGCACGCTCTGGATCGTGGGCAAAGCGCTGCGGATCCGCCGATCGTCGGTGATCGCACCGCCGTCCAGCGGCACGTTGAAGTCCACACGGATCAGCACCCGCTTGCCGCTCACGTCCACCGATTCGATCGTCTTCTTCGCCATCGCTCGAGGCCTCCAGTGAGTTGCCCGATCCTAGTGCGCACGCGATCCCAGGGCCGGGCGCGAGCGCCCGATCCAGCCCGATTCCTCGCTCTCCCGGTGCAAGCAGCGGGGGACTCAGAGGTCCCGCTCGATCGCCGAATCGATCGACGCCCGAAGCCGCGCCGAGCCCTCGGTCGCCAGCCGGTCGCGCATCTTGCGGAGCCGCGACGCGACGGACGCGTCGATCAGCCGGTCGCCGATCTGCATCCGCACGCCCCCGATCATCTTCGGGTCGGTGTAAGGGTGCACCACGGTCTCGCGCCCGAGCGACGCGTTCAGCTGCGCCTTCACCCGCTCCAGCTCGCCCGCGTCCAGCGTGTCCGCGGTGTAGATGTCCACCTCGACCCGCCCGAACTCACGCTGCGCCGTCTCGTCGAGCGAAGCGACGATCGGAACCAGGTGCCCGAGCCGCCCCTTCTCGTTCAGCACGAGCAGGAACTTCATCGTCAGCTCGTGCACCCTGCCCTCGAACATCGCACGGAGCGAGCGAGACCGGTCCGACTGCTTCAGCACGCGCGAGCTCAGGAACTCGCCGAACGACCGGTCCGACCGTGCCAGCTCGATCACGTCCTCGAGTTCGCCCACGACCCGCTCCACCGAGTCCCGACCCCCGGCAGACGCCGCGAGCTCGTACAGACTCCGGGCGTAGATCGCGCTCAACGCATCGGGCTTGGCTTCGGTCAGAGGCATCGCGGCGGTCCTTCTCTCGTGGCTCGATCAGTTGTTCGACGCACTCAGCTCGGCGACCGCCTCGTCCACCAGACGCTGCTTGTCGTCCGCGGTCACCTCGCGGGCCAGAATCTTCCCGGCGACGGCCGTCGCCAGATCCGCGGCCTCCGCGTAGATCTCACCGACCGCGGCCCGGCGGGCAGCCTCGATGTCGCGCTGGGCCTTCTCCTTCAGACCCTGAAGCTCCGCCTCGCTCTTGGCCTTGAGCTCCGCGGCCATCTTCTGCTGCTCAGCCTTGGTCTGCTCCAGCATCGCCTGCGCCTCGCTGCGCGCCTCGGCCAGCGAACGCTCGTACTCGTCGAGCGCGTCCTTGGCCTGCTGACGCGCCGCCTCAGCCGCGTCGATCTCGTCCAGGATCTTCTGCTGACGCTCGTCGAGAGCACCCGCGATTTTGGGCCACACCGCCCGACCAAGGATCCCCGCCGTGATCAGGAAGACGATCAGCGCCGTGATCCCCGACGCGATGCCCTCGTTGACCGAAGCCAGCGGGCTCGCCTTCTTCTTGCCGTGGTCGTCGCCGTGCGCACCGCCGTGACCGTGATCCCCGTGATCACTCGCGTGATCCTCGACCGCCTGGGCCGCTTCGCCGGTCTCGCCGCCGTCCTGCGCGAACGCGGGAGCCCACGCCATCAACGCGGCACACACCGCAACAAGCATCGTCAGTCGCTGCACCATCGGCCATCGCTCCTTGCGCTCGGCGCTCAGTCCGCAAAGCCGGGCCGCCGGCTCTCGCCCGCGGCACCGGATCAACTCATTCTGGATCTAGGCGAGGAACGCCACGAGCACCGCGAAGAGGGTCGCACCTTCGACGAACGCCGCCGTCAGGATCATGTTGATCTGGATGTTGCCCGACGCCTCGGGCTGGCGGGCGATCGACTCCACAGCACCGCGACCGATCAGGCCGATGCCGATGCCGCCACCCAGCAGCGCGATACCAGCGCCGATCGCCGCAAGACCCTTGCCGATCGTCGTGCCGGCCTCGGCCTCCTGACCCATCGCCTGCGCAGCGGTCATCGCCAGCAGCGCAGCGCCAACAAACCCGACGGTCTTGATCATCTTCTTCATCTGAGTCCTATCCCTTCGTGATCGTCGCCCCGCCGCGCCGCAGGGGGCCCCTGGAAATCGGTGCGGGCACTTCACGCGGCCCGCCTCGCTCGAATCAATCAATGCGCCGCCGCGGCGCCCGCATCCCCGTGCTCGTGCTCGTGGTCCCCGTGGTGATCCATCAGCGAGATGAACACCGTCGTCAGGAACATGAACACGAACGCCTGGAGCACACCCACAAAGATCTCGAGGAACATGATCGCCGTGCCCGCGAGCAGGCTGATCACGCTCACCGTCGAGAACAGAAGCAGGTTCGCACCCCACACCATCCCAACGAAGCTGAACATCGTCGCGAGCAGGATGTGCCCCGCCGTCATGTTCGCGAAAAGACGAATCGCCAGCGCCGTGGGCTTGATCACGATCTGCCCGAGGAACTCGAGCAGGAAGATCAGCGGCGCGACGAAGATCGGAGCCCCGCCCGTCATGTGGTGGAAGTACCCGCCCACGCCCAGCCGCTTGATCGCAGCCACGTTGAAGAACACGCCCGCGACGATCGCAAGCACCGCGGTCACCCAGATGCTCTGCGTCGCCGTGCCGCCCACCGCCGACCACTTCGGGTGCTCCTGCCCGAGGAACCGCGCCACCGTGTGCTGAAGGTCCAGCAGCGGCACGAGGCCAAGCAGGTTGTTCACCAAGATGAAGAAGAAGATCGACCACAGGAAGGGCATCAGCTGACGCGTCCGGTCGTGCAGCAGCGGCTCGGCCACCTGATCCCGCAGGTACACGCAGATCACCTCGATGAAGTGCGCGAACGGGTTCTTGGTGACGTACCGGGCGTTCCCCTCGCTCTCGGGGCCAGTCGACACGTTCTTGACGACCCACTTCATCCCGAAGATCAGGATGATCGCCGTCAGCACCAGGTTGCTCTGGGCGCTCGACCACAGCCAGAAGTCGCCGATCTTGATGAAGTAGTGGTTGATGACGTGCGCGACGGGGTCGCCCGCGGCAAGCACCAGCTGGGAATCAAGCATCCGTGTCACCCTCTCCCGCCGAAGCCGGAACCGCCCGGCTCAGCACACGCACCGAAAGCGCCACCTGCACGCACAGCAGCACCGCGACGCCAGCCGCGATCCCGCCCAGGAAGGGCTTCGCGGGCACATCCGCCGCCACGCGAACGAGCAACGCCCCGCCCAGCGCCAGCAGCATCTGCCCCGACATCCCGAACAGCACGAACGCCCCGTACCGCGAGGGCACGGTCCGCTCGCCCAGCAGCGCGGGCAGCACGCAGGGCACCGCCGTCAGCGCCACCAGCACCGCCGACCACGCGAACGCGCCGCCCATCGCCGCCGAAACGCCCCCCGCCGCGAGGCACGCCACGACCGCGCCGCACGCGATCACCGCGAAGTGCGTCACCGGGTTGCTTCTCACGATCGGTTCGGAAGACACGCCGGGCCCTCACAACGAGCCGAAGACCGGCTCGGATCATCTCCTGAAAGGTCATCCATCCCAGGCCCGATCAGCGGCCCAGAAACGGGCCGAACCATAGCTCGAACCCACCCAAACGGCGACCCCGAGCATCAAGGATTTTGCGATCAGCGACCCCCGCGACCCCGCCCGCCCGCTCCCTCCGACGACTGACGGATCAGTCTCCATGTCGAGCCCGTCAGCCCGAGGCCAAGACCAACCAGCACGAACACGGGCGATGTCCCGAGCCACCGGTCCAGCAGCACACCGATCACCAACCCAGCCGCAACCGAGCCGACCAGATCCCACCCGAGCGCGAGCCCGCGAACGAGAGGCGACATCACCGCCGGCTTCTTGGTCGAGGGCCCGCGGGGCCGCTCGCGCAGCACCTCCGGGATCTCCGGCGCACCGCTGGGCCGGCGTCTCGGAGGCTCGCTGCCCGACGGCGCATCGCTCACCCGATCGCACCCCACGCGAAGCTCTCGGCCTGCTTCAACGCCTCGCGAAGCTTCGAAGGATCCGTGCCGCCGCCCTGCGCCTGCTGGGGCTTCCCTCCGCCCTTGCCGCCGCAGACCTCCGCGGTCGCCCGGATCCAGTCCCCAGCCTTCAGTCCCTTCTTGACGAGCGCATCGGGCACCTGCGCGATCAACGCCACCTTGTCATCGCTCGCCGATCCAAGCAGCACCGCCGCCGAAGGGTTCTTGTCCGCGATCACCTTGAGCGCCGCCTGCAGCGCCCCCCGGTCCTCGCCCGCCTCGACCCGTCCCACGACCACGGGCCGCAGGTCCGCCGCCGCCGACTCCGCCAGCTGCCGCGCCTCCGTCACCGCGCGCTCCGCCGCCTGCTTCGCCGCAGCCTTCGCCGCGCTCTTGGCCCGATCCTGCAAGCCGGCGAGCCGCGCCCGCAGCCGCGCCTTGTCCGAGAGCGACATCGTCATCCCGTCGATCGACGCCGAGATCTCGCCCATCGCCGAAGCGACCTCGCCGGCTTGCAGGATCGGGCCAAGAGCGCGGCGAAGGCTGCGGCGAAGCAGGCGGCGGAGCGCGCGGTGA
>JANQQZ010000171.1 GCA_028284805.1 Phycisphaerales bacterium
GACCGCTGAACGAGAAGTCGAGCGAGCCCTTGGCGAGCCGGCTCACCGGGAGATCGACGGCGCGGTCGTCGGCGCCCGGTTCCGACGCCAGCGCGTCGATGCGCGGCCCGCCCGGGTGGGGCAGACCGAGGATGGCGGCTGCCTTGTCGTAGGCCTCGCCAACCGCGTCGCCCACCGAACTCGTCCGCCTCGGCGCAACGATCGACGACGCGGTACATCGGGGTGTGCCCGCCGCTGACGACCAGACCGAGCGCCGGGAAGACACCCTCGACAGCCTCGTCGGTGTCGAGCAGCCCCGCCCAGAGGTGCGCGTGCACGTGATCGACTCCGATCAACGGCACGCCGAGCGACCACGCGAGGGCCTTGGCGGCCGAGACACCCACGAGCAGGGCACCGATCAGCCCGGGGCGGTGCCCGACTGCGACCGCATCGAGATCGGCGAGCGCTACGCCGGCCTCCGCGAGGGCCTGGTGAACGATCGGCGTGATCCGCTCCGCGTGAGCGCGGCTGGCGAGTTCGGGCACCACGCCTCCGTACTCGGCATGGATGTCGTGCTGGCTCGCGACCACGGAACTCCGGACGCGCCTCGCGTCCTCGACGACGGCGGCGGCGGTCTCATCGCAACTGCTCTCGATGCCCAGCACCAGCATGTCCGATCGTACGCCGCCCCTAGCATTCCTCCGGTGGAACGGAGGATTGCTTGGGCGAGCGGGAGCAGCTGAAAATCGAGTCGGAGCGTGCGGTGCTGGCGGCGGTGCGTCTGCCGGGCGACACCTACGACGAGCGCGACCCGTTCGGCGAACTGACCAGCCTCGCGGAGCAGGCGGGTGCGGTCGTGGTCGGCACACTCGAGCAGCACCGCCAGAAGCCGGAATCGGGGACCTACATCGGATCGGGCAAGCTCGACGAGCTCAAGTCCCTCTGCGAGATGCTCGACGCCTCGACCGTGATCTTCGACCACGAGCTGAGCCCGAAGCAGATCGCGGCGGTCGAGCGGCACGTCGAGCGGAAGGTCCTCGACCGGAGCGAGGTGATCCTCGACATCTTCGCCAGCCGCGCGACGACGCACGAGGCCAAGCTGCAGGTCGAGATCGCTCAGCTCGAGTACACCTACCCACGCCTTCGGGCGATGTGGTCGCACCTCGAGCGGATCGTGGGCGGCTCGCCCGGGGGCGTGGGCACGCGCGGGCCGGGCGAGCAGCAGCTCGAGATCGACCGGCGTCTCGTGCAGCGTCGCAAGTCGATGCTCACGCGCGAGCTGAAGGACATCCAGAGCCGCAAGCGGCGCAGCGTGCTCTCGCGCAACCAGGAGCATCTGACGGTCGGGCTCGTCGGGTACACCAACGCGGGCAAGAGCACGCTCTTCAACACGCTCACGCGCGGCGGGGCGTACGCCGACGACCGGGTGTTCGCGACACTCATGACCCGCACGCGTGAGTGGGATCTGGGCGGCGGCACCACCGCGATGCTAAGCGACACGGTGGGCTTCGTGCGTGATCTGCCGCACAACCTTGTCGCGTCGTTCCGCGCCACGCTGGAAGAAGCGACGCACGCGGATCTGCTGCTGGTCGTGCTCGACGTGAGCGACCCGTCCGCCGATCTGCAGTACCGCGAGGTGATGCGCACATTGGATGAGCTGTTCGAGGAGGTCCGCAGCGCTGAGGAGCGTGAGGCGAAGCGCGGCGCTGGGGGCGGAGTAGGGACGTTCGCCGAGCCCGAGCGGCTGGTGCTGCTGAACAAGGTCGACCAGCTCAAGGACAACCGCGAGCTGCTGGTGTGGCAGCGCCGCCTTCCAGGGGCGCTCGCGATCTCGGCGCTGGGCGGGGAGAGCAGCGGGCTGGATGCGCTGCGCGAGCGCGTGCGGATCGCGGTGCTGGGGGAGCCTCGCGAGGTGACGCTGCGCGTGCCCATGAACGCGTCGAAGTCGATCAGCGTGCTCGAGGCTCGGGGCGACGTGCTCGATCGCGATTACACGCCCGAGGGCGACGCGGTGCTCCGTGTGCGCATCGGGGCAAGGCTGCTGGAACAGTTGCGGGTCGCGACGCCCTCGCTTCGTGTCGTTGAGGGCGATCGGGCGGCACCGACCGAGATGGGCTGGCGCACGCCTCCGAGCAACTGACAGCGACAGACACAGCCCAAAAACAAACCCGGCGCTCAGCACCGTGCCGAACGCCAGGTCTCGTGGGGGTCAGATTGGGTGAGCCAGAAGGCTCGCCCACCGATTCGCAGCGGGGCGAGCAGGGTTGCGTCGGGATTGCACAAAATCTCGGACCTGGGTCCGAGGAGCAGCACAATGCCGCGGTGTTGTTGCGACAGCCGGACTAAGCGGTCGTGGCGAGCCCCAGCCGCTCGATGACCATCTGGAGGTCCGCCCAGACCTTGCCCCGGTTCTCAGCGGTGTAGGACCGCAGCAGGTACGCGGGGTGGTAGGTGGGCATGACGGGGATGACGGTGCCGTCGGGCAGTTCGAGCTCGTGGAAGCGGGCCCGGAGCCTGGCCATGGAGTCGTTGACGCCCAGCAGGCACTTGGCGGCGGGCAGCCCGAGCGCGACGATGACCTCGGGGCGGACGATCCCGATCTGCTCGATCAGGAACGGGCGGCTGGCCTCGATCTCGTCGGGCGTCGGTGTCGCGTTGCCTGGCGGGCGGACCTTGAGCACGTTGGCGATGTAGACGCTCTCGCGGCTCAGGCCCATGGCGTTGATCATCTTGTTGAGCAGCTGGCCCGCGCGCCCGACGAAAGGCACGCCCTGCTTGTCCTCGTCGGCACCGGGTGCTTCCCCGACGAACATCAGGCGTGCGTCGGGATCTCCGTCGTGGAAGACGATGCTGGTGAAGTCGCTGAT
>JANQQZ010000020.1 GCA_028284805.1 Phycisphaerales bacterium
GGGGTTCCTACACCGATTTAATCAAATGGGGGCCGCCGTGTCCTCGGTCCCCTGCGCGATGAACACCGCCGCATCCGTCTGGCGGAGTTGCTCAACGGGTGATGTCGCCACCAACGAACTCCAGCGCCGGTGCGGGTGCCCCATGAACATCGCTTCCGCCGAATCCGGAGCGTTCTGCACGCGTTCCCAGCCGCGCACGATCCAGGCCTCCGCCTCCTCGGGCGACCACGAGGGGTTGCCGAACGCTCCCGCCCTCGCGAGCCGGATCAGGCTATAGAGCTGCGTGGGCCCGCCGCCCGAGAGCACGCCGACGTGCGTGACCTCAGGCACCCGCGCCGCGATGGCCGCCGCGACGATCCCGCCCTCCGAATGACCGGCAACGAGCGTCCGCTCGCGTGAGACGCCCTCGAGTTCCCACGCCGCGCGGAGCGCCGTTTCGATCGCGCCCGACCAATTCTCGAGTGTGTGCCCCTCGCGGAACGCCAGCGGCGAGCCCTCGGCGCTTCCTGGGCGCTCGGGCGTGTCGAGATACGCCGTCCCCGCCTTCTCGACCAGCAGCAGGCGTGCCCGTCCCTCGCACGCGCGCAGCGCCGCGCTCGCTCCACTCACCAAGACCACACGCTCGCCCCGCTCCTGGAAGTGCGACCCGAACCCCGAGCCCTGCACCCACATGACCAGCGGCACGTCATCGCCCTCGGCCCGACCCCCGACCGGCTCCGACAGATACCACAGCACACGCGCGCCATCCTCGGTCACGGTCTCGTACCGCTCGAAGGGCCAGCCCTCCACCGGGCCCAGGCTCCGCGTCCCCGGTTCGGCCAGCCCCAAGGCCACGAGAAGCATCGCAAGCAGCACCGCCATCACGCACCCTCCCGATCCGGTTCAGCCATCGCTCACGAGGGTCCGGATGCGCCGGGGAGCGGGCCCCGTCATGCGCCGGGCGCGAGCCCTCGGATCGCCTCGTCGAGATGCTCGATCGAGTCGAACCCGACCGTCTGCTCGCCGTCGTTGAAGTAGTGCAGGATCCAGGTCACCCCGCCCGAGCGGTAGAGGCCCTCGAACGCATCGACGCACACCGGGCAGAACGACACCCCACGCCCGTCGCGGATCACCCCGAGCGCCCGCTCCGCAGCAGGCGTGCCCACCTCTTCGCGGTAGGGCCGAACGCTCGTCATCGCATCGAAGACGTCCACGACGGCTAGGAACCGTGCGGCGACCGGGATCGCCTCGCCCGTCAGACCATCGGGGTACCCGCACCCGTCCCACTTCTCGTGGTGGCTCCGCACCATGCCCAGGATCTCGGTGTCGCCCAAGCCCATCGAGCGCAGACGGTCGTAGCCCAGCACCGGGTGCGCCCGGATCGCCTCGAACTCGTCCTCGTTCAGGCGGTCGGCCTTGCGCAGCACCGCGTCGTCGATGTCGATCTTCCCAACGTCGTGCAGCGCCGCCCCGACCGTGATCCGCCTGAGGCGGTTCCCATCGATGCCCAGCGATTCGGCGAGCGCCCGCGAGTAGAGCGTCACACGCCATGTGTGCGCCGCCGTCGAGGCGTCCTTCAACTCGATCGCCGTGAGCAGGCCTCGGATGGTGTCGGGGTCGATCATGCGCGGCAGGGTTCCACCAGGAGCAGCGAGCGATCGTCGGTCGCACGGGCGTGCGAATCAACACGGGTCAGCACGTCGCTCGCCAGTTCCTTCGACAGCCGGGGCGGATCCGGATGACGCGATCCTGTCATCACGTCCGCCACCAACGCCGTGAGGCCATCCAAACCCAGCATCCGGCCCGACTCCGCGCCCGCCTCGCTCAGGCCGTCCGAGAACACGACCAGGCGTTCCCCAGCATCGAGACTCAGCTCCGACACCACGAGCGGCAGTTCCTCCACGATGCCCAGCGGCATCGCCTCGCTCGCGACCCGCCGGCACCCGCCCGATGCGTCGAGCACGAGCATCGGCGGGTGACCGCAGCCGATCGCCTCGACCCGCCCGCCTGCGAACACGCGCACAAACCACGCGGTCGCGAACACCTCCGGCGCCGTCAGCCCGTAG
>JANQQZ010000007.1 GCA_028284805.1 Phycisphaerales bacterium
CCAGGCCCCGTGCTCCCCGCGACGATCAGGGGCTTCGCGCGGTCGATCCCCATCGCCCGGGCGAGCTCGTCCGACGCCTCGCCCACGGGCTCGAGGTTCGCCGCATCCCACTTCATCGAGCCGGTGATCTCGACCCGCCCCGCTCCCATCTCGCGGAACCGCTGGGCATAGCTGTCGTCCTGCACGCACGCGCAGGAGAGCGAAGAGAACATGCCGCCGACGACACCCCGGAGCCTGCGGTACCCGCGGAAGGACCGCTCGCTCAGCCTCCCGTTGATCACAGCGGTCGGCACGCCCATCCGTTCACACGACGCAAGGAAGTTGGGCCAGAGCTCCAGCTCGACCATGCCCACCACGTCGGGGCGGACCCGGCGGAGGAACCGATCGACGCTCCAGGAAAAGTCGAGAGGGAAGCGCACGACGCTGGCTGCCTCGCCGAAGAGCTCGCGGGCTCGCGCGATCCCGGTGTCCGTCGTCGCGGTCACGATGACGTCGGCCCGATCCGTGAGAAGCGGAACGAGCGTGCGCAGGGCGTTGGTCTCGCCCACGCTCACCGCGTGCAGCATGATCCGAGGGCGGCCCGAGCCGGGCTTCAGCTCGCGGACGTTCCCGAGGCGCTCGTCCCAGCCTGAACGCTGCTTGCGCAAGAGAACCGGCGCCGCGGCCGACGCCGCGAGCGCGTACCCCGCGTCGAGCGGGTTCACGAATCTGTCCTCTGCCCGGGGCGCATCGAATGGGCGGGCGGGGACTCGAACCCCGGACCTACCGCGTGTAAGGCGGACGCTCTAGCCAACTGAGCTACCCGCCCGGGCACACGAGCATACGCCCTCACCTCGTCTGGCCCGAGCCCTCGACGACGTACCGCTGCGTCGTCAGCTCCTCAAGGCCCATGGGACCGTAGGCGTGCAGGCGGCTCGTCGAGATGCCGATCTCGGCGCCGAGCCCGAGCTGGAACCCGTCGTTGAACCGGGTCGAGGCGTTCACGAGCACACACGAGCTGGTCACACGCCGCACGAACTCGCGCTGCGCCGCCTTGTCCTCCGCCACGATCGCCTCGGTGTGATCCGAGCCGTACCGCGCGATGTGCTCGACCGCCTCGTCGAGCGAACCCACGACCTTCGCCGCCAGGATCAGGTCGAGGTACTCGTGCCCGAAGTCCCCCTCGCTCGCGGGCATGACGCCCGACGCATGGCCCGCGGCATTGGCAAACCGCGGCTCGGCCCGGATCTCGAACCCATCGGCACGCGCACGCTCGGCGAGCCTCGGTGCGAAGTCGCCCGCGACCGATTCGTGCACCAGAACGCACTCGGTCGTGTTGCAGGTCGCCGGCGCGCTCGTCTTGCCGGTCGCCACGATCTCGATCGCGCTGTCGAGGTCCGCCGACGCGTCGACGTAGACGTGGCACACGCCCTGGAAGTGTTGGATCGTGGGCACCCGCGCGTGCTCATGCACGAATCGGATCAGGGTCTCGCCGCCCCGGGGAATCACAAGGTCGATCGACTCGGTCAGCGTGAGCATCTGCTTGAGTTCTTCGCGATCGGACGTCGTAACCAGCTCGATCGCCGACGCCGGGCAGGCGTGCTGGCTGAGAGCCTCTTGCGCAAGCTGCCAGAGCGCCGCGTTGGACCGCCCCGCCTCGCGTCCACCCTTGAGCAGACAGGCGTTTCCCGCCTTAAAACACAGGGCGAAGGCATCGACGGTGACGCCGGGCCGAGCCTCGTAGATCATCGCGACCACACCCAGCGGCGTTCGGACCTTGCGGACGCGCAGCCCGCTGGGCACGGTGTCGTCTCGCGTGGTCGAGCCGATCGGGTCGGGCATCGCCGCGATCTGCTCGAGACCCTGGGCGATCTGATCCAGCGAAGTCTCGGTCAGTTCGAGGCGGCGGAGCTTCGCGTCGCCGATGTCGGCCTCGCGCGCTGCCGCCATGTCGGCGGCGTTCGCTTCGAGGATCGATGCCGCCTTCGCGCGGATCGACGAGGCGAGCGTGCGCAGCACGGCGTCCTTGGCATCACTCTCCAGGAACACGAGCGTCCGCGACGCCTCTTTGCACCTCGCCGCCGCCTGCGCGACTTCACTCATGGCGACCTCCTCGCCGAATCGTGCACATGCATGTCCTCACGATGGATCAGTTCCTCGGCGTAGACATAGCCGAGCGTGGGCTCGATCTCGTCGGACTTCCGGCCAGCGATCGCGGCCGCATCGTCGCTCGCGTACGACACCAGCCCGCGGGCCAGCTCGGTGCCGCCCTCGTCGACCACGGACACGAGCTCTCCGACACGGAACTCGCCCTCGATCGCGGTCACGCCGGCCGGCAGCAGGCTCGCGCCCTTGGCGAGCGCTCGCGCCGCGCCGCTGTCGACCCGGACCGTGCCCCGGGGCCTCGCAGCGGAGGCGAGCCATCGCTTCCGTGCCCGCGCGCCGCCGGCAGCGGGCAGCCTCGTGCCGACGCGCTCACCCGACAATACCGAGGACACCACGCCCCGCCGCGTGCCCGGTGCGATCACCGCGTCGACACCCGAGGCCGAGGCGATCGAAGCCGCTTCGAGCTTGGTCGCCATCCCGCCGACGCCGGTCGCCGAGCGATCGTCCCGCACAAACGCCTGCGCCGCGGCCAGGTCCGCGACCTCTTGCACCACGCCGCCGTGCGCATCGAGCAGCCCCTCCACCACCGAGAGCAGCACGAGCAGATCCGCGTCGAGCAGGCTTGCCACGAGCGCGCTCAGACGGTCGTTATCGCCGAACCGGATCTCGTCGAACGCGACCGAGTCGTTCTCGTTGACGATCGGCACGACACCCGCGTCGAGCAAGGCCTCGAGGGTGCGGCGCGCGTTCAGAAAGCGTCCCCGATGATCCAGGTCGTCCGCGGTCAGCAGCACCTGCGCCACGCTGATCGCGAACGGCTCGAACGCCCGGGCCCACGCCCCGACCAGGCGCGACTGCCCCACCGCCGCCGCGGCCTGCTTCTGCACGATCGCCGTCGGCATCGACACCAACCCGAGCCGATCGAGCCCCGCCGCGACCGCCCCGGACGAGACGATGACCACGCGCGAGCCGCTCCGCACCGCCTCGGCGACATCGAGCGCGAGAAGCGTCAGACGCTCTCGATCGAGCACGCCCCCGGGCGCGACGACCCCGCTGCCGATCTTCACCACGATGACGTCCGGCGCTGCCATACAGGCCAACTTTAGGGTCGGCTCAGCCCTGCGCCTCGCCCAGGCGGATCGCGTTGAAGATCAGCCCCGCGTGCGAGTACGCCTGCGGGTGGTTGCCCAGGCTCCGCCCCGTCGCGGGGTCGTACTCCTCGGGCATCAGCCCGGTCGGCCCGGCGAGCGCCGTGTACTTGTTGAACAGCTCCCACGCTTCGCTCAGGCGCCCCATCGCCGCGTACGAATCGATGAGCCACGTCGTGCAGAAGTGGAACCCGCCCTCGCCGCCCGGGAGTCCGTCGTCGTACTTGTAGCGGTACACGGTGGGGCCTTCGAGCAACTCGCGTTCGACCGCGGCGACCGTGCCCGCGAACCGCTCGTCGCCCGGATCGATCAGCCCGGTCGTGCCGATGAGCAGCGCCGCGGCATCGATCTCGGTCGAGCCGTACCACGCCCCGAACGCCTTGATCTCGCTGTTGTACCCGCGCTCGATCACGTCGTCGCGGATGCGGTCGCGGAGCGTCGCCCAGTCCTCGCGCGACCGCCCGAGGTACCGCTCACTGACCTTCACCGCGCGGTCCATCGTGACCCAGCACATGACCTTCGAGTGCAGCCAGTGACGCCGCTCGTCGCGCACCTCCCAGATGCCGTGGTCGGGCTCCTCCCACCGGTTCTCGACCGCCGTCGCCATCTGCTCGACCAGCTGCCAGTGCTCGAACGTGACCGCCGCCCCCCGCTCGAGCAGCCGCCAGACAAGCTCGACCACGGGCCCGAACACGTCGAGCTGCAACTGGTTCGCCGCGCCGTTGCCCACGCGCACGGGGCGGGAGCCCATGTAGCCGGGCAATTCGGCCAGCTCCGCCTCGGGCCCAAGCTCGGCGCCCGACACGGTGTAGAGCGGGGCCAACCGCTCCGGTGCGCTGATCCGGTCGAGCACACCCAGCGTCCAGTCGAGCAGACCGATCGCCTCGGCGTTCGACCCGAGGCGCACGAGCGCCTCGCAGCTGATCGCCGCGTCGCGGAGCCAGCAGTAGCGGTAGTCCCAGTTGCGCACGCCGCCCGGGTCCTCGGGAAGGCTGGTCGTCGCCGCCGCGAGGACGCCGCCGGTCGGCCCGTGGACCAGCCCACGCAGCGCGAGCGCGCTACGCCGCACCAGATCGGGCATCACATCGGGCACGTCGAGCGATGCGAGCCACTTCGACCAAAAGCGGTTTGTCTCCTTCCGGCGTGCCGGCTCGGGCAGCCTCGCCTCGCTCAGGTCGCCCGTCCCGTACCGCAACTCAAGCACGACTGGGCGCCCGATCGCCTCGATCTCCCCCACTGCCGTGTCGTGCTGCCCGTCCCGATCGATCGTCCACGACACGCCAGGCGAGCGCAGCACGACCGGATCGGCGAGCCCCTCGATCACCAGCCCCTCGTCGCGCGCAATCAGCCGGGTCGGGACGCGCCCGAAGTCGAGCCGCGGTGCGAACTCGATCCGCACCCGCCCCGCGCCGCCGATGACGCGTACCAGGTCAGTCCGTCCCGCGCGCTGCGTGGGCCTCGATCCCGAGCAGTCGAGATAGTCGGTCACGGTCAGCGCGCCCCAACGCGTCTCAACGATGTTGGTCTCGCGGTGGTACCGCTGCCCGGCCTCGGCATGATCCTGAGCGGGGCGGATGTCGAAGTAACCCGCGGTGGGCCCGCCGATCAGCTCGCCGAACAGCGCGGGCGAGTCAGCCCGGGGCGCGCACATCCAGACCACTCTGCCCGAGGCCGTCTCCAGCGCCACCGTGCGCTGGTCACTCAGCATCGCCAGCTCTTCGATGGGCGTCGCCTCGGAACCCGCGGCCCAGCGCTGGCGGAGCTCGGTCAGCCTGGCGAGCAGCTGCGCCACGTCGTGCGTGTCGCCCACGCGGAACGACGCCCCGGTCGCGCCGGGCCCCACCTTGATGCCCACGTCGGGCCCGTGGAGCCTCTCGAACGCGTCCTCGTCGGTTACGTCGTCGCCCACGAACATCGCCGTGCCGCAGCTCAGCCGCTTGCGGAGCGTCTCGAGCGCCTCGCCCTTGTTGGTGCTCACGACACCGAGCTCGAGGACCATCTTGCCGCGTTTGACGTGAACACCCTCCCAGGCCGCGGGGCCGTCCTCGACCCGCTTCACCGCGGGGTTGGCGCGCTCCGGGTCCGCGTTGCGGAAATGGAACGCCACACTCGCGGGCTTGGTCTCGATCTGGAAGCCCTGCCCATCGCCCGCGATCGCCTCGAGCTCGGCCTGCACCTTCTTGCGCAGCTCGACCGCCTCGGGTGTGAGCGCGTCGGCGAAGCCGACATCGAACTCCGACCCGTGCGAGCCGACCAGGTGCACGCCCTCGGGTTCGCCCAGCAGCACCGCGAGGTCCGCCAGCGATCGCCCCGAGATCACCGCGACGTGCGTGCCTGGCAGCTGCGCGAGCGCCCGCAGCGCCACGACCGACTCGCGATCGGGCACGGCCTTGCTCGGGTCGTCGACGATGGGCGAGAGCGTGCCGTCGTAGTCCGACGCCACGAGCAGCGTGGGCGCAGTCGCGAGGCGTTCCAGAGAGTCCGAGAGATCCATCACGACGCCAAGGCCTCCAGAAACGACTCGGCCCAGCCGAAGACCGTGTTCTTGCGTACCGCCTGCCTAAGCAGGCCCATCCGTCGCTGGCGCTCGCGGTCGTCGAGCGTCAGCGCCATCTCCATCGTCGCCGCGAGCCCGTCGACGTCGTGTGGGTTCACGAGCAGCGCCCCGGACCCCAACTCATGTGCCGCCCCCGCAAACTCGCTGAGCACAAGCGTGCCCGTGTCGCCCTCGTTCGCGGCGACGTACTCCTTCGCCACCAGGTTCATCCCGTCTCGCAGGGGCGTGACCACCATGACATCGGCCATCCGGTAGTACGCCGCCAGTTCCTCGAAGGGCAGGCTGCGGTAGAGGTAGTGCACCGCCGCCCGGCCGGGCCGCCCGAACTGCCCGTTGATCCGCCCGCTCAGCCGCTCGACGTACGCCCGGAGCTCCGCGTAATCGTCGACCGATTCGCGGCTCGGCACCGCGACCTGCACCAGCACGCAGTCGTCAGCCGTCAGCGAGCCCCTCGTGAGCAGTTCCTCGAACGCCCGCAGCCGGATGTCGATCCCCTTGGTGTAGTCCAGCCGGTCAACACCCAGCAGCACGCGCCGGTCGCCCGTGCGGCTCGACGCCAGATCGGTCCGGAGCTGCGTCGCCAGATCCGTCACCGGGGCGGACATGCCCACCTGTTCCATGTGCTTCACGTCGATCGAGATAGGGAAGGCCTGCACCCGCACCTTGCGACCGCGGAAGTCCATGCCTCGCTCGGGCCCCTTGGCCTCGGTGTACAGCTTCGCCGCCGAGGCGAAGTTCCGCGCCGACGAGGGGGTCTGGAACCCGACCACATCGGCCCCCAGCATGCCCGCCAGGATCTCGCGGCGCCAGGGCAGCTGCGCGAACAACTCCTCGGGCGGAAACGGGATGTGCAGGAAAAACCCGATCCGCACGTCCGGACGCAGCTCCCGGAGCATGCCAGGCACGAGTTGCAGTTGGTAGTCGTGCACCCAGACCATGTCGCCAGGCGAGACCTCGTCCGCTACCGCTTCCGCGAACCGCCGGTTCACGTCAACGTAGGGCCACCACCAGCGCCGGTGGAACTGCGGCGTTCGCACCGAATCGTGATAGAGCGGCCAGAGCGTCGTGTTGCTGAATCCGCCGTAGAACTTCTCGAGCTGCTCAGCCGAGATCGGCACCGGGTGGACGCGCATGTTCTCGTGCGTGAACGCCGGGGGCGCCTTGCCCGCCGCCCCCGACCAGCCCACCCACGACCCCCCCGTGTCGTTCAGGATGGGTGTCATCGCGGTAACGAGACCGCCTGGCGAGGTCTCCCAGACCAGCTTGCCCTTCCGCTTCACCCGCTTCACGGGGAGCCGGTTGGCCACGATGACGAGTCGGCTCTTGCGGGACATGGCGATCTCTTGGCTCCGTGTCGCGATCAGCGACCAGAGCAGCATAGAGAACCGCCGCTGCCCATGCAGGGCTCAGCCGCATGGAGGCCTAGTCGCCCATCACACGGCTGAACCGGAACATCAGCGACCCGCCCACGAAGCCGACAAGCCCGATCGCCAGCAGCACACCGCAGGGCAGCAGCATCTCCTGCACACCGAACCCACGCCAGATCGCGCCGTCCATCGCCTCGATCACCCAGCGGAAGGGGCTGACGCCCGCCGCCGTCCGCATCCACACGGGCATGAACACCACCGGAACCGCCGCGCCGCCGACCAGCGCCAGCACGAGCAGCACCGCACGCCCAAAGCCCTCGACGGCCGCGACCGTCTTGCCGAAGCTCGCGACGAGCATCATCACGCCCACGAACGCAGCGCACGCGCACACCGAGGCCACCGCCAGCAGCATGTAGGACTCGGCTCGCACGCCGAACACCGGCAGGTGCGCAACGCCCACCAGCACCGCGAGCATCACCAGCGAGATCACAAAGCACGAGAGCGCCTTGCCCGCCAGGATCTGCCACCGCGCGATCGGCGCCAGGCTCAGGCGGACCAGCGTCCCGCGCGACCGCTCCCCCACGAGCGACAGGCTCGACCCCAGCGCGCACGCCATCAGCCCCCAGGCCGCGCCCTGAGGGAACGTCAGCGCGTACGCGGTCACAGGCACCGTCCGCTCGCCCGAGGTCAGCTCGCCGATCGCCAGGTCGATCGGTCCGTCCGCCGCACCGAGCCCGACCGCCTCGCCCTCGTCGAGCAGGCCCTCGACGCCCGAGAGCATCCGGTCGACCGCGGCCGCGACAGCGGGCGGCGCGCCCTCCGACAGCGCCGCACGCGACTCGGCGATCACCGCCCTCGCTCGGTCCGGGTCGCGGAGCGAATCACCGATGTGCTCGAACACGAGCCCCGAGAGCGTGCCCTTCAGGATCGCCGCCTCGGCCTTTCGGCTCGGGTCGACCACGCCCTCGAGCCGCACCCGCTCGCCCCGCACCAGCGTCGTCGCCGGGTCGCCGAAGCCCTCGGGCAGCACCAGCAGCGCCGAGAGCTTGCCCCGGCGTACCAGCTCACGCCCGGCGTCCGAGTCCGCGACGAGCGTCACGTCGAGCGCTTCCGAGTCCGCGAGCCGCTCGACGAACGCCCGCGAGCCGTCGGTCCGGTCCAGGTCGACCAGCGCGATGCCCACCGTGCCCGATCCCTCGCCCGTTCCCGAGAACATCAGCCCGAACAGCAGGGCGTACAGCACCGGGAACGCGAACGTGAAGAACGCCCCGAGCCGGTCGCGCAGCAGCAACCGCACGTCCTTGAGTGCCAGCAGCAGGATGGACCGCGTCGCCCGCACTCTGCCCTCCGTCAGTCTCGGAGCGTCCGCCCCGTCAACTCCAAGAACACGCTCTCGAGGTCTCCCCCACCGGGGCTCCCGGTCATCGCGGGCTCGAGATCCTGCGCGACCCGCTCGCCCTCGCCTCCGAAGCGGCTGATCAGCTCGCTGACCGAGTCGAGCGCGAGAAGCCGACCGTGGTCGATGATCGCGACGCGATCGCAGAGCCGCTGCGCCTCTTCCATGTAGTGCGTGGTGTAGACGACCGTCGTCGTGTCGTCGCGCAGGCCCCGCACGATGTCGAACAGCGCGTTGCGGCTCTGCGGGTCGACGCCAGCCGTCGGCTCGTCGAGCAGCACGATCCTCGGGCGGTGCACGAGCGCCGCAGCCAGATTCAAACGCCGCTTCATCCCGCCGCTGAAGCCCGCGACGCGGTCATTCGCTCGGTCGTGCAGGCCAACCCGTTCGAGCAGCTCACGAGCGCGGGCGCGGCGCTCGCGCCGGGTCATGCCGTAGAGCCCCGAGAACAGTTCCAGGTTCTCGCGAGCGGTCAGATCGTCGTACACCGCCAGGCTCTGAGGCGAAACGCCCAGGGCTTCCCTCGCCGCCTGCTCGTGCGGCTCGCCGATGCCCTCCAACTCGATCGAGCCCGAGTCGGGTCGGAGCAGCCCGACCGCGAGTGAGATGCTCGTCGTCTTGCCCGCTCCGTTCGGGCCGAGCAGCCCGAAGACCTCGCCCGGCTCGATCCGGAACGACAGCCGGTCGAGCGCGCGAACCCTGCCGAACGTTTTGGTCACACCACGGAACGACAGCATCGAGAACTGTACGCCGTCCCCGCGCTGCGCCGGGCGTCATAGGCTTGCTCATGACCACCCCATGCACCGTGGGCCGAGCCTCGATCGGACCGAACGAACCCTTGACCATCATCGCCGGCCCGTGCGTGCTCGAGTCGCTCGACATGGGCCTCGAGATCGGGCGCGCGATGCTCGAAGCCTGCACGAACGCTGGTGCAACGTACGTTTTCAAGGCCAGCTTCGACAAAGCCAACCGGAGCAGCATCTCCAGCTACCGCGGCCCGGGCCTCGACCAGGGCCTGGCGTGGCTCGCCGAGATCCGCGAGACGCTGGGCGTGCCCGCGACCACAGACATCCACGAGCCGGCGCACGCCGAGCCCGTTGCCTCGGCGCTCGACCTGATCCAGATCCCCGCGTTCCTGAGCCGCCAGACCGACCTGCTGCTCGCCGCGGGCGAGGCCGCCGCGAAGCACGGTCGGGGCGTCAACGTGAAGAAGGGCCAGTTCATGGCTCCCGCTGAGATGGCGGGGCCCATCAAGAAGCTGGGCGAGGCCGGGTGCGACAACCTCATGCTCACCGAGCGAGGCACGTTCTTTGGCTACCACCGCCTCGTCAACGATTTCACGGGCCTGGGCGACCTGCTCGAACTCGGTCCGCCCGTGTGCTTCGATGTCACGCACTCGACCCAACTGCCCGGCTCGGGCACCCAGACCGGAGGCCGCCCCGAGCGCGCCCCGCTGCTCGGGCGTGCCGCGGCCGCAGCGGGCGTGCATGCGCTCTTCATCGAGACCCACCCCGATCCCGCCAACGCCAAGAGCGACGGCGCGACCGTGCTCCCTATCGACGTTGCCACCGGGATCGTCCGCGACGCGACGGCGATCCGATCGGCTCTCGGCGCATAAACAACCCCACGCTCACGCGAGGGGCTGGTCAACATCCGCGGCTGTCAGTCTCGCTCAGCTCGCCTTGGACGCAACGAACTCGCGCAGGCTCTTGGGAGTCGGGATCGACTCGTCGAGCGGATCGACGTGGACCCTGCGGCCCTGGAAGACCACGCGCCCCGTGCCAACCGAGTAGAGCGTGTCGTCCTTGCCCCGCTCGACCAAGAAGCCAGGCATGAACTTCGTGCCGCACTGGCGAACGATGATGGCACCCGGCTTGGCGATCTGGCCGCCGTAGAGCTTCACGCCCCGGTACTGCGGGTTGGAGTCTCGGACGTTGCGGGTCGAGCCCTGGCCCTTCTTGTGTGCCATCGTGAAGCCTCGGTTCGTTGCCAGCCATCCCCGCAAACCCACCGCCTGCAGGGCAGCGAGTTTAGGGCGCGTTCACCGCATGATCCACCGCTCGCCGACCACCTGGAGCGGCTTCGAGCCCTGCCCCACGAGTGTGCCGGGCGTCGCGTAGCGGACCATGTACGTCTTGCGGAAGGTCAGCGTCTCGGTCTCGCCCGAGTCGGGGTTCTCGAACTCGACCTGCTGGGTCTCGCCGCTGAAGCCGGCGGCGTAGACCGCGAGCTCGTCGGTCGTCAGACTCGGGGCCCGCCAGATCACGAGCCCGTCCTTGGCGTTCTCGCGCCCCTGCAGGATCGGGCCGATAATCTGGATCTGATCCTCGAGCAGCGGGTTGTCGAGCAACTCGAGCAGAGCGCGGCGCACACTCCGGGGCACGTCGACGCCCGCACGCACGACGTCACCGTTCTCGTTGCCGATCTCGAAGATCGGAGCAAATTGCAGATCCTCACCCGAGTTGTTGGTCACGCGATAGGTCAGGTAGAAGAAGGGCTGCAGCCCCTCGTCGCCGACCTCCAGCGTGATCACCCGCAACGGACCGGGGATGAAGTCGAGCTCCCACCGCTGCGGCAGCGGATCGGGCTCTGGCGGGCGGTGCCCAGCGCCGATCGCGAAGAACGCGAGCAGGGCAGCCACGACAAGACTCACTCGTTTCGTATCGACGGTCATCGAGGGGTCTCCGGATCTCGCCGCGTCCCGCCCGGGACGCGTACGCCAGAGTGTGTTCGGTCGCCCGGGCGGCGGAGTTCCTTCGCCGCGCCCGACAGCGATAGTGTACGGTCGTGACCAACACGATCAACGACGCCAACCAGATCGAGCATCCAGAGTCCTCGGGTGCCGAGCGGGTCGAAGCCGGGTTGCTGCTTGCCGCGGCGGAGCGCATCGTGCCCCAGGGCGGGAACCGAAGGGACCTGGCCGCCCGGTTCCTGGCCGGAGCCCGATCGTCGGGGCTCGATCTCAGCCACACCTACGCGGTGTTCGAGCGGACCACCGGGGGCCGAGAACCACTCGCGCGCCAAGCCTGTTTCGCGATCCCCGGCCCCGGTCGGACCGCGATGCTGCTGGCCTCGCCCCCTCGCACCACCCGACCCGAGACCAGGAGTGACCAAGACGAACGAGACGCTTGTGTTCGTAATGCGATCGGGTCGCTGGCCGACTCGGATGTCCGCATCGCCCAGGCACTGCCCGACCCGAGCGAAACCTGGGCCTGCTCGGCCTACGAACGCGCCGGGATGCGGCTGGTCGGCGAGCTCGCGTACCTGAGCCGTCCGCTGCCCGGCGCACGGGTCACCCCCGGTGCTCTGCCGCCGGGCGTTTCCATCCGCCCCGTCGATAGCCTCAGCCCTGGCTCGTCCGGACGGCGCGCCCTGACCGACCTTCTCGCACGCACCTACGAGGGCACGCTCGACTGCCCCGAGTTGTGCGGGCTGCGCGACGCCGATGACATCCTGGAGAGCCACCTCGCCGCGGGCGTGTTCGATCCTCGCCACTGGCTGATGGCCCACGAGGGGGGGCGCGAAATCGGGTGCTGTCTCGTCAGTGAGACCGCTGACGGCGCCACGGCTGAGCTGGTTTACGTCGGCCTCGTGCCCGAGGCCCGGGTGAGGAGGCTCGCTCGGCGCCTGCTGGAGACCTCGATCTCGGGCCTGGGGTCTTGCAGAGCCCAACGGCTGGTGTGTGCCGTCGACAGACGAAACCACCCGGCAACGCGTGTGTACAACGCCCTGGGGTTTCGCGAATTCGCGTCCAGGCGTGCGTTGGTGCACCCGATCGGACCGGGTGCGCGCTGAGCCCCCGAGTTCTCCACAGGATCACACAAAATGTGCATGAATCGTGGATGTTTTTTTCCGTTTGCGGTAAGTGCCTGCGGCAACCACGACAGCGCTCCGGAAGTGCGGCGAGCACGACTCGGCGCTCTTGCTGGATGAGCGATTGTGACATACGCTCCGAAGTCGAAGCGGACGGAACCGCGACCCCACAGTCGTTGCTGCGGGGACAGCACGGAGCGCTGCGTTCCCAAAAGACTTTCCAAGCCCGGTTCGCGACCTGTCCGGCGGGTCGCAACGGTAAGCTTGCGCACATGCGCGATCCGTGACACGAAACCGTTCCCAACGGTGTGCTGAATCGGTGTCGCAGCAGCAGAGGGGGTGAGGCGTTGGAGACGCCGACTCACAGCGAACGGGCTCGGAGCGGATCCCTGGGCACCGAACGCCCGGGACGCAGCGCCGACGGGCGCCGACGCTCCGCGAGCGACGCATCACAGACCCGCCGCCACGACGTTGGCCTGCACGCCCTCGTCCGTCGGCTCGACGCCTCGCTCGGCGCCGAGCGGGTCGACCGCTACTTTCGTCGCGACGCCAGACTCTCGGTTCAGGGCAACGCCCTGATCGTCGCTGTGCCGAGCCCGTTCCACTGCGGGCTCATCGAGCGCCGGTTCGCCTCGCTGCTCCGAGACCTGGTGACCGAGAGCTTCGGGCCCGGGTTCCGCTACGAGATCCGCGTCGAACCCGATCAGTTCATGGCGGCCGCGCCGCCCACCCAGGCTGCCAAGCCCCGGCGACCGTCCGCGACGACCGCGACGCGCAAGGCCGCGCGTGCTTCCGATGCGATCGACGAGCGTTTCGATCTCGACCGGTTCCTCGTCGGGGCGTCGAACCGGGTCGCGTACGACGCGGCGATCCGTGTCGCCGACACCTCGTCGGGGGACACCTTCGGACGCCTGTTCATCCACGGGGTTTGCGGTGTGGGCAAGAGCCACCTGCTCCGCGGGATCGCACGCCGGCGCACCCGACGCGGCAGCGAGCAGGTGCGTTGCGTCTCCGCGGAGGCCTTCACGAACGAGTACATCCAGGCCGTCCAGCTCGGACGCGTCGACGCCTTCCGGCGCCGCTACCGCAGGCTGGACCTGCTCTGCATCGACGACGTGCACTTCTTGGCGGGCAAGAACGCGACACAGGTCGAGCTTCTGCACACGCTGGACGCGATCGAGCTCGATGGTGCCCGCCTCGTGCTGGCCAGCGACGAGCACCCGCACCAGATCGCCGAGCTGAGCCGCGCCCTGGCGAGCCGGTTCATCTCGGGCATGGTCGTCGAGGTCATGACGCCGGACACCGATCTCCGCGGGCGGCTCATCCGTGAGTTCGCCCACCGACGCGGGCTCCAGCTGACCGACGAGGCGGTCTTCTCGCTACGCGATTCCTCCGGTACCGAATGGTCCGCCCGCGATATCGAGGGGGCGATGACCCGCCTCCAGGCCGCGGCGACGCTGGCGGGTCGGCACAGCACACGCCTCGGGCCCGCCGACGTCGAAGCAATGCTCCGGGGGACATCCCGGATCGACGCCGCGGCACCGGTCAGGTACGACCAGGTCCGCGATGCGGTCTGCGCCCCACTCGAAGTTGAGTCGGCCGAGCTGGGCAAGTCTGGGCGGCATCCTCGCGTCGTCATGGCACGCGCACTCATCACCGTGCTTTGCCGGGAGCTCACCACGATGAGCTACCCCGAGATCGCCCGCGCGCTGGGCAAGCGCAACCACTCGACGGTCATCACCGCCCATCGACGGGTCGAGCAGCAGTTCGAGCTCAACGTCAAGCTCGGGCTGCCGATCGACGGCATCACGATCGGGCAGCTCCGAGACCGTCTCCGAGCTTCGATCCGCCCCGAGCACCGCTGAATGCAGCCTCTGGACGCTCCGGGCCGATAGCCCCTCAGCCATGCCCCAGTCCAGCGATGCCATCCCGCTCAGCCGACCGGACCTCTCAGCCCTGGAACGCGCACTCGTCGATGAGGTGCTCCGGTCCGGTCGCCTCGCGCTCGGGCCCATGACCGAGCGGTTCGAGTCGATGGTTGCCCAACGCGCCGGATGCGAGCAGGGCGTCGCAACCAACTCGGGCACCTCGGCGCTGCATCTGATGCTCCAGAGCCTCGGCATCGGGCCGGGCGACGAGGTCATCACCACACCTCTGAGTTTCATCGCCTCGGCCAACCCAATCCTGTACGTCGGCGCGACCCCTGTCTTCGTGGACATCTGCCCGAAGACGCTCAACATGGACCCGGCCAGGCTTGAGGCCGCGATCACGCCCCGCACACGAGCGATCATGGCGGTCGAGGCCTTCGGCAATCCGGCCTACATGGACCGCTACGCCCAGATCGCTGCCCGGCACGAGATCATCCTGCTCGAAGACTCGTGCGAGGCGCTGGGGGCGACGCAGAACGGACGAGCCTGCGGCAGCTTCGGGCGCGCCGGCGCCTTCGGCTTCTACCCCAACAAGCAGATCACCACAGGCGAGGGCGGGATGCTCGTCACCGATGATTCGGCGCTCGCGGATACCGTCCGCTCGCTCCGCAATCAGGGCCGCGACAGCTTCCCGACGTCCGACGGGCCTGGCGAGGGCCCCCGCCTGGGCGCCTGGCTCGCGCACCAGCGGGTCGGGTTCAACTTCCGTATGAGCGAAGTCAGCGCCGCGATCGGCGTCGGGCAGATGGAGCGGTTCGACGAGATCATCGAGCGCCGCACGCGTGTCGCCGCGATGTACATCGAGCGTCTCGCCGCGAGCGAGCATGTTGTGCTGCCGACCGTCCTGCCGGGCTCAGAACCGACATGGTTCGTCTTCGTGGTCCGCCTCGCCGCGGGCTACACCTCGGAGGAGCGCGATCGCGTCATCGCGGGCCTACGCAACCACGAGATCGGCAGCGCCCCCTACTTCCCCTGCATCCACCTCCAGCCGCCCTATCAGGAACGGTTCGGATTTCGGCAGGGCATGTTCCCGATCGCCGAGTCCGTCGCGGGACGGACGATCGCGCTGCCCTTCTTCGGCGGCATGACCGCTCGCGAGATCGATCTCGTCTGCCAGACGCTCGAGGTGATGCTGAGCCGCGAGAACCTCGCACGGTCCTGAGGACGCAGAAGCATCCGAGGCCTACGATCGTCGCTCCCCCGGTGGGTCGGGGACCGTTCCACTTCTGACTGCAGGGGCATCCCATGCCGTACGAGTGCCATTTCACCGGCAAGAAGACGACCTTCGGCAAGAAGAAGGCCTATGGCGGCCAGAAGATCTCCAAGGGCGGCTTCGGCCTCAAGACCACCGGCATCAGCCGGAGGACCTTCAAGCCCAACCTGCAGAAGGTAAACGCCGTTATCGACGGCACCCCGAAGCGCGTCCGCGTCTCCACCCGGGCCATCAAGTCGGGGCTCGTCGTGAAGCCGCTCAAGCGGAAGTACGGCTACACCCGCCAACAGAAGTCCGAGCAGGACTGAGCGGGCACAGGCCCAGGCAGCCCGATCAAGATCTCCCCGACGCCCGCCCTCGCGGGCGTTGTTCGTTCTCAGAGCATCCGGTTCGCGGTACACTCGAATCCTGAGTCGCCCGGATCTCCCGACGGAGTCACCGCTGTGAAGTGCGATCGCTGCGGACGCGAAGCCACGATCGAAGAGGTCACCAAGGTCGGCCAGACCTATGTCTACAAGCACCTCTGCGAGAGCTGCGCCGCGGGCGAAGGCCTGAGCACCTCGGGAAGTCAGCCCACCACCACCACCCTCGTCACCGTCAAAGCCCGGGCCGCGGCGCAGACCCTTGCCTGCCCGAACTGCGGCCTGAGCTTCGCCGGCTTCCGCGAGACCGGGAGACTCGGGTGCCCCGCCTGCTACGACGCATTCGAAGACCGGCTCGGCCCCATGATCGAGCGGGCCCAAGAAGGCGGCACCCACCACGTGGGAAAGACCCCCAAGCGTCTGCTGGCCTCGGTCGAGGGTGCGGGACCGGAGCGACGCCGCGCGATCGAACGCGTGCTCGGAGAATCCAAGCAGCGTCTGGAGAAACTCGAGCAGCTCGGTCGCCAGTTGCAGTCCGCGCTCGCTGGCGAACGCTTCGAGCAGGCCGCGATCATCCGCGACGAGATGCGCCGCCTCCGCGAGGGCACCTGCGAACCCGAGGCGACACCCGAGACAGGTGCCGGCGAGGGCGGGGAGACCCGGCATGGGGATCACTGACCCGACCCGACCGGGGGGGCGGCCCAACCCGCTCGCCAAGCTCGAGGTCGAGCGCACCCCCTGGTTGCAGCAGGCCGAGGCGTCGGACGTGGTCGTCTCCAGCCGCGTGCGGCTCGCGCGCAACCTCGCGGGCTTCCGCTTCGTGAACCGCGCCGAGCACGACGATCGCACCGCGGTCCTCGAACTGCTCCGCGATCGGCTCGACCGAGCGGAACTGACGCCGGGCGTTCCTGCCCAATGGCTCGACATCCACACCCTCGACCGGCTCGACCGCGACCTGCTCGTGGAACGGCACCTGATCTCGCCTCAGCACGCGCGGGGCATGAACTCAGGCTCGGCCCGCACCGACCCGAGAGCGGTGGTCGTCTCCCTGCCCGACGAGGGCGTCTCGGTGATGGTCAACGAGGAGGACCACCTCCGACTCCAGTCGCTCAGGCCCGGGCTCGCGCTCGAGCGGGCGCTCACCGATGTCGACAGCGTCGACGACGGCATCGAGCAGTCCGTCGACTACGCCTACAGCGCGCGTTTCGGCTACCTGACCGCCTGCCCGACCAACGTCGGGACGGGCATCCGCTTCTCGGTCATGCTCCACCTGCCCGCTCTGCGCATGTTGGGTGAGGTCGAGAAGGTCAAGCGGGCCGCGGGCGACATGTCACTCGCGGTGCGCGGCTTCTGGGGCGAGGGGTCCGAGGCCGAGGGTGACTTCTACCAGCTCTCGAACCAGACCACGCTGGGCAGGACCGAACGCGTCATGCTCGACGGGCTGCAGCGAACCATCGTGCCCCGCGTGATCGACTTCGAACGCCGGGCCCGGGAGCGGCTGCTTTCCCAACGCCGGCTCCTGCTCGAGGACACCGTCTATCGCTCGCTGGGCATCCTCCAGCAGGCGCGACGGATGACCACGGGTGAGGCCATGCAGCGTCTCAGCGAGCTCCGCCTGGGCGGGACTCTGGGCCTGATCCGCACTCCCTTGCTCGAGACGGTCAGCCAGCTCCTCATGCTGATCCACCCAGCCCACCTGCAGCGGGTGACGGGGCGATCGCTAGCGCAAGACGAGCGGCGTGCCGAACGAGCCTCGATCCTGCGTGCTCGCCTTGCAGACGTCTCGGTCGCGCCCTGATGGACACGGGAGCCAAGCTCGTCTGGCCCCCGTCTGAGCCATCGGAGACGCCGCCTCCCCAGCACACACCCACCCGATCGCTCGTCGCTGCGCGGCAGCCTCAGGGGCTGATCCACCAGATCGAGGCCGTCTGGCTCGGTTCGGCGAGCGTCGCTCTCGGGCACGCCAACAACTGGACTCCGGAGCCGATCGATGCGGCCTGCCCCCGGTGCGCGCGGAGTGTCGGCCCGGGCGAGTTCTCACCCGACGACGGCCGATGCACGGGCTGCCGCCCCGAAAAGCTCCGCTGGGAGCGGCTGATCCGTCTGGGCGAGTTCGACGACGACCTCCGCCGAGCGGTCCTCGAGACCAAGTACGCCCGGTGGCGCAAGCAGGGCACACTGCTGGGGCGGATGCTGGGCGAACGCCTCGTGACCGTGCTGGGCGACGCGGGACTCGATCCGGCACGGGCGGTACTCGTCCCCTCGCCCATGCCCTGGCTGCGGCGGATGCGCCGGGGCATCGACCACGCCCACGTGATCGCGCGGGGTGTCGCGGAGACCAGCGGTTGCCGGATCGAGCCTCTCCTGCAACGCCGACGGGGCACCGCGCAGACCCGCGTGCCTGCGAGCGCCCGGGCATCGAACATCCGTGGACAGATCACGTTGAGGGCCGGAGTCCCGGCAGACACCGATGTTCTGGTTCTGGTTGACGATGTCCGGACCACCGGGGCGACCCTGGACGCGTGCTGCCGGGCGCTGGCACCGCGGGGCGAGGACGCCCCCCGGATCTGGGCGGCGGTCGCCTGTGCGGCGATCGAACCGGGTCGGCGCGGGCGAGCCCGCGCGGGAACTGCGGAAAGATCTGTTTCACCAGCTTGACCATCATTTGATGCCGGCTACACTCGTCTCTTGCCCCGAGAGGGCATTCGGCCGGGTCTGGTGGGACTCGGGCCGCTTGATCCAAGCGACGCCGAGACTGGTTCCGGCCGACACTTGTTTGACAAGTTGTGATTGTCTGCCCGCGAGAATGTGGGGCACCAACCACCGGTGAACACCGGATGGCCTGAGAGGGTCGGTTGGCTGCCTGACATAATCGCAAGCTCCGCGGGGGTTCACAGCCCCGCGGTCCTCCGAGTTGTTCATCCGGCCCCGTCCGGAGCTCGGGGGAGAACAAATCCATGGCCTAGCCGGGCCATGGTGGTCGGGAGCAATCCTGATCGAAGTCGATCACCCGGACTTGTCCGAGTCGAGCCCATCCGGGCCCGAGGAGGGGAGTCGGGTTTTCCAGTTTCAACTTGAAATTGACCGGTCGCTGTCTTTGAGCAGTTGGCCGGATGCTTAGGCAATCAATTGAAGAGTTTGATCCTGGCTCAGATTGAACGCTGGCGGCATGGCTAAAGCATGCAAGTCGAACGAGAACCCTTCGGGGGGAAAGTGGCGAAAGGGCGAGTAATGCGATCGAACGTACCCTGAGGTGGGGGATAGCGTCGAGAAATCGGCAGTAATACCCCATGTGCTCTACGGAGGAAAGCTTTGGCGCCTCAGGAGCGGCGATCGTCCTATCAGGTTGTTGGTGAGGTAACGGCTCACCAAGCCGAAGACGGGTAGCGGGTGTGAGAGCATGACCCGCCGCATCGGAACTGAGACACTGTCCGGACTCCTACGGGAGGCTGCAGCGACGAATCTTCCGCAATGG
>JANQQZ010000013.1 GCA_028284805.1 Phycisphaerales bacterium
CGGCTACGCGTTCGGGATGCCGCTGTTCGCGGCGGCGGTCGCGGTCGAGGGCAGCGACGGCATCGACGCGATGCACCGGTCGTACGCGTATCTGTTCGCGCGCCCGGCTCGGTTCGTTGGTTACGGCGTGCTGCTGATCGTGCAGGGCGTTGTCGTCGTCTCGGTGCTGGGTGCGATCGCGGCGCTGACGGTGAGCCTCGGGATCTGGGCGGAGTCGCTCCTTCTGGGCGAGCGAGCCGCCTTGGTCGCCTCGGGTGTGACGGGGGCGGACGATCGGCTGGGCGCGGGCGGGCAGGTGGCGGCGCGGGTCATGCACACCGTGCTCCAGCTGCCCGCGCTTCTGGTCACAGGGTACGCGGTCGCCTATTGGGCGTCGGGCAGCACGATGCTCTACCTGGTGCTGCGCCGGCTCATCGACGGCCAGGACATGGTGGACATCCACGTGCCTGGTGAGATCGACGCCAAGATGGACGAGATCCTGTCACGGCGCGGCGAGGTGATCAAACGTGACGCAGATCCGCCTGCGTGAGCTCGTTCGCCAACCCGTCGAGCGAGACGGCATCGTCCAGCGTCCACGGGCCGACGCGTGTGCGGCGGAGTGAGCGGAGCATGCCGCCAGTGCCTAGCGCGGCGCCGAGGTCGCGAGCGAGCGAGCGGATGTAGGTGCCCTTCCCGCAGGCGATATCGAGCGTGACGATCGGCCAGTCGTAGCTTGCGATGGTGATGGAGCGGATGACCACGGGACGAGGGTCCAGTTCCGGGAGTTCCTCGTCGGTCTGGGCCTTGCGGGCGAGCGCGTAGGCGCGACGGCCTCCGATCTTCATCGCGCTGTAAGCGGGCGGACGCTGCATGATCTCGCCCACGAACGCGGGCAGGGCCGCCTCGATGCGATCTCGCCCGACCGGCTGGCAGTCGACGGGCTCAACCGGGCCTTCCACGTCATCGGTGCGTGAGACGTTCGCCAGATCGACCTCGGCGAGGTAGGCCTTCTCGCCTGCCATGTGCCGGTCCTGCTGCTTGGTTGCCTTTCCGACGAGCACGACGAGCACGCCCGTCGCGAGCGGGTCGAGCGTGCCCGCGTGACCGACCTTGATGCGCTTGGGTGCGCCGCCAGCCCGGAGCTTGGCCCGCACCGCGGCACAGACCTGCATCGAGCTCTTGCCGAGCGGCTTGTCGATCACGAGCAGGCCCTCGGGTGTCGGGGTCGGCTCGGTCATTCCGGATTCTCGATGAAGTCGACGGTGACGGTGTCGGACGAGGCGAACTGGAACCCGGTCAGTGAGTCGATCGTGCGGTACTCGTCGTCTAGGCCTGCCTCGTCGCGGTAGAGGCGGCGGGCGAGCAGCAGGCCATCCGGGTTCGCCTCGAGCCAGGCGACCGACTCGGTGTGCACCACGCGCTCGATGCGACCCCGCATCAGGAAGATCAGGCTGTCTTCGTGGTAGCCCATGCAGCCGAGGGGGCGTGAGTCGTCGTCGAACTCGGCGATGCGATCGACGAGCCTGGGTGAGAAGTTGGTGAGCGCGGGGATGATGCCCGCGTGCACGACCCAGGCGAGGGGGATCATCGCGAGCACGGCTCTCGGGAGGGCCAGTCTCAGCCGGTCGAACCATGCGTGACGTGCGGCGCTCGCGACCAGCGCGAGCATGGCGAGCGCGCACGGTGCGATGAGCCACACTGCTGGACGCACAAGCTCGTGGCTGAACGCCATGACGACCGTGCCGATCGGGACGAGCACGCTGACCGCACCGAAGAGTGCGACGCCGGCTCGGCGCAGCCTGGGTCTCGGCTCGCCAGTCAGCACGGCGCGGGCGGTGAGCAGCGCGAGCGCCGGGTATGTCGGCAGGACGTAGTGCGGGAGTTTCGTCGCGTAGAACTCGAAGAAGAGCCATGTGGGCAGGATCCAACAGGCGAGGAAGAGCACGCGGGTGTCGCCCGGGGTTCGGCACTTCCACCGTGTGCCCCGGGGCCCCCAACGCATCGCGCGGCGGGCCCCCCACCACGCCCCGAGCAGCACCGCGAGGGTGCCGGGCCAGAACACGGCCCACAGGAACGCGGCGTGGTAACCGGGTGGGCCGACGTGCCCCTCCTTCGCCTGACTGCCGCGGGCGACGGTCTCGTCGAGGAGGATGCTGGTGTAGGTCTCGAACCCGACACGCTGCACGACGCCCAGCACCCAGGGGAGCACGACCGCGATGACGACGAGTGCCCCCAGCATCGGCCTCGCTGCGCGCCAGGCGAACCACGAGCGCGCCACCAGCCCCATCGCCAGCAGCGTCAGCAGTACGACCACGGGCGAGACACCCTTCACGAGCACGCCAAGCCCGATCGCGATCCACAGCGCAAGCCAGCGTGCGATCCCCACCGGCTGCCCGTGGTGCGCACGCCGGACCACCGACCAGAGCAGGCCCATCGAAAGGGTCGTCAGCCCGAGCAGCACCTGGTCGGCCCGGGCCTGGTGCGCGTCGAAGACCACAACGGCGCTCACCCCCAGCAGCGACGCACCGAGCAGCGCGGCACCGGGATGGAACATCCGCCGCCCGATCCAGTAGGTCGCGAGCACCGCGACGATCGAACCGAGCACGCTGGGCAGGCGGTACATCCAGATGGCGTCTCGCATCGGGTCGCCGCCGGTGAAGATCCACGCGCTCGCGGTCTGGAGCCAGTAGATGAGCGGGGGCTTGTTGAGCCTCGGCACGTGCTGGACCATGGGGACGACCAGCCCGCCGGCGTGGAAGCCGCCCGCGACACGCCCGTCTTCGAGCGCCAGCGGTCGGTCATCGATGCGCTCGGCGGGCAGCGTGACCGATTCGAGCATCTGGCGGCTGGCCTGCGCAAAGCGGGCCTCGTCGCGGTCGATGGGAGGCGTCGTGAAGAGCCCGGGCAGATAGACTGCCAGGCAGAGCGCCACGAGCAGCGCGAGGTCGCGCACCGTGCGCCGGTGTGTGCGCCGGGTCGTGCTGGGGCGGTCGTCGGCGATGGGCGGGTCCACTGGAGTTTCGATGAGCGGCGAGTTCCGGCGAGCGATCGATCATAACCGTGCCCTGGCGGGGCCAGTGCTTGCGCTGCACCTGGCGTATGCCCCGATCGCTCCGGTCGCCCGCTGGCTGCGGCGGCCTCGCTACCGGCACACGCTCCTGCCGCTGGTGCTGGGCGTGCTCGCGGCCGCGGCGCTCTACCCGCTCGACGCC
>JANQQZ010000021.1 GCA_028284805.1 Phycisphaerales bacterium
CGCGTCCGTCGACCTTGACGCGAGTTGGGTGTGTTCGGCATCGTGGGCGAGCACGCGCGGAAGCTGGCCGATCTCGACGAGCACGTGGTCGCGGCCGAACTCGATCTCGACGCCCTGCTCGGGCTCTACCCGCCTCGGGGCAAGGTCGAGCCGCTCCCGGCGTTCCCCGCGATCGAACGGGATCTGTCGCTGATCGTCGACGAGGCCTTACCCTGGGGACGGGTCGCATCGCTCGTCGAGCAGGCCGGCCTCGATCACTTCGCGGGCGTCGGCTTCGTCGGGACGTTCCGAGGCGAGCAGGTCGGCTCGGGCAAGAAATCGCTCACCGCGCGCCTCCGGTTCAGGCTGCCCGACGGCACGCTCCGTCACGAGGACGTCGACTCGCAGATCGCGCGGGTGGTCGAACTGACTCGCAACGAACTCGGGGCGACCTTGAGGGCGTAGCTTCGGGAGCCATTTGCAGTTCGGCCCCGATTGGACCCGATTCGGGTGTTTTCGAGTCAGAATCGCCGATATTGATGTGTGTTTCTAGTTTGTTCAGGAAGGTGGAATCCTGCCTGATCGCTGGCCGATTAGTTGTATACAATGCTCTGTCCGATGCGAATGTCGCGGCCTCGACTCTGTAGGCCGGTACGCCCGGCACCGGCTGAAAGGAGCGCGCCATGACCCAGACGGCTACAACTCCCGCCCAGGCGATGGAGGCGAAGATGGACGACAAGCCCATGGTCTACGTCAACGGTGCCATGCTCCCCAAGAGCCAGGCCGGCATCAACGTCTTCGATCACGGGCTCCTGTACGGCGACGGCGTCTTCGAGGGCATCCGCGTCTACCGGGGGCGGATCTTCAAGCTCGAGCAGCACCTCGACCGGCTCTACGAGTGCGCGGGGCGGATCCGGCTCGACCTCGCGAAGCATGTCACGCGCGATCAGATGACCCAGATCATGCGCAGGTGCATCGAGGCCAACGAGATCACCGAGGGCTACATCCGGCTGGTCGTCACCCGCGGCGTCGGCACGCTGGGGCTCAACCCCTTCCACTGCCCCGAGCCGGGTGTGGTCTGCATCGCCGACCAGATCTCGCTCTACACGCCCGAGATGTACGAGAACGGCATGCGCGTCGTCGTCGCAGAACGCCCGCGGATCCCGGTCGAGTGCCTCGACCCGCGCATCAAGAGCCTGAACTACCTCAACAACATTCTCGCGAAGGTCGAGGCGATCGACGCCGGGTGTCTCGAGTGCATCATGCTCAACACCGACGGGCGGGTCGCAGAAGGCTCGGGCGACAACATCTTCGTGGTCAAGGACGGCGAGCTGCACACACCCCCGGTCACCGAGGGCCTGCTCGAGGGCATCACCAGGCGGTTCGTGATCCGCGACCTGGCGCCGATGGCGGGCGTCAGCGTCAACGAGCGCACGATCGAGCTGAGCGAGGTCATGGACGCCGACGAGATCTTCCTGACCGGCTCGGCTGCCGAGATGATCGCGGTCACCAAGATCGGTAAGACGGAAGAGGACGCGCACGTGATCGGCTCGGGCAAGGAGGGCCCGATCACGAAGCAGCTTCGGACGAAGTTCCGCCAGGTGGTGACGGGCGACAACGTGCCCGAGGACTGATCTGTCCGGTGTTGCGCACGCGACTCGGCTCGATGAATCACCTAGAATCTGAGTTCTGCCTCGTGTGTCAGTGTGAGGTCGTTTTGTTCACAAACTCATGACACCGATCCGCGCTAGCCTCTCACAATGAGTGAGGGAATCGCGAGCACAGGAAACGTGATCCGGACAGCAGCGCTGCCGGCGGGACCGATCGTGGGGGCTCTGGTCTACGCGCTGCTCGGCGCGACCGATCTGGCGCACGAGCCCAGGGCGGTCGCGGCGTCGGCGGTCTGGATGGCGATCTGGTGGATGACCGAGGCCGTCCCGCTCGCGGCGACCAGCCTGCTGCCTTTGGTCCTCTTCCCGGCGCTCCAAGTTCTGCCCATGCGCGACGCGGCTTCGCCCTACGCCCACCCGCTGGTGGGTCTGTTCTTCGGCGGGTTCATCCTCGGGCTGGCCGTCGAGAAGTGGGGGCTGCACCGCAGGCTCTCGCTCGCGACGGTGCTGACGGTGGGCACGAAGCCCACGCGCCTGATCGCGGGGTTCATGCTCGCGACGGCGGTGATGAGCATGTTCATCTCGAACACCGCGACGGCGCTGATGATGCTGCCGATCGCGATGAGCGTGATCGGGCTGCTCGAGCGCATGGGCAGCACCCACGCGAACTTCGGGCCCGCGTTGTTGCTGGGCATCGCCTACGCCGCGAGCATCGGGGGCACGGCGACCGTGACGGGCACGCAGCCCAACATCCTGACCGTGGGCTTCTTGCGCGACAAGGGCGTGGACATCTCCTGGGCCGGGTGGTTGCCCTTCGGGCTCACGCTCTGCGTGATCATGCTGCCGATCACCTGGCTGCTG
Source organism: Phycisphaerales bacterium (assembly GCA_028284805.1). GTDB lineage: Bacteria > Planctomycetota > Phycisphaerae > Phycisphaerales > UBA1924 > JANQQZ01. Next base: position 2,451 of record JANQQZ010000021.1, read on the forward strand.
CTGACGCGGGTGACGCTGCCGATCCGTGTCGCAGCGATCCCGGGCGTCCGGGGGCTGCTGCGTGAAGAACTGACCAAGCTGGGCAGAGTGACTCGGGGCGAGTGGACGGTGCTCGCCGTGTTCGCGTGCGTGGCCGGGGGCTGGATCTTCCGCGGGATGGTCCAGGGCTGGCTCGACGACGCGGGCTTCGATGTCGCGTCGACCACGCTCAAGACGCTGGGCGACACGGGCGTCGTCATGATCGGGGCGATCGCGCTCTTCGCGCTGCCTGTGAACCTGAAGGAACGGACCTTCGCGATGGACTGGCAGGCCGCCAAGGGCATGCCCTGGGAGGTGCTCCTGCTCTTCGGAGGCGGGCTGAGCCTGGCGGCGGCGATGAAGGCGAGCGGGCTGGACGTCTGGATCGGCGAGCGGATGGGCGGGCTGAGCGGCGTGCCGATCTGGGTGCTCATCGGGCTGATCGCGCTGACGGTCGTCTTCCTGACCGAGCTGACGAGCAACACCGCGACGACCGCGGCGCTCGTGCCCGTGCTGGGCTCGGCCGCCGAGGGCTTGGGTGTGCACCCGATGCTGCTCATGCTGCCCGCTGGTGTAGTTGCGAGCTACGCCTTCATGCTGCCCGTTGCGACTCCGCCCAACGCGATCGTGTTCAGTTCCGGGAGGCTCCGGATCCAGCAGATGGCCAAGGCGGGCATCCTGATGAACATCATCGGGGCGCTCATCATCTCGCTGGTCGTTGCGACGATCGCCGACGATCTGCTGGGGGTCGATCTTGAGGCGGAACGGGCGGTGCCGGCGGAGGTTGAGCCCGAGGGCGGGGCCTAAAGTTGTTCGGTTCTGCCTTCGCGTTCGGTCCGCTGAGGTGGTGCGGTTCAGGAGATAGAGGCAGGGACGAGCGGTGCCCGCGTCCCGCCCGAACAGGCCGACGAAAGCCAGGCGATGTCGAAGCGATCGAACCCGCTGCTCGTGACGCTTGCCGTGCTCGCGCGGGTCGGGGTCGGCGTGCTCCTGCTCGGGGTGGCGATCGGCGTGTACCAGCTGCTCCAGTCGACGAAGATCGAGCCCGAGCCGATCGAGCAGACGCTGACCGCGGCTCCGGTCCGCGCGATCGTGGCTCCCGAACTGGTCGTCCCGCGCGAGATCGAGGGCTTCGGGACGGCGCGAGCGATGGACGCCTCTGTCGTGTCGGCCCAGGTGAGCGCGCGTGTGGTCGAGCGGCCCGACGCGATCGAGCCCGGCAACGCGGTTGACGAGGGCCAGCTGATCGTCCGTCTCGAGCCGGCGGACTTCGAGAGCCGGGTCGAGTCGGGGCGTCAGCGGATCGTCGCGGTGAGGGCTCAGCTCGCGGCGCTCGAGGCCGAGCGGGTGCAGCTCGACAATCAGATCCACCTCGCCGAGCAGGAGATCGAGATCGACAAGCGCGACCTAGCCCGCATCGAGCAGGCGGTCGAGGGCGGGTCTGGCACGCAGGCCGATGTCGACGTGCGCCTCGCGGCGCTCCGGCGCTCCGAGCGCGCTGTCGAAGCGCTCAAGCAGGCCTGGGTGCAGTTCGGCCCGCGGGCCGAGCAGCTCGAGGCCGAGCTCGGGACCCTGCGCGCCACGCTCGCGCTCGACGAGCAGGACCTGGAGCGCGCCCGCGTGGTCGCGCCGATCGCGGGGCGTCTCCAGACCGTCGACGTCGAGCCCGGGGAGTTCCTCCGCGTGGGCGATCGCGTCGCGAGGGTGGTGAACCTCGACCGGGTCGAGGTGCCGCTCCGCGTGCCGGTGTCGACGGCTTCGCTCATCACGATCGGTGATACGGCCGAACTGCGAGGCGACGGCCCCGGGTCGGGCGCGTGGACGGGCGAAGTTACGCGCATCGCGCCCGAGTCCGACGCGTCGACGCGGACGCTGACCGTCTTCGTCGAGGTCGAGCAGGCTGGGGCCGACCGCCCACTGCTGCCGGGCCAGTTCGTGATGGGTCGGGTGCGGGCGTCGAGCGAGGCGCCGGCTGTGCTCGTCCCCCGAAAGGCCGTGGTGGGCGACCGCGTGCTGGTGGCGCGGGGCAACAGCCCGTACCGCGTCGAGCCGGTGGACGTGCGCGTGAGCCACTTCATCGAGATGGAGCTGCCCGGCACGAACCCGGGCGAGCGTCAGTGGGCAGTGCTCGTGGACGGACCCGAGGGCGGGCTCGTGCGGGGGGAACTGGTCATCATCTCGAACCTCGACGAGCTGATCGGCGGCATGCCGGTCGAGCCCGCGCTGCCCGACGGGGTCGCGACCGGCGGGGCCGGCGGCTCTGGCGAGGAGGAGTAGCCCATGAGCCTCCCGGCCTTCGGCGTCCGCAAGCCGGTGGTGGCGAACCTCGTGATGTTCGCGATCATCATCGCCGGGGTGATCTTCGGCGTGGGCCTGCAACGCGAGTTCTTCCCCGAGATCCGCCCGAACCTGGTCACGATCACCGCGCCCTACCCCGGCGCGAGCCCCGACGAGGTCGAGCAGGCGCTCGCGACCAAGATCGAAGACGCGGTCGACAACCTCGACGACGTGAAGGAGATCAACGCAACCGTCAGCGAGGGCGTTGCCTCGGTCACCATCGAGTTCGAGGAAGGCGTCGACATCGATCAGAAGGTCCAGGACGTGAAGCGCGAGATGGACGCGCTCCAGGACCTGCCCGACGAGTCCGACCGCATCATCGTCGACAAGCTCGAACCCAACCTGCCCACGATCAACGTCTCGCTCTACGGCAACGCGGACGAGCAGACGATGAAGCGGGCCATCCGCGCGATCAAGGACGATCTGGAATCGCTCGACGGCATGGGCGACATCGGTGTCTCTGGCGTCCGGCGCGACGAGATCCGCATCGAGGCGCGCCCCGAGGCGCTCGTCAAGCACCGCCTCAGCCTGCCCGCGGTCAGCGATCGCGTGCGCGCGGAGATGCTCGAACTGCCTGGCGGCACGCTCAAGAGCTCGACAAGCAACGTCGCGGTGCGCACGCTCGGCGCCGAGGAGCGGGCCGAGCAGGTCCGCGGCATCGTGGTCAAGGCGGGCGACGACGGGCAGGTGGTCCGGCTGGGAGACATCGCCGAAGTCCGGGAGACGTTCGCCGACGTTGACCTTCGATCCCGGCTCAACGGCGAGCCAGCCTTCAGCCTGACGGTTTTCAAGGTGGGCGATCAGGACGCGGTGACCATCGCGGAGATGGTCAAGGCCTACGTCGCGGGCGTGAAGGGCGAGCCTCTCGAACTGACGGTGACCGAGCGGATCGGCACGTTCTTCGGCGGGATGCAGGCCCAGGGCATGCACCGCCAGGCGGTGCGCAAGGCGGAGGCCGAGGGCAAGGAACCCCCGCCCGAGCCCGACGCACCGGCAGCGAGCGGGCGGATCGAGGCGTACAACCTCGGGCTCGCACGCGGGCGGGCGGGCGGCGTGCCGCCCGGCGCGCAGATCGCGGTCACGACCGACCTGGCCAAGTTCATCGTCGGGCGGCTCGACCTGCTCACACGCAACGCGCTCTGGGGCGGCCTGCTCGTGTTCCTGGTGCTCATGCTCCTCCTGAACTGGCGCGTCTCGTTCTGGGTCGCGGTGGGGCTGATCATCTCGGTGCTGGGCACGCTCGCGGTGATGTACTTCGTGGGGGTGACGCTCAATCTGCTCACCATGTTCGGGCTCATCGTCGTGCTGGGCCTCCTCGTCGACGACGCGATTGTGGTCGCCGAGAACATCACCGCGCGCCATGAGGCGGGCGAGGACCACATCGATGCCGCGATCAGCGGCACCAAGCAGGTCGAGTGGCCCGTGATCTCGACGGTGCTCACCACGATCTGCGCGTTCCTGCCTCTCGCGCTGATCCAGGGGCAGATCGGCGACTTCATGGAGGTGCTCCCGATTGTCGTCGCGTGTGCGCTGGGAGTTTCGCTGATCGAGTGCCTGTTCATCCTGCCCGCGCACATGTCGCACTCGCTGCGCGCCACCGATCGCGCCCGCGCAAAGACCGGATTCAATCCGATCCGTTGGCTGGAGACGAAGACCGACCGCGTACGCGAGGCGTTCTTCGGGAAGCTGCTCATCCCGTTCTACGTCAAGTCGCTCCGCGTGGCGCTGCGGTTCCGGTATCTCTCGCTCACCGCTGCGATCGCGGCGGTCATCGTCTCGATGGGCATGGTCACCAGCGGCAAGCTGGAGTTCATCTTCTTCGAGACCGACGACGCCGAGACCATCGATGGGCAGCTCCGCATGCCGATCGGCACGCCCACCGAACAGACCGACGCGGTGCTCCGGCGCATCGAGGCCGCCTCCCTGAAGCAGCCCGAGATCCAGCAGGTGTTCGCCTCGGCCGGCGCGCTCGCGGCGCTCGACGGCGCCTCGGCCTCGGAGCAGAGCCACCTGGGACAGGTCATCCTCGAGGTCATGCCCGTCGAGCAGCGCCAGGCCCAGGGCCTGCGCCAGAGCTCCGAGATCATCCAGGCGATCCGCGACGAGTTGGGCCCGATGCCGGGCGTGAAGAGCTTCCGCCTCGAGGGCGTCGGCGGAGGCCCCGAGGGCCCGCCGATCACACTGACCGTGGTCGGGCAGAGCCCGGAACTGATCGCCCGCACCGTGGAAGAGATCAAGTCGCTCGTCGCGGAGTACCCGGGCGTCGAGAACATATCCGACAACGCCGACCGGGGCCAGCGCGAGCTGCGCTTCACCCTGCGCGACGGCGCCAACGAGTTGGGCTTCACGACCGCGAACGTCGCGAGCCAGATCCGCGGCGCGGTCTTCGGGCTCGAGCCCTACACCTTCGCGGGCGACGAGGAGGACGTCGACGTCCGTGTGACGCTGCCCGAGCGGGTGCGCCGCTCGATCGCCGCGCTCGAGTCGATCTTCCTGATCTCACCCGCGGGCGAGCCCGTGCCGCTGAGCGAGGTCGTGCGCGTCGAAGAGGTCGAGGGCTACGCGACGGTGCGCCGCCTCGATGGCGAACGCGCCGTGACGGTGACGGCTGACGTGAACCGGGTGGTTGGCAACCCCGAGTCGATCACCGCTGCGCTCGCGCCGCGCGTCGCGGAGATCGCCGCCTCGACGCCCGGCATCGACATCCTCGCACGGGGCAGGCAGGAAGACGTGGCCGACTCGTTCGCCACGCTGCCGCTCGGTATGGCGGTCGCGGCGTCGCTCATCTTCGTCGTGCTCGCGTGGCTCTTCGGCAGCTACGTCCAGCCGATCGTGGTGATGACCGCGATCCCGTTCGCGACCATCGGGATGGTCTGGGGGCACCTCGCGCTGGGGTACAGCCTGACGTTCCTCTCACTCATCGGGTTTGTTGCGCTCGCGGGCGTGGTGGTGAACGACTCGCTGATCCTGATGGAGTTCTACAACGCCGAGCGCCGGCGCGGGCTCGAGGTGTACGACGCGTGCATCGCCGCGGGGCGGGCTCGTGTGCGCGCGATCCTGCTCACGACCGTGACGACCGTGCTCGGGCTCACGCCCCTCCTGCTCGAGCAGAGCTTCCAGGCGAAGTTCCTGATCCCGATGGCGATCACGATCTCGGGCGGGCTGATCTCGGCGACGGCGATCATCCTGATCATCCTGCCCTGCCTGCTGCTGATCTTCAGCGACATCGGGCTGCTGCTGCGGACGGCCTGGGCCGGGCGGCTCGTCTCGCGTGGTGCGCCCGCGGGGGTGATCGCAGAGGCCTCGATCGAGCGCTCGCCCGACGCCGACTAACGCAGAAGCTCAGAGCCTCGGCGCCCGGAGGGTGATCGTGCCGCGCCGGGCACCCCGGGAGACCTGCAGTTCGATCGTGCCCCGGTCGCGCAGCCGTTCGATCGCGCGGTCCAGGTCGTTGGCCTCTTGGGCGTCGCGTCCGTCGGCCTCCAGGATGATGTCCGCGACGCGCAGCCCCGACTGCGCCGCGATGCCCTCGGGGTTCAGGTTATACACCAGCAGCCCCTCGGCGCTCGGATCGAGCCCGATCGAGGGCGCGACCCGCTCGTTCAGCGGAACGATGCTGATGCCCAGGTCGGGCACGTCGACCACACCGAGCTGCTGACGGTAGTACGCCTCGCGTTCGGCGAGCACCGCGCGCACCCGGCGTTCCTCGCCGTCGCGAAGCGTGATCAGCTCGATCTCGCGATCGGGTCCCGAGAGCGCGATCGTGTTGATCAGGCGGCTGACCTCTTCAGCGGGTCGCCCATCCGCGGCCAGGATCACGTCGCCCTCGGCGATCCCGGCCGCCTCGGCGGGGCTCTCGGGAAGCACCGATGTCACGATCACGCCCTGCGCCGGGCGGTCGCCCAGGCCCATGAACGCGGCGTCGTCGGGTGTGAGGTCCTCGAGGGTCACGCCCAGCCAGCCCCGCGCGACGCGACCGTTCTCGACGATCGTCCGCATCACACGCTCGGCGATCGCGGTCGGCACCGCGAAGCTCAGCCCGATGTTCCCCCCGCTCCGGCTGAAGATCGCGGTGTTGATCCCGATCACCTCGCCCTCGAGATTGACCAAGGGCCCGCCCGAGTTGCCCGGGTTGATCGCCGCGTCGGTCTGGATGAACTCCTCGTACTGCACCGTCCGCCCCTGGTTGCGCCCGATGCCCAGGTTCTGGCGCCCGGTGGCGCTCACGATGCCAGCGGTCACGGTGTTGCTCAGCCCGAAGGGCGAGCCCATCGCCAGCACCCAGTCGCCCACCTGCAGCCCGTCCGAATCGCCGAGCGTCGCGGGGGTGAGGCCCGACGCCTCGACCTTGAGCACCGCGATGTCGGTCGCAGGGTCGGCGCCGAGCACGTCGGCGGTGTAGGCCCGCCCATCGGTGAGGCGAACCTCGAGCGCCTCGGCGCCCTCGATCACGTGGTTGTTGGTCAGCACGAGCCCGTCCTCGGAGACGATCACGCCCGAGCCGTTGCCTGAGTTGCGCAGCTCCTCGCGCCCCTGGCGGACGATGCGTCCGAAGAAGTCGCGCCGCTGCCCGACGAGCTGAATGTCCTTCCGCTGCACGAAGACGACGCTCGGAGCGAGTTCGTCGGAGACGTGGTTGAACGCCAGGCTCAGCCCGCGGGCGTACGACATCGCCGAGGCCATCTCGCCTTGGGGTTCGTCCGTCTCGGTCTGCGCAACGGCGGACGCGGTCAGGCTCAGGGTGATTCCGAAGAGCGCGAGCATGTGCCGCATCGTGTGATCCTCCGTCTGCCGTGCGGGGCGGTGCAACTGTACCGATCGCGCATCGCCCGTGGTTCGGACTTGTTTCATTCCGGATGCGCGCCCTCCGGTTGCCCGTCAGGTGCCCCGCGTGTCCCCGAAGAGCTCGATGTGCAGGCGGTGGCAGTACCGCCAGCCCCGCTCCAGGCACGCCTGGACCACCCACCGAACACTCGCGGGCTCGGGAACCGCGACGCCCTCGGGCATGAGCATCACGTCGCCTGGCCCGAGGCCTGACAGCCGGCTGAGCAGTTCCTCGATCTCGCCCAGGTCGGCGGGCGAGGCGACGACGAACTTGAGCTGGCGGTCGGGGAAGCCGGCGATGAGGCGGTTCAGGACGTCAGGGTCGAGCCGCCGCCGCTCGTGACGCTCCGCCCAGACCCGGAGCGGGTCGCGCGGGTCGTCCGCGGGCGTCGAGTTCGCCAGCTTCGGGCTGATCGACATGAGGTCGCAGGCCAGATCCGTCCAATCACCGGGGAAGACCGTGCCCGCGGTCTCGATGGTGACGTGGATGCCGATGTCGCGGAGCCCGGCGCAGATCAGAGGAAGCTGCGGGAAGATCATCGGCTCGCCGCCCGTGACCACGGCATGGCGCACGCCGGTGGACTTTGCCTCATCGAGCAGCGACGCGACCGACCGTTTCTCACCCTCTGGGTCCCAGCTCGCGTACGGCGTGTCGCACCAGGTGCACCGCAGGTTGCAGCCCGAGAGGCGGAGAAACCAACTCGGCGTGCCCGTGAGCTTGCCCTCACCCTGCACGCTGACGAACGTCTCGCTGACGAGAACGTCGGACGTCATGCCGGGCGTATCGCTGCGGTCGTGCGCACGAGGGTGTCCATCAGCGATTCGAGGGAGCCCCGTGCTCGGTCGTTGGTCAGTTGCCCCTCGGCATCGAGCGCCTCGTGCACGCTCGGGATGGCGACCATCCCCGGCACGACGTGGCAGCCGAGATTGCCCAGGAGCTCGCGGACGTGATCAAGCCCGCGTAGCCCGCCGAACCCGCCCGGGGAGGCGGCGGTCAGCGCCACGGGCTTGCCACGGAAGCAGTCTAATGGGCCCTCGCCCTCGGCCTTGGCCCGCGTCGCCCAGTCGATCGCGTTCTTGAGAGCCGCGGTGATCGAGCTGTTGTACTCGGGGCAGCCGACAATGAACCCGTCGTGGGCCATCAGCTCCTGGCGGAACGCGCGGGCTTCGGCGGGCACGCCGGCCGTGTCCTCGTCGTCCTGGTTGAAGACCGGTATCGGATAGTCGCGCAGCGAGATCACGTCGACATGTGCGCCCCGCTCCACGGCCATGCCGCCGGCGAGCGCCACGATCCGCTGGTTGAACGACTCTCGACGCAGGCTGCCTGAGAACGCGAGGATGCTGGGGGGCATGTCAGTCTCCGGTGGTGGGCGGTGATCGCTTGACGAGAACCGTCGCGTGGAACGTTCGGCCCTCTTCACGGAACTTGCGCTCAAAGTTGGTCCCGACGAGTTCGCCCTCGCGCGCCGAGTCCGGCGCAGCGAAGCTGATCTCCTCGTACGGGGGGGTCGGCCCATCGAAGCCTGGGCATGGTCCGGTGCCGCACCAGCGGTCGAAGTGCTCGCGGTCCCACGCCCAGAGTTCGTCGTGATCGGTGACGACGCGCAGCTCGGCCCCGGGCTTGAGGATGCGCCACGTCTCGGCGAGGAACCGGTCCTGCACGACCCGCTTCTTGTGGTGCCGGCTCTTGGGCCAGGGGTCTGAAAAGTACAGGTGCACGACATCGACAATGCCGCTCGGCACACGCCAGCGGATCAGCTCGGTCGCGTCGGTGCGGAGCATCCGGATGTTCGCCAGGCCCGAGCGGCGCACGCGGTCGGCCGCGTAGTTGCAGAACTCGCCCGCCCACTCGATGCCCAGGTAGTCGATCTCGGGCGAGAGCGCCGCCTGCTGGCAGAGGAACGTGCCCTTGCCCGAGCCGATCTCGATCTCGAACCGTCGGTCGGGACGCTCGGCCCGGTGCGGGAACCAGTCCCTCGGGTCGACCCGCCCTGCCTCGGGGTCGGTCAGTGCGGCATCCGGCAGCGGCGGCAGCTCCTCGTCGGAGACCATCACCACACCCGGGGCGACATCCAGCGGCTTGCCTCGGCTCAGTCCGAACGACATGCCCAAGGCTATGGCGTGTCCGCCTACGAAGAACGCCCCGGGCCGAAACCCGGGGCGCTCGAGAGAGACAGACTGTCGACGTCGATCAGCGGCGCCGACGCGCTGCGGCCAGGCCGCCGAGGCCCAGCAGCGCTGCGGTGGACGGCGTCGGGACGAACAGGAAGTTCGTGCCCAGACGGGCCAGGTTGGTCGAGTCACCGGTCGGGAAGTTCAGCCCGCCGAGGTCGCCGACCTCGGGGAACACGCCGTTGGTGGTCGGGTTGATCTCGGACGCGAGGCTCAGCGAGCTCGGGCTGCTGATGTAGCTGTCGTTGTCGGCGATGTCATACACCGCGCCGATCGTGTACCGTTCGCCCGGGTTGAGGACGACGTCGGCCACGTCGGTGTAGGTGAACTCGCCGATGGCGATGTCACCGGGCGAAACGACGCCTGACGTGAGCAGGTTGCCGGCAGAGTCCCAGAGACCGACCTCGTGCGATGACGACAGGCCTTCAAATCCAAAGACCGCGTCGTTGTTCCAGACGCCGATGTCGGTGAGCACGATCGACGTGTTGACGTCGAACCGCCAGCCGACCACACCCGGGCCATCGGCCGACCACGCCGGGAACGGCGACCCGCCGCTGAACCCGGTGACCGCCTGGCCACCGGCCGTCCCGGCCAGCAGCGCGCACGTAATCACAGCAAACTTCTTCATTGTCCCACTCCTCCGCAAGGAGTTTGTACTTATGCCTCTAACCGCTTAGAGGCTCCCACGATGCTGAGAATACCCCGACACCGAACATCAGCTAAAGCACGAAATCTAAACTTTGGCCCCCTGTTTCGGTTGTTCTCACAACCAAAGGGCCTCCGGTCGCACTCTGTTTGCATGCTGAAGGGCGAACCGGGCCCCTTCGCCTCCGTATCTGCTTTGTGGCGGACACGGCTCGGGCAGCCCGGTTGAAGAGCGCCGCACCAGACACCGATACCGAGGCTGCGGGCTGCGCTTGGTCGCTGCCGCATCGGCCCCGCGGAGGCTCCCAGCCCCCGACCGGGCTCTTTCAGCCAGGGATCGGCTGGGCGGGCGGACGCCCGCGCCATCGGTCTCTGGCCCAGAGCCGCCGGCGACGCCGGCACGGAGGGCCGAAGCCATGGACCGCGAAGGGCAGAACCTCTCGGGCGACCTCGCCGGGCTGATCGATGCGCACCTCGACCGCGACTCGTTCCGCACCCAGCACTGGGAGGGCTCGTTCGCCGAGTACCTCGAGATCGCGCGCCAGAACCCGGCCGTCGCCCGCAACGCCTACCAGCGCGTCTACGACGCGATCATGGACCAGGGCAGCGAGCACTACAAGCTGTTCAAGCGCGACGCCGTCCGCTACCACTTCTTCAGCGATCCGTTCGACAACGGCGCCGACGGCATCTTCGGGCTTGACTTCGCGCTCATGCAGCTCGTCGACTTCTTCCGCTCCGCCGCCGAGGGCTACGGCACCGACAAGCGCATCCTTCTGCTCCACGGGCCGGTCGGGTCGTCGAAGTCAACGATTGCAAGGCTCCTGAAGAAGGGCGTCGAGCAGTACTCGAAGACCGACGCCGGCGCGCTGTACAGCTTCAGCTGGCTGCTCAGCGAGGACTGCGACGTGCAGCCGATGGCGGGCGACCCGCATCAGGCGCAGCGCACGCATTCGTTCGACTCACCCATGCACCAGGAGCCGCTGCTGCTTGTCCCCCAGCAGGCTCGGGCCGACATCGAGGCCGCGATCAACGAGGGCTACCAGCCACGCCACCACAACGGCAGGCTCAAGATCGCTGGCGAGCTCGACCCCTTCAGCCGCAAGATCATGGACGATCTGATGCGCTTCTACGACGGCGACTGGAGCAAGTGCATCGAGCACGTCCGCGTCCGCAGGCTGGTCCTCAGCGAGAAGGACCGCGTCGGCATCGGCACCTTCCAGCCCAAGGACGAGAAGAACCAGGACTCCACCGAGCTCACGGGCGACATCAACTACCGCAAGATCGCGATGTACGGCAGCGACTCCGACCCGCGCGCGTTCAACTTCGACGGCGAGCTCAACATCGCCAACCGGGGTGTCTGCGAGTTCATCGAGGTCCTCAAGCTCGACGTGGCGTTCCTCTACGACTTGCTCGGCGCAAGCCAGGAGCACTCGATCAAGCCCAAGAAGTTTGCCCAGACTCACATCGACGAGGTCATCATCGGGCACACCAACGAGCCCGAGTACAAGCGTCTCCAGTCCAACGAGATGATGGAGGCCTTCCGCGACCGCACCATCAAGATCGATGTGCCCTACAACATCCGTCTCGACGACGAGATCCGCATCTACGAGAAGGACTTCGGCCCCGAGAAGCTCCGCGGCATGCACTGCGCCCCGCACACGCTCGAGGTCGCCGCGATGTGGGCCGTCCTGACCAGGCTCGACGACCCCAAGAAGGCCGGCCTGACCCGACTTCAGAAACTGAAGCTCTACAACGGCAAGGCCATCCCGGGCTTCACCGAGGACTCGGTCAAGGAACTGAAAGAGGAAGCCCCGCGTGAGGGCATGCAGGGCATCAGCCCGCGCTACGTGCAGGACAAGGTCAGCAACGCGCTGGTCAGCCGTCAGGCGATCGACGAGAAGATGATCAACCCCTTCATGGTGATCAACGCCCTCGAGAGCGGCCTGACGCACCACAGCCTCATCAACGACGAAGAGACCAAGAAGCAGTACATCGAGATGCTGGCCGTCGTGAAAGAGGAATACGAGGACATCATCAAGGGCGAGGTGCAGCGGGCGATCAGCGCCGACGAGGACGCGATCAAGCGCCTCTGCACCAACTATATCGAGAACGTCCGGGCCTACACCCAGAAGGAGAAGGTCGTCAACCGCTACACGGGCAAGAGCGAGGAGCCCGACGAGCGGCTGATGCGCTCGATCGAGGAGAAGATCGACATCCCCGAGAGCCGCAAGGACGACTTCCGCCAGGAGATCATGAACTACATCGGTGCTCTGTCGCTCGATGGGAAGAAGTTCGAGTACTCCACCAACGCCCGGCTGCACAAGGCGCTCGAGCTGAAGCTGTTCGAGGACAGCCGCGACACCATCAAGCTCAAGAACCTGGTCTCGAGCGTCGTGGACGACGAGACGCAGGAGAAGATCGACGTGGTCAAGCAGCGACTGATCAAGCAGTTCGGCTACAACGAGCGGAGCGCGACGGACGTGCTGAACTACGTCGCGAGCATCTTCGCGCGGGGGGACAGCAAGAGCGAGTGAGTGATCGGCTCACCGCTCGCGGGCGCGGGCCCTCAAGAGACTCTCTTCAAAGTCTGTCGGGCGGGCCCCGGTCGCCTCGTCGATCCGGATCAATGCACCGTGCCGGACTGACGCATGCCCCTTTGGTGCGGCGTATACGTAGAGCCACTGCGCGCTTCGGTCGGTTGTCGCGAGGAGTCTCCCGGGTGGGACGTCGGCTTCGAGCCGATAGACCCGTGTCCGCGAGGCGGGCTGATCGGGCATCGAATCGGCGGAGTCGTACTCGAACACGCGGAGCTGCGTCGGACCAAACAGTTGGTACCGGTACTCTAGACTGCCTCCGATAAGTGGTATGTCTGCGAGAGCAACGGCGACGGGATAGAGAAGCCAGTACAGCGGGTTGTAGAGCCTCGCATCGAGGATCTTCGGGAGCACTCCTCCGGCCTCGGTCTGCCACTTGATCGCGCGAAGGTTTGAACTGTTCCCAGATACGATGACGGTACCATCGGTGGTTGACTGGAAGTCCCGTGTTCGAATGCGGCCCAAGCCGCGGAGAAGCCTGAAACGACCGGGTGGGATGTCCGAGACACCGAGCCGTTCGGAGTCGAGTTGTTCGAGGAGCGGGTTCGTGCCCCACGTCTCTTCCGGTGGGCGAGGCATGTACACACGACGAAGAAATGCCCCGGTATCGTCAACGACAAGCGCCTCAATCTCTGACGACTCGTCCCACGATCGGAAGACAAGCCAGGTGTTTGGCTCGTCTCCAGGCAGAACGACTAGTGCTTCTATGTCATACCCGTACCCGCTCTGGACGGCCGGTGTCTCCCACTCGAAGCCATCCAGAACAACCATCGGGTCGGTGGGATCGCCCGGTGACGCGACCACACTCCATATCGCGCGGCATCCGCCAAGCATCGACAGACCGATCGCGCACACTGTGACAACCAGGCTCTGCTTCATCGGAACCCCTTCCGCTCATAGAATAGCGAACACTAACTAGTGTGTCAACCGGGTTTCGACTATGGCCCCTTGACAGCGTGGGTAGTGTCTTGCGTGTCGAAGCCCTGGATCGACAGCCCGACGCTTGAGTGCCGGCTGGATGAGCCCGGCCTGGGTCTGTGCCAGGCCGATGTTGCCCGGCTCATGCCGCACGCGCACGAGATGCTCGACGATCTGCGGTCGCAGATGGGTGAGGTGGACGGCGAGCTCGCCCAGATGATCGACGCGGGCACGGACGGACGGTTCCGCGCCGAGGCCGAGGCGTGGGGCGAGTTCCTCGGGCGCTCCTGGCAGGAGCTTCTGCTCGCCAACTGCGCGTACGACGCGGCGATCCGGGTCTTCATGTGCTCGGGCGTCGCGGTCGAGACCGAGCGGGGCCCCGTCCTCGCGCGAAACATGGACTGGTGGCCCGAGCGACCCTTGGCGCTGGGCAGCGTCATGCTCCGTTACTTCCGGGGCAGCGAGTTCGCGTTCGAGACCGCAGGCTGGGGCGGTTCGATCGGCGCGGTCAGCGGGCGGTCATCGCGTGGGTTTGCGCTCGCGATGAACGCGGCGATGTCGACCGATCCGGTTCAGCTTTCTGGCTACCCGGTCATGCTGTTCTTGCGGACGGTGCTCGAGGGTGCCGCGTCGTACACCGACGCCTATGAGATGATCTGCCACGCCGAGCTCGCATCGCCCTGTCTCGTGATGCTCGTCGGCACCGAGAACAATGAGCGGGTCGTGATCGAGCGGGCGCCGAGGCGCCACGCGGTTCGGCGCGCCAGACCGGGTGACGCCCTCGTGGTGACCAACGACTTCCGCGTGCTTGACGAGCAGAGCACCGCACTGTCCGCCGACGGGCACGGCCTGTACCGCTCGGCCTGCGGGCGGTATGAAGCTCTCGGAAACCAGTTCGAGTCGAGAGAGGTCGATCCCGACAGCGATGACGCGATGCTGTACGCCCTGAGTCATCCGGACGTCCGGATGCAGATCACAGCACAGCAGATGGTGTTCCGCCCGCGTGAGAACAGATCGAAGCTGGTCGCTCCGGGCGAGTTCTTTGCAGTTCACCACAAGACGTAGCGGCCCCTGCATGCACGCCTCACGCGTGCCGAGCATCGTCTACGTGGGTGGGATACCAAGAATGAGTGGGTCATCGCGTTCGGATGTTCGCTATCGCCGCCGCCGGCAGACAATCAGGGATGTCGCCGCGAAGCACAGCGCGGCTCCGGGCGCCGGCACAGACGTGGAGACGAACGCGAAGGTCGGGACGCGTTGCCCGACGTTTGTGTTCCACTGAACGGTGTTCTTGATGTTGCCGCTTCTGTCGAACGACCAGAGGCTGGTCGCTCCCAGTGTGATCACGATCTCGTTGGAGACCGGGTCGATCCCGATGTCCTGCGGGTCGTCGCGGAGCACCGAGAACAACGAATCGAGCGTGCCCGTCACCGGATCGACCACGGTGACGAAATCGTCTTCGATCAACCCGTCGCTGACGAGCGTGAACAGCTCGCCGGTGGCGTTGTCGTACGTCAGGCCCGTGATCGACCCGGGGCCAAGGGTGTCCATGCGGTGCTGGAGTTCAACGACGCTCGTTGTGATCCCCGTGTCAAGATCCGTTGTGGCGAGCTCCGACGTGCTGAAACTTGTTGTTGTCAGCGTGTAGATCACGTTGTCGGCCTCGTTGTACGCGATACCTCTGTGTGTCGAGAAGCGGTTGTCAGCCCAAGGCGTCGTCGGGACTGTTGCGAGGAGCGACGTGCTGCCGGTCAGAGGATCGACGCGGAGTATCTGCGGGTTGGATACCGAGCTGGACGAGCTGTCGGAATGCCCGAAGGCAAAGAGTTCTTCTCGTCCGGGCGCCGCGACGATCCGCGAGATGAACGCGTCGCCCGTGTAGTCGATCTCGTCGATCGGTTGCCGCAAGCCGTTCTGAACGTTGAAGACCGATTCTCTCCCGTCGAAGCTGATCACGTTGTAGTTCTGGCTGGATGCAGACGTCGCGGCAACGGTCATCGCCACCGCTGGGGCTGTGATCACGAATCGCATGAGTGCAGCTCCTTCTCTTTCACGAGCAAGATCGAATCTAAGTACATTGAAATTGGAATCGTGTGTCAATGCCACCATGCGAAAATGCAGAAAACGCCCTTCATGGTGTCTTCATGAAGGGGCCTTGCGAGCACCTAGACTTCGTTTATGCCGAACGACACCCGCAAAGCCTTCCGCCGCGAGCTGAGCTTCGACATGCTCGCCGACCTCGACGCCGAGCTCGACAAGATCCGCGCCGCCCATCACGCCGGCACGCTGCGCGTCAGCGGCAACTGGACGCCCGGGCAGATCCTCGGGCACCTGGCCAAGTGGGTGGGCTGGTACCTTGACGACTCGTTCCCCTTCACGGCGCCGGGGTTCATCACGATTGCCGGGAAGCTGTTCCGCAAGCAGATCATCAGCAAACCGTTCAAGCCCGGTTTGAGTTTCAAGCCCAAGACCGGTGACCTGGGTGGCGACCCGGAGTACAGCTTCGAGGAGGGCTGGGACCGGCTCCAGGCGCAGCTCGACCGTGTGCGAGCGGGCGAAACGCTGGCCTGCGACACGCCCCTGGTCGGGAAGGTCACGCACGAGGAGGGCACACGCATCCAGCTCAACCACTGCGCGCTGCACCTGAGCTTCCTGCACTACGACGGCACGCCATTAACCACCGGCGGGTAACGGATCCAATGATCTGAGATGCTGGCTCGTCGCCCCTGCGGGAGGTGCGCCATGCTCGGACGTTTCTTCATCGACAAGCCAAAACATGTGTGGCACCGCATCACGGCTGGTCTGCTGCCGCAGTCGCCGGTCTTGCTCGTCATGATGTGGATCTACTACAGCGGCGCGATCGACATCGCGAACGCCATCCGCGCGCTGCGCCGGTCCGGTTGAATTCGGTCGGGCGCTACCCCTGGCCGAAATCGAAGCTCATGCAGTAGCCCGTGCGCCACATCGGATAGGTCACGTCGCAGCGGAAGCCCACGAAGTCCTCCGCGTCGAGGCCGCGGCTCTTGAAGATCAGCTCACGCAACTCCGCGTGGCGGTTCCACGCGTCGGTCTTCGCCCCGGCGGTGCCCCGACCGAGCACCTCGAGCCGAGGCGGGTTCGGGAACCGGGTTTGCCATCGTTCCCCCGCGTTCTGTGCGAAGTCAGGCCGCCAGAGGTGCGCGTCGAGCGCCGGGATGCACCGGCTCGCGATATCCCGATGCAGGTACGCATCGAGAACCAGGCGACGCACAGGAAAGTTGACGAGCGCCCAGATCTCTTCCAACTCCGGGCTCACGGACGCCGGATGCGACATCACGCCCGTCATGCCGAACACGAAGTCGATCCCCGCGTCGCTCGTGCTCTGGCTGGCCTCGATCGTCTGCACGATGTACTCGCCGGGGTGCTTGGCGCTGACAATGGGGGTGGGCTCGCTGCTGAACGAGGCGAGCAGCGACTCGGGCGCGCCAGCGGGCGCACCGCCCACCAGCGGCCGATACACGCCCGGCGTGAGCTCGTCGCTGTCCTCCGGTTTCGCCTCGGCGAAGATGTGAAACGTCAGCGGGACGGCGTCTTCGACCGCGCGATGCCCGACCAACCCGTGCGCTCGCGTCTGCCGCAGGATGTCATCGCGCCCCTCGATCGGCTCGTAGACGTGCATCGCGAGCCACAGATCGGAGTGCCGGCCGGTCGCGGCAGCGCTCGCATCGAAGAGCGCGCTCCGGGTCCGCTCGTCGCCGTCCGACGTCTGCCCGCCGCTCGACGTCGCCCCGAGCTCGATCCGCTTGAGCAGCTTGCTGCGGCTGCCGGCCAGCCCTCGGACGACGCGGTCGTACTCGCGCACGCGAGCGGCGATCGCGTCGATCTCGCTGCGCGCCGGACCGAGGCCGCGGGACTCCGCCGCTTCGAGCAGGCCCAGCACCCCCTTGGGCCCGGGCAGCGCCTCGACCAGCGAGAGGCCCGCGAACGGCTTGGTGACCGCAGCGACCACCCGCTGGCAGCTGGTCCGCTCGGTGTCCAGGGCGCGGGCCAGCCCGCTGGCGTTCTGGGCTTCCAGCGGCATGGCCGCGAGGAATGACAGCAGGTCGCTCCGCAGGGCCCTCAGCGTGCGGTCCAGGGCGGACCGTTCCTCGTCGGAGAGCGGGCCGGTCTTCCGGGATGTGCTGAGCACGGCTGACACGTCGACCCGCAGGGTACCGATTTCGGGCACTTCGGCCCGCGAGCCCCGGCGGAGGAGGCCGAGATCAGAATCTGGAAGATCGGGGGTTGACACGGGCCGAGCATATGCTCAAACTGTGCTGAGCACAAGTGTGCGACCAAGTGGTGGGAAGATTTCCGTTGAGCGCTCCTCCGGGAGCAGGGAGCATGAAGAGATGAGCAAAGCAACGATCACCGCGTTCGCAGCCGTTCTGGTTTCCGGTGTCGCCGCCGGGCAGGACATGATCACCGACTTCGAGTCGGGCCTTGAGGGCTGGTCGGTCAGCGGCCGGGAGACCACCGGCCCGGGTAACCCGGGCACCGGGCTCGACGTGCTGCTGATCGACGTCTTCGGATCGCAGACGCGCAACTCGACGGGCGGCTTCGTCGGCGACTACACGGGCCGCGGGCTGCTCGAGTTCACCGTTGATATCCAGATCGATTCGATCGACTTCTTTGGTCAGCGCGTGCCACGTGAGCTGGTCGTGCAACTCCAGAGCTTCGACGTCGATGGCACCGGCCAGTTCGCCAGCATCTGGGCACCGCTCGGCGTGCTGGACGGCAACGGCATGGACTGGACGACGTTCAGCGCATCGCTCGACACGGCGTCAACCGATCTGCCGGCCGGTTGGTTCGGTGCCGGCGCCGAGGACCCGGTCACGTTCGAGCCGGTGCTGCCAGCGGGTGTGACCGTGCAGGACGTGCTCGCGAACGTGGACCAGCTCGAGTTCACCACGTTCGTCCCCGGCTTCTTCTTCGGTTTCACCAACTTCGATATGTCGGTCGACAACGTGGGCTACCGCGTGGTGCCCGCGCCGGCCTCGGCGGCGCTGCTCGGCATGGGCGGCCTGGTCGCGGCCCGCCGCCGCCGCTGATCACGGTTTCAGCCGACATTTCGTGTCTCTTTCCGCGCCCGCGTGGGGTCACCCTCGCGGGCGTCTTCATGCGCCGATCGTCCGGGCGAGGATCACGCTGCGGTAGTTGGTGTAGGGCCACTGCCAGTGTTCGACGAGCTCGTAGTCGCGCCGCTCGTAGTAGCGCCGCAGCGAGCGGTCGGGCTCGGCCATGCTGAGCGCCAGCCGATCGGCGCCGATCTCAAGCGCGCGCGCCTCGCACCGCTCCATGAGCTTCACGCCCACGCCGATGCCCTGGAGCTGCGGGTCGACCGCGAACATCGCGAAGTGCGCAGTGCCGTGCTCGAGGAAGCTGGGCGGGAACGTGACCTTCTCGTGCTCGTTGAAGAGGATGATGCCGACGATCAGGTGCACGCCTCCGTGGTCGGCGACGGCGAGATACGCCTCGCTCGCGAGCACGCGTTCGAGCGTGGTCGCGTCGTCCTGGCGTCCGGCGAGGGGCTCGAGCCCGAGCGCGCGCTGGCGGGCGTACGCCCGGTGCAGCAGGCCCGTGATCTCGGGCACCGGGTCTCCGGTCATGAATCGGCGGACTGTGATGTCGTCCTTGCGGATGTCGGCGACGCGAACGCCGTCGGGCCGGATGTGGGCGGCGGGATAGCGGGGGTCGTCGGTCACGGGCATGGAGGTTAGGATCGGCCATGCCCGGCGAACCCGATCAGTGGCACACGACCCGCGTGCGCGTCCGGTACTGCGAGTGCGACCCGATGAACGTCGCGCACCACTCGAGCTACGTCGCGTGGTTCGAGCTCGCCCGCACCGAGCTGATGCGGAACCGCGGCACGAGCTACGCGGATCTGGAACGGGCGGGCGTCCTGCTGATGGTCACGCATATGGATGTCCGCTACCGCAGCCCCGCGGCCTACGACGACGTGCTCGAGATCCACACGCGGCTCGATCACATGGGTAAGGCCCGGCTCCGGCACCGGTACGAGGTCCGCGTGGTCGAGTCCGGGGGCGAGGCGGTGGGGGGGCGTCTGACCGCCGAGGCGACCATCGAGCTGGCCTGCTGCGGTCGCGATGGCCGCCCTCGCCCGCTGCCGGGCGAACTGCGGGCGGCCCGGGGCGTCTGACGGGCGAGCAGGCCCGTTGCGCTACCCTTGAGGGTCCGGTGCCTGTGGTGGGGCTCGGGCCGGGGGCCGGCGCGGCCGATGGACAGGTGGATGGGC
>JANQQZ010000025.1 GCA_028284805.1 Phycisphaerales bacterium
GCCTTCTTGCGGGTGGCCTTCTTCCGGGTCGCCTTCTTGCGAGTGGCCTTCTTGCGGGTTGCCTTCTTGCGGGTGGCCTTCTTGCGGGTGGCCTTCTTCCGGGTCGCCTTCTTGCGAGTGGCCTTCTTCCGGGTTGCCTTCTTGGCCGTCTTCTTGCGAGCGGCCTTCTTGCGGGTCGTCTTCTTCCGAGTTGCCTTCTTGGCCGTCTTCTTGCGTGCGGCCTTCTTGCGGGTTGCCTTCTTGGCGGTCTTCTTACGGGTCGCGCGTTTCTTGGCGACCTTCTTGCGTGCGGCTTTCTTCGCCATCTGCGAGTCTCCGTCTTGCCCCCGGGTGTGTTCTCGTCCGTGACGTGCGCTTTTGGGGGCGGGTGCATGCATGCGTAGCACAGTCAGAACGTCTATCGGGCCTGATTCGGATGCTTCTTGAACAACATCGCAATCCGAGTGGACAAGAAGATGAACGACGGCGCGCGGTTTGTCAACTTCGCACAGCCGCGCCGCGCCGGACACGGCGCATGATCAAGCGATCGAGCCCGCCCCTGCGCGGCATGCGCCGAACGCGCCGTGCATCACGCACACGCGCAGGTGCGAGCCAGATGCACGATGGCTCGAGCCACGTCCTGCATGGGTTCGAACTGCTTCTCGGAGTCTGGCGCAATGGCCCAGAACGCGTGAGATCGTGCGTGAACGGTGCACGATCGCGGATGATCTCAGTCGTTCGCGGGATCGTTGGAGATATCGATGGATGTCAGTTCGATCGATTCGATGTCCCCGAATTCGGCCGGATCCGTCGATGTCAGGCTCGTGCTGTTGACGGTGTTGTAGAGCGCGAGTGTGTCGTTATTGGTGGTCTGCAGCGCCACGCGAGCGCGCACGATGCCCAGCGCCGGGTTGTACCAGAACATCGCGGTGGTCCGGTCGACGACAAAGAGCGGGCGCGGGTGCTCCCAGCCCGCCTGCTCGGGTGCAGCGAGCTCGAGCCAGGGGCGGTCGGGGTCGACGAGCGGATTCATGGGCAGGTCATCGTCGAACCAGGCCGGGTCGATCGCGATGGGCCAACCCTGCTTGTTGATCGCGTGCCGATCGGATTGCGAACGGAGCAGCACGGTGGCGCGCATCCGGTCCACCTCGAGGCTCGCGCGCTCGGCGTTCGACTGCAGCGTGGTGTCGTCGCGCGTGACGTACCACGCTCCCACGATCGTGGCGATGGTCAGGATGGCGATCAGGTCGACGATTCGGCGCACGCTGCATCCCTCCGGCGTGAGACCCGCAGGAGCCTCCTGGAATCAAGTCGGACGATTGGGGTCCCACATCGAGGTGGGAGCAGATACCGGACGCCCCGGGCGTGAGCCTGCACCGGTCGCGCGGCCTGCACCGGCTAGACTCGCGCCGGAGCCGCCTCGCTCCCGCTGGAGGGCCCATGTGTTGATCACCACCGAGCTGCTGCCATCCGGGATCACGCTGCTCGTCGAGCCGATGTCGGGCGTCCGTTCCGCGGCGATCGTGCTCGCGGTGCCCGCGGGTCTGGCCAGCGAGCCCGACGATCGCGCTGGGCTCGCGGGTGTCGCGAGCGAGGTGCTCATGCGCGGGGCAGGGGGGCTGGAATCCAGGCAGCTCGCCGACGCGTTCGACCACGCGGGTTCCACACGCCATATCTCCGCGGCGGCTCGAAGCATGCTGCTGCGAGGCACCACGGTCGGTGACCGTCTCGACGAGGCGATCGCCCTGTTCGCGCAAACCATCCGCGAGCCCCGCATCACCGACGACACGCTCGCGCCTGCGAGATCGCTCTCGCTCCAGGCGCTCGACTCGCTGTCGGACGATCCGCGCGAACGGGCCTCGATCGAGGCCCGCCGGCGCCACCTGCCCGCGCCGTACAACCGGTCGAGCTACGGCGACCGCGCCGGCATCGAGCAGCTGACGACCGACGAGCTCGCGCGCTGGTGGGGCGGACGCGCCGTCCCCGGGGGCACGATCATCGGCGTCGCGGGCGCGGTCGAGATCGGTCGCGTGATCGAGCAGATCTCATCGGCGTTCGAGGGCTGGGCAGGCAGCGCGAGCGACCCCGAGCCTTCCAACGATGCGCCTCGCGGAGCGGGGCACGTCGCCGACGACTCGAACCAGGTGCAGATCCTGGCCCTCTTCGACGCGAGGCCAGAGGCCGACGAGCACGCCTCGATCCGAGAGAAGCTCGCGGCCAGCGTGCTCTCGGGCGGGATGTCAGGCCGCCTCTTCACCGAGGTCCGGGAGAAGCGAGGGCTCTGCTATGCCGTCAGCGCCGGCTATCGGGGTGATGACCGCTTCGGCACGGTCTCGGCCTACGTGGGCACGACGCCCGAGCGGGCCCAGGAATCACTCGACGTGCTGACGGCCGAGCTGCGCCGGATCAGGTCGCCTGAGGGTGCCGTCACCGCCGACGAGTTCGAGCGAGCACGCACGGGCATGCGGGCCAACATCGTCTTTCACGGCGAGTCGACCGCCGCCCGGGCGGGGGCGCTGGTCGCCGATCAACGCGTCCGAGGCCGCGCCCGCACGCTCGACGAGATGACCGCCGCGATCGATGCGGTCACGCTCGAAAGCCTCAACGAGTACCTCGCGAGCACGCCGCTGGGCGGGGCGACACTTCAGACGCTGGGCCCGAAAGAGCTGACACCACCCGCTGGATACTGACCGTGCGCACGGCTCATCGTCACGGAACGCCCCTGACTGAGGCCGAGATTCAAGATCTTCGGCGAGGCGCTCGGCAGGTTGCGGTGCTCGGGCTAACCGTTGTCATTGCACCATTTGCGGCAGTCTTCGGCCTGGGCTCCCTGCTTTCATTCTTCTCGCCCGGCCTGTCGATTGTTGCGATGTACGCTGCACTCGGGGCGTTGCATTTGGTCTTCGCACGATCGATCATCTCGTTGCGTCAGCGGCTCGGCTATCCGCGCTCGGTCCTTGCCTTCGTGCTTGTTCTCCTTCCTGCCGTGAACTTCTTGGGGGCGATGCTCGTGGTGGGTGCCGTGAACGCACGGGTTCGCCGCAATCCGGAGCTGATCTGGCACTCGGTCCCGAGGTGTCACGAATGTGGGTACGACCTCAGCGGGCTGTCGCCGGAATCGCCTTGCCCGGAGTGCGGCAAGCCCCTCGCCGAGTCGAGCTAGACTGCCCGCGATGCCACGGGTCTCCTACCGAACCAGCCGCCTGCTCTGGCAATACGGGCTGCTCAGCCTCTGCCTGCTGCTGCTCGCGATGTTCCTGCTCATGCCGATCGCGCTGACGGTCCGCGGCGGGTTTGTGGAAACCAACGACGCGGGCGAGACCAGCTACACGCTCCGGCACTTCGCCCTCGTGCTCGCAGACCCCTTGTTCAGGGAGGGGCTGTTCAACACCTTCATGATCGCGGTGTGGACGACACTGCTTTCGATCGTGATCTCGTTGCCGCTGGCGGTGTTCTCGGCACGGTACAAGCTGCCCGGCAAGCGGATCTGGAACTCGCTGGTGCTGATCCCGCTGATCCTGCCCCCGTTCGTCGGGGCGATCGGCATGCGGGCGGTCATGGGCCGCGAGGGCATGCTCAACACGCTGCTGGGCACCGACTTCGACGTGCTGGGCGAGGGCCGGGTGATCGGCGTGATCATCGTCGAGGCCCTGCACCTCTATCCCATCATCTATCTGAACGCCGTCGCGGCGCTCGCGAACCTCGATCCGGCGCTCGACGAAGCCGCGGAGAACCTGGGCGCGGGCCCCTGGAAGCGGTTCTTCCGCATCACGCTGCCCCTGATCAGGCCCGGGCTGTTCGCGGGCTCGACGATCGTGTTCATCTGGAGCTTTACCGAGCTCGGCACGCCGCTGATGTTCGAGTACACCCGGGTCACCCCCGTGCAGATCTTCCTGGGCCTGAAGGAGATCGAGGCGTCCGCCGAGCCCTACGCCCTGACCGCGATCCTGCTCGCGGCGGCGGTCGCGATCTACATCGTGGGCAAGGTCGTCTTCGGGAGGCGGGGGCACGCGATGTACTCCAAGGCCTCGCGCTCGGCGGGGGAGAAGGACCTGCCGCTCTGGGGCAAGCTCCTGGGCACGCTGCTTTTTGCGGGCGTGACGCTCGCGGCGGTGCTGCCCCACATCGGCGTGGTGCTGACCAGCATCACCCAGCCCGGACAGTGGTACGGCACGCTCCTGCCCACGCACTTCACGACCGACCATTTCGAGACGGCGCTCTCCGACCCGGTCGCCGCCGGTTCGATCCGCAACTCGCTGATCCTCAGCGTCGCGGCGATGCTCTTCAACATCGTCGCGGGTGTGGTCGTGGCATATCTCGTCGTGCGCACCAAAGTACGGGGCCGGAACCTGCTCGACGCCCTGTGCATGCTGCCGCTCGCGGTGCCCGGGCTGGTCATGGCCTTCGGCTACTTCGCGATGACGCTTACCGGCCCGCTCCCCTGGCTTGCTCAGCGGCTCGAGGAATCGGGCCTCAGCGGGGCGGCCCGCTACCTGCAGGTCGTGGGCACCGATCCCAACCCGTTCCTGATCCTCGCGATCGCGTACAGCGTGCGACGCCTGCCCTACATCGTGCGGTCGGCCTCGGCGGGCCTCGAACAGACCTCGGAGGAACTCGAAGAGGCGGCCGTGAACCTCGGCGCAACCCGGATGAAGGCGATCCGCAAGGTTGTCCTTCCGCTCGTGCTGGCGAACGTCATCGCGGGCGGGCTGCTCGTGTTCAGCTTCAGCATGCTGGAAGTCTCCGACTCACTGATCCTGGCGCAGCAGACCAAGCACTACCCGATCACCAAGGCGATCTTCGAGTTCTGGAACCGCCTGGGCGACGGGGCCTACGTCGCGAGCGCGATGGGCGTGTGGGGCATGGGCCTGCTCGCGGTCACGCTCGTGGGCGCGAGCGTGCTGATGGGCAAGAAGCTGGGCTCGATCTTCCGGGCGTGATATGAACGCACGCCCGACGATCGCTGTCTCGATGGGCGACCCGGGCGGGGTCGGCGCGGAGTGCCTGGTCAAGGCACTCGCGGACAAGGACCGGCGCCGGTCGGCCCGCTTCCTGATCTTCGGCTCGGCCCAGCCCATGCGCGACGCCGCTGATCGCGCGGGCTTGGGTCACGATTGGTGGCGCGTCGCCGAGGGCAGCGATGCGCACGCGGCCGAGGCACACGACGTCGTGCTCATCGATTCGGGCGGCGAGCGCTTCGCCCCCGGCGCGACGCGCGAAGGCGGGCGGCTCAGCTTCCGCTGGGTCGAGCGGGCAATCGAGTCGTGCAGGCATGGCTCGGCGCAGGGCATGGTCACCGGGCCCATCAGCAAGACGGCGTGGCACGCCGCCGGGCACAAGCGGTTCCCGGGGCACACCGAGTTGCTCGCCGATCGGTTCAACGCCAAGCGCGTCGGGATGCTGTTCGAGAGCCCGAAACTCCGGGTGATCCTTGCGACGGTGCACCTGCCCCTGATGGACGTGCGCAACGTGCTCACCATCGGCAGGGTCTTCGACGCGATCGATCTGGGCAACGAGGCGTGCAAGCGCCTGGGCATCGAGTCCCCCCGCATCGCGGTGTGCGGGCTGAACCCGCACGCGGGGGAGGGCGGGCTGCTGGGCGACGAGGAAACACGCATCATCGAGCCCGCGATCGAGCACGCGGTGCGCACGGGGGTCCACGCCCAGGGCCCCTTCCCGGGCGACACCATCTTCAACCGGGCGCTGGGCAGCGAGTTCGATCTCGTCGTCGCGATGTACCACGATCAGGGGCTCATCCCGGTGAAGCTGCTCGGCTGGGACCGGGCGGTGAACGTCACCTGCGGTCTGCCCGTGCCCCGCACCAGCCCCGATCACGGCACGGCCTACGACATCGCGGGCACGAACCGGGCCGACCCGGGCTCGACCGCCGCGGCGATCGATCTCTGCGTGAAGCTCGCGCGAAACGCGATCTAGGCAGCCTCCCGCCCGCCTGCCGGTACCCACGATCGCCCTAGCATTCCCGCCTACACCGCCCGCACGCCGCACACACACGAGACCAGAGAGGTCGATGACCGAGCCCCAGCTCCAACCCGAACGCGAGCGCTCGCCGCTCGCGGAGATGCTCACGGTCGCTCTGCCGACGATCGTCACCATGTCGAGCTTCACGGTCATGCAGTTCGTGGACTCGCTGATGGTGAGCAAGATCGGGCCCGAGTCGCACTACATCGCGGCCCAGGGCAACGGGGGCATGGCCAACTGGGTCGCGCTGTCGCTCTTCTTCGGGGCGACGAGCGTGATCAACACGTTCGTGTCGCAGAATCTCGGCGCAGGCAAACCCGAACGCGGCGCGGGCTACGGCTGGACCGGCATCTGGCTCGGGCTCGGCTTCTGGCCCCTCATGCTGCTCGCGGCGGCGGCGATGCCCCTGATCTTCGGCCAACTCGAGCACGAGGGCGAGCTGCTGAAGAACGAGGTCGCCTATGCCCAGATCATGCTCGTCGGCTCGGTGTTCAAGCTCACGAGCAAGGCGACGGGCGAGTTCTTCTTCGGGATCCACAAGCCGGTCGTGGTCACGGTGTCCGTGATCGCCGGAAACCTGGTCAACGTCGGCGCAAACTACGTGCTCATCTTCGGGCGGGTGTCCGTGCCTCAGCTCGAGGGCGTGATCCCGGGGATGGCGTCACTGAACGAGGCGCTGGCCCCCGTCGATGACGCGTTGCCCGCGTTCGGAGTGCTGGGCGCGGCCTACGGCACAGTGATCGGTTACGTCGTCGAGACCACGATCCAACTCGGTGTGTTCCTCGGCCCCTCGTTCAACCGGCAGTTCAAGACCCGCGCCGCATGGCGCTTCAGCCCGAGCAAGGCGAAGGACGTCGTCCGACTCGGCTGGCCCGCGGGCGGGCAGTTCCTCAACGAGACCGCGTGCTGGTGGATCCTGACCGCCTTCCTGCTCGGTGCGGGCGGTGCGGCCAAGGCCATCCACGACGGTGTGACCGACCCCGTGCTGATCGAGCAGGCCCGCGAGGTCAACAACGCCGCCGGCTGGATCGGGCTGCGTTACATGCACGCCGCCTTCATGCCAACGGTCGGTCTGTCGATCGCGGTGACCGCGATCGTGGGCCGGTGCATGGGCGCGAGGCGCCCCGATCTGGCCGCCGCGCGCACCTGGCTGGGCCTTAAGCTCGCGCTGGGCTACATGGGTCTGTGCGCGATCGCGTTCGTCGTGTTCAAGGAGCCGATGATCGGGCTGTTCGTCGACGAGGAAGCCAGCCCCGAGCAGCGCGCGATGCTGCTCGAGGTCGGCGCGGGCGTGATGATCGCCGCCGCGGCGTTCCAACTCGGTGATGCCCTGGGCATCATGCTCATCGGTGCCCTTCGCGGCGCGGGCGATACGACCTGGCCGAGTCTGGTGAACATCGCGCTCAGCTGGATCTTCATCGTCGGCGCAGGCAGGCTCGCGGTCGAGTTCGTGCCGCAGCTCGGCTCGATCGGCCCCTGGATCGCGGCGGCGCTGTTCATCACCGCGCTCGGCATCGCGATGCTGGCCCGGTTCCTTGGCGGGAAGTGGAAGTCGATCACGCTCGTCGAGCACGGGCCCGAGGGCCAGCGCGACCCGCACCTGACCCAGACGCTCCCAGGCGAGGAGCTGACGGTGCCTCCGGAGCCCCTTGCGGGGGCCAAACCAGGGAATTGATCGGGTCGGGAACCCACCGGGATGGCTCGCCCGCGGCGTTCGGGGTGACCTAGAATCACGTTCGCCTCGGTCACCGGAATTCCGGAGGGTGCCCGGGGCGTGCGGCGCGTCCCACGGGGCCGTGGGTGGACGACGGGCGTGCCGGCATCGAGACAGAGCGAACCCAGAGGTACCTATCTATGGCAGGCGATCCCCTCGACATCGTCATCGGCGCCGACGAAGCCAAGCGCGACGCGGAGCAGGCCCAGCAGCACGCGACCGCGGCCAGCACGGCCGAGGCCCAGGGCGACCGCCAGGCGTCGATCGAGGAGCTCCGCAAGGCGGTCGCCGCCGACCCGGCGAGCAACGACCTGGCCTTCCGTCTCGCCTATCAGCTCGACCTGGTGGGTGAAGAGGAGGAGGCGATCGAGCTGTACGAGCGGATCGTCGAGGAGCAGCCCGCGCCGGTGAACGCGCTGCTGAACCTCGCGGTGCTCTACGAGGACCAGGGCGACTACTCCCGCGCCGAGCGATGCCTCAGGCAGGTCCTCGATACGCAGCCCAACCACCCCCGCGCCCGCCTGTTCATGAAGGACGTGCAGGCCAGCCGCGAGATGTTCATCGAGGAAGAGCAGACCCGCGACGTGCTGAAGCGCAACGCGCTGCTCGACACCCCGGTGACCGACTTCGAGCTGTCCGTTCGTACGCGGACGTGCCTGAAGAAGATGAACATCCGCACGCTGGGCGACCTGCTGCGGATCACCGAGGCCGAGCTGATGAGCTCGAAGAACTTCGGAGAGTCGAGCCTTGTCGAGATCAAGACCATGCTCTCGGCCAAGGGCCTGAAGCTGGGTCAGGGCCTCGAGGACGCGCACCGCGCCGCCCGCCGGGCCCTCATGGACCGCCTCAAGGGCACGGGTCAGGAGGGCGTGCTCAGCAAGCCCGTGGGCGACCTGCAGCTCTCGGTCCGGGCGCGCAAGGCGCTGCAGCTTCTCAACATCGAGACGATCGGCGACCTGGCCAGCCGCACCGAGGCCGAGCTGATGGGCGTCAAGAACTTCGGGCAGACCAGCCTGGACGAGGTCAAGCAGCGCCTCACCGAGTTCGGGCTCAGCCTGCGCACGCTCGACAGCTGAGTCAGCTCTCGGGTGAGTCCTCGGGCTCCACGTCGCGCTCGCCCGTCGTGTGGAAGCTCTTCCGGCTCTTCGCGTAGGCCTCGGGCGAGATCTTCAGGTCGACCGGCTTGCCCTCGGCGTGGCACCGGTGCAGGTGCTTCAGGAACGGCACGCACCACTGGCAGCCCGTGCCCGCGCCCAGGCACTCCGACACGAGCGATGCCACGGGCGGCTCTTCCCGATCCAGGAACGTGCGGATCTTCCGCAGCGTGACGTGGAAGCACAGGCAGACTTCGTCGTCGGGATTCATGACGTGTTCTCCGCCCAACGGGCAGTCTCGCGGCCCGATTGGATGAGTGTGTACAGCCCGGTAGACCCGACCAGCAATGTTGATCGGGTCACGCTGTCGTCAAGCAAGGAAACGCCGATACCGACCACGAGCAGGCCGGCATAGATCGGGTGCGAAACGAAGGCATAAAGGCCCGATCCAACAAACTCGGCGTCCGCGTCGCGTTTGTCCTGGCCGATGCGCCAGCTCCCCCCGAGTGCGACGACCCCTGCGGTCACGATCGCCGTGCCCAGGACCACAGCGACGATGCCGAGGAGAGCAGCGACGGGTGCGGTGGGAGGCCTTGCGATGAGCCAGGCCGTATAGCCAATCAGCACAATCGCGTAGATCGCTTCGGTCCAGCTGTACGTGTCGGACGGCGGGACGTGCGCGACGAAAGGCGACCGGCGGTACCGGAGCATGAATACGATCGGTGTTACGACGAATGTGATCGCGAGATACCCGAGCCAAGCATGACGCGCGTCGAGTGGCACGTCTTCAGCGTATCCGATTTAGCAGATCGACTACCCCGCGAACCTGCTGAAAGTTCGACACTGCATCGGCGTGGGGCTTGAGCTCCTCCTGAGCGTTCTCCGGGCACCCGAACCAGGCGACCTTCTCGCGGATCGCAAGGTCACTAGTCGTGTCGCCGATGCCCGCGAGACGCGCCGGATCGATGCCCGTGTGCGCACAGAAGCGGTCGATCGCGGTGCCCTTCGAGACATGGGCAAGGTCGCAGTTGATGTAGGCGACGGTCATGCTGACCCGGAAGGGCCAGCCTCGTTCGCCGACGAGCCGCTCGACGCGAGGGAAGACGACGTCGCGCAGATGCGGGGTGTGCTCGTGCCAGAACGTGACGCTCGCCGACTTGCCGGGCTGCATCGTGACGCCCTCGCCCGCGAGCACGTCGCGCCCGAACGCCTCCATCGCGAGCACGGCCTCGCGGTGCCCGCGCGTGATCGAGGGGTCGAGCTCGTGCCGGTTCACGTCGGGGAAGTAGATCCAGGCGCCCATCTCTCCGATGATCGGGAGCGTCTGGCAGGCGATGTGCCTGGCGATCGCCTCGACGTACGAGATCGGGCGTCCGGAGCAGGGCACGACGACGGGGCGCGAACGGTCTGACTCCGCGATACGGTTCCACGCGGCGATCTGTTGCAGCGGCTCAAGGTCGAGCGGCCCGCCGTGCTCGTCGCCCAGGCATCCGTCGATATCGCAGATCACCGCGTCGAATCGGGACGTATGGTTGGCGGCATGTGTCGTGGGCTCGCTCACGGGCGACTGTAGGGCCCGGTGCCCGCGGCTCGGGGACCGTCGCGGATGGTGGTTGTCTTCGTCATCGCGATCTTCCTGTCGGCGGCGCTGCTGTTCGCGGTGCAGCCGATGGTGGGGCGGATGGTCCTGCCCGCGCTGGGCGGCAGCCCTTCCGTGTGGAACGCGGTGATGGTGTTCTTTCAGGTGTCTTTGCTCGCGGGGTACGCGTTGGCGCACGCACTGGAACGCTTCGCGCCGACGCGTGTTCGCGTCGCGGTGCACGCGGCGATCGTGCTGGGCTCGCTCGCGTTGCTGCCGATCGCGGTGCCGACCGGACGAGTCGACCCCGCCGGGCTGCCCGTGGTCGGCCTGCTCGCGGCGCTCTGCCTCGGTGTCGGGCTGCCTGCGGTGGCGCTGGCGACGATGAGCCCGCTGCTCCAGGCGTGGTACGCCTCGCTGGACCTGCCCCGCCGTGAAGACCCGTACTTCCTGTACGCCGCCAGCAACGCTGGAAGCCTGCTCGGGCTGCTGGGGTACCCGCTGGTCGCCGAGCCCCTGTGGGGGCTCTCGGCGCAGCGGTCGGCATGGGGCGTCGGGTTCGCCGCGCTCGCGGCGGTGCTCTTGCTGATCTGGGTCCGCATCGCACGATCAGGTGCACACGCCGATCCGGCAAGCGCTCGCGGCGTCGGGGCAACCCCCTGGCGGACAAGGCTTCTCTGGCTCGCGCTCGCCGCGGCCCCGAGCAGCCTGCTGCTGGGCGTCACGCAGCACATCACGACGGACGTCGCCGCGGCCCCGCTGCTCTGGGCCATCCCGCTCGCGTTGTACCTCGTGACCTTCATCGTGGCATTCGGGGTGAAGACCGGCCGCCTGCTGGTCGTGCTGCGCCGGGTCCTGCCCGTGCTGCTCGTCGCGTTGGTGGTAGCTCTGCTGATCGGCGCGAGCCACCCGCTGCTCGTGGTCATCGGGCTGCACCTGTGCGCGTTCACCGCGGTTGCGCTCGCGTGCCACGCAAGACTCGCGTCGCTCCGCCCGCACGTGGGCGACCTGACCCGGTTCTACCTGTTCGTCAGCCTGGGCGGCGTGCTGGGCGGGTCGTTCAACGCGCTGCTCGCGCCGCTGCTGTTCGATTGGGTCGCGGAGTACCCGCTCGTGCTCGCGGCTGGCGGCGCGCTCGCGCTCGGCGCAGGACGGGAAAGAATCGCGAGCGGGTGGCGCGTCTGGCCCGGGATCGTCGTCGCGGTCTTGGCCGTCGGTGTTCTGTTGCTGCCGATTACATGGGACGACACGCTCTGGCTCGCCCTGGTCGGGGTCTTCGCCTTTGCGGTGTACGCGCTGAGCCGGCGCCCGTTGGCGTTCGGGATCGCAACCGCCGCGGTACTGCTCGCACCGGGGTGGCTCAGGCCCTCAGACGAGATCATCGCCCGCGAGCGCACGTTCTTCGGCGTGCACACCGTGCTCATCGAACGCGAGGGCGACACCGTTCGGCACGCGCTTCGTCACGGCGGGACGGTCCACGGGCTCCAGACCCCCGGGGATCAGACGCCTCTCACGTACTACCACCCGACGGGCCCGCTGGGCGAGACCTTCCACGCGCTGCACAATCGGAGCGATCTGCCCCGTGTCGGCGCGATCGGCCTGGGCGTCGGCTCCCTGGCGGGGCTCGCGCGCCCCGGAGACCGGGTCACCTTCTTCGAGATCGACCCCGAGGTTGCTCGGCTCGCGCGCGACCCGGATCTGTTCTCATACCTCAACGCCTCACCCGCAGACATCGACGTCGACATCGGCGACGGGCGCCTGCGGATCATCGGCACCGGCCCGTTCGAGCTGATCGTGCTCGACGCGTTCACGTCGGACGCGATCCCGGTGCATCTGCTCACGGCCGAGGCGTTCGACACCTACCGCGCCGAGCTTGCCCCGGGGGGCTGGATCGCGGTGCACATCTCGAACCGCCACCTCGACTTGGTGCCCGTGGTCGCGGCGACCGCCGCCAAGGCTGGGCTCGCCGGGCGGTGGAGGCACGATCAGCCGACGCCGATCGAAGAGGCAGCGGGCAAGGCCGAGAGCACCTGGTGCGTGCTCGCAGAGTCCGAGAAGGACCTCGCGCCCTTCGCGCGCGGGTGGGACCCGCTCGAGCCCGACGGGAGGACCCGCGCCTGGACCGACGACTACTCCAACATCCTCGCAACGATCAGGCTCGACTGACCCTCCGAGCGGCCCCCGGAGCCGCGCGTCTCTATCCTCCCCTCATGCCAACACTCGAATACCAGACCGCCGGCGAGAGCCACGGGCCGACGCTCGTCTGCACCATCACCGGGCTCCCCGCGGGCCTGCCGCTCGACATGGACCTGATCAACGGCGAACTCCGGCGCCGTCAGGGCGGGTACGGGCGTGGGGGGCGACAGCGGATCGAGACCGACGTCGCGGACTTCGTGACCGGCGTGCGTCTCGGCAAGACGACCGGCGCCCCGGTCACGGCGCTCGTCAAAAACAAGGACAGCCGGCTTGATGATCTGGAGCGCACTCCGCGGGTGCACCGCCCCAGGCCCGGGCACGCGGACCTCGCCGGGAGCGTGAAGTGGCTGACCACCGACTGCCGGGAGACACTCGAGCGGGCAAGTGCACGCGAGCCCGCCGCGAGAACGGTGGGGGGCGCCGTCGCGCGATGCCTGCTCCGCGAGATCGGCGTCGAGACCTTCGGCTTCGTGCGTCAGATCCTCGACGCCGGCACCGAGGTCGAGGTCACGCCGGAGAACTGGAACCAACTCCGCGATGCGCGCGACGCCAGCGATACCTACTGCCCCGATGCTGACGCGACCGAGAAGCAGCGAGCGATCATCCGTCAGGCCAAGATCGACAAGGACACCGTGGGGGGGCTGGTCGAGACCCACGTGTTCGGCCTGCCCATGGGCATCGGCTCGTGCATGGACTGGCGCGACAAGCTCGACGCACGCATCGCCTACGCGGTCCTGGGGATCCAGGCCTTCAAGGCCTGCGAGATCGGGCTCGGGCGGGCGACGGGGAGCCATCTCGGCAGCAAGGTCCACGACCCGATCCACTACGACGGGTCGAAGTCGGGTGAACCCCATCTTGGATTTGTCCGTAGCAGCAACAACGCGGGGGGCACGGAGGGCGGCATGACCAACGGCATGCCGGTGGTCGTCACGGGCACCATGAAACCCATCGCGACGCTGCTGCAGGGCCTGCCGAGTGTTGATCTGAACACCAAGCAGCCGGAGCAGAGCCAGTACGAGCGGTCGGACATCTGCGCGGTGAGCGCGGCGAGCGTGGTGATGGAGCACGCTGTGGCGTTCGAGGTCGCCCGCGCGGCCCTGAGCAAGTTCGGCGGGGACACGCTGGTGGAGTTCACCGACAACCACGAGCGGTTCATGGCGAACGCGCGGATCCTGCCGCTGGACCCGCCGGAGCAACGCATTACATAGGTTACTCGGCAAGGGTTTGCAGGCCCTTGCGGCCATCCGTATTCTCATCAGTACGAGTATGGACCGGCGAAAGTGATCCCGAGGGAACGCCATGGACCCAGCGAGTATTGTCACTGTCATCTCGGCGATTAGTTCCAGCATTGATTTGTTCGACAAGATTGCCGACCAGATCGCGGGCTACCTCAGCAAAGGCAAAGAGACTCGCGGAAAGAGGCCGTATGGCTTCAAGGTTGAGCGTGATGGAGACACGCTCGTTGCGAAGGTCGATGATGATGTCTTCCAGACGATCACGGCTGATGACCTGCGGAACTTACCTGATGATCAGTTGAAGTATGTGCAGGCGCTCGAGCGATCGATGGAGAACAACTTCTTGCTCTGGACCAGCATCTATCCCGATCTGCCGCTCATCGATAGCCCTGTTCAGAAGGCCAAAGTCGAGGCACAGCTTCGCGATATCCTGAAGAAGATCAAGGATGATTTAGATGGCATCATTGAATTCCTAAAATCGATCGGTCTGCATCTCGATGATCACTACATGCATATCCGTGATCTGCTACACCGTCACCTGGACTAAGTGATCCGAGCAAGCAAAGCCGCTCGTGTGTTGTTCCATTCCAGATCCGTGATCGAATACACCACCGTGTCCCTGAACGAGCCGTCCGGCATGATCACGTGCTGGCGGAGCGTGCCCTCGTAGGTTGCGCCGAGCTTGCTGATCGCGGCCTGGCTGTGCGTGTTCTCGTGGTGCGTCTTGAGCATCACACGGATCGCCGGGCCCGTTGGAAACACGTCGGTCTCAAAGGCGTGCTGCAGGAGCAGCAGCTTCATCTCTGGGTTGACGACCGTGCCGCGGCGTGAGGGCGCGATCCAGGTCCAGCCGATCTCGAGGCCGCGATGGGCGGGGCGGATGTCGCAGTAGCTCGTCCCGCCGATGAGTTCGTTTGTGGTCGCGTCAAAGAGCGAGAAGGGCAGCGTCTTTGGCTCGTCGATCAGATACTGGATGTAGTCGCGGCAGGCATCCACCGACCAGGGTGTCGGCTGACGCGTGAACAGGCGGAAGGTGTCGGGGTTGGCGGCCTCGAACATGCCCTGGGCGTGACCGAGCGACGCCGGCTCAAGGCGTACGTGCGTGCCGACGAGCGTGACTGGATCGATCTGTATGGCCACCATGCCGCGAGGATACGGCGTGGACGGTGGCAGAGGCTGTCTTGGTGCCCGGTCGTGCGATTACTGCGACGCGGATGCCTCGGCAACAGGCTGGGCGGTTGATTCGCTGTCGGTATCGGGCGCGACCGCTGGGGTAGGCTGGACCGCCGCGACCTTAAGATCGGCCTCGAACTTCATTCCGTCGGTCGGTGTGATGGTCTCGACGAACGGCTGATACCCCGGCCGGCTGATCGTGACCTCGACGTCCTCGAGTGAATCGAGCCTGAACATATGGGGCGTGGTGCCGACGAGTTCGCCGTTGATATGGACCTTGGCGCCGCGCGGATCTGAGCGGAAGTGGACCGTTGGACGGAGCGTGGGGACTCGCTTTGCAAGCCACTCGGCGGCCTCGCTCGTCGCCCGCCCGAAGCTGTCCCTGCCCGAGGAGGTGCCTTCCTTGGTCTGCGTCCACATGATCTCAGCGGTCTCGACGTCGAGCAACTCGCTGCGCACGGTGACACGGGTCTGTGATTCGGTCTTGCCGTTGATAGAACGCGACTCGCCGACCGAGGCATCAACGATTGTCACGATGATGACGCCGGGAACCGAGGCGATCTGACCGACCTGAGCGATCTGGCCCTGGGTCAGCCCGCTCCGGCTGAGATTTTGCTCCTCGAACGCCTTGTCGAGGTCGGACCGCGTGGTGAGCGTGTAGCCGTGCTTCTTGAGCTCTTCGTTGAAGATGCCCTCGGCAAGGCTCTGCATGGCTCGTGCCTGATCGTCGGGCAGCGCGGACTGCGTGACGACGGCGGTGCTCGCGTAGGGCCTGGGATCGAAACTGGATTCGGCAATCTGGTTGGGGTGACGCATGCGGTTGAAGTCGTCCCAAATCTCGGTCATGAACGCACACCCGGTTGTGGCCGAGAGCAGGGGGATCGCGATGGCGCAGGCGAGCGAGAGTCGGCGGGTGTTCCGTGAGCGGGAGTTCATTGCGTTTCCTCGATTGGCTGGAGGGTTTCAGATACGATCAGGTCGTCGTCGAGCGTGAACTCCCTTTCAAACTGCTCGAAGCCGTCTTTCTGCAGGCTGATACTGATGATCTCGCCGAGTGCCGCCTTGCGCTCGAACGGGGTACGGCCGACCGTTCGACCGGCGATGAGGACGCGGGCCTTGCTCGGTTCGGAGTCGATGTTGATCTGCACCGCATCGGGGATGATCTTGCTGATGAGCCGCTCGTCGGCCTCGAAGGCCTGGAAGGCTTCGGCGATCGCGGGCAGCTCCAACTCCATCTCGCGCGTAGCCTGACCGGGGATCTGAACCTCCTCGACCACGCCGTCGTAGCCGCCCAAGCCGATGATCTCGCCGGTCTCGACGTCGATGAACCTCAGGTTGAGCCGGGCGGTTCCGACGTGCTTGGTGGACGTGACGTTGTAGAACTGCTGTGGGATCGACTTGGTGCCGAGGCTGGTTATGGTGCCCGTGCAGATGACGCTGGCACCGGACATCCGGCCGAGTTCCAGGCGTGTCTCCGGGCTGACCATGCCCGTGTTGTGGAAGCCGATCTCCTCGAGCAGTGTGTTGGCTCGCTTACGCTCGACCAGGGCGAAGGTCGGGCCGATGTGCTGACCCAGCACGCGCTCGACTTCGCTGAGCGCGGCATGAGCGTAGCGATCGACCTGTCGCGTCTTGGGCTCTTCGCCCTCACGTGCGGCCAGAAGCGTTTCC
Organism: Phycisphaerales bacterium; assembly: GCA_028284805.1. Lineage (GTDB taxonomy): Bacteria > Planctomycetota > Phycisphaerae > Phycisphaerales > UBA1924 > JANQQZ01. The sequence goes on from JANQQZ010000025.1 coordinate 16,621, forward strand.
ACACGAACGTCGATCAGATGACGGTTGCCGGAAGTGTTCTCGAACGGGAGGATGAGGACTCGCATCTTGCCGTCTTGGGGCGGATTGTTGAGCGAGACATTTGTCGCCATCGATGATTTTCCACCGCCATCGAGGATCGAGTGGATGATCGGCGTTGACGTTGACGTTGACGTTGACGTTGACGTTGACGTTGACGTTGACGTTGACGCTGACGTTGACGTTGACGTTGGTACGGTGGTAGCGGCGATGCCGATGATCCCGAGTGCAGCAACGCCGTACTGCCACCTCTTGATACCGCCATTCTTGAGTACGCGAAGCCACTTCAGTATCGACGCCGTCGTTGGGCAGTCTGCGCTGTTCTTCTGGTGCCGCTGGATGCAAGAAACGCAGTTTGCTACGAACCAGACCAGCCCGATGACCGCGGACACGAAACTGATAATCTTGATCGGGTTGTCGAGCATGCATCGTCCCTCGTGCCACCAAAGGGTTTTGAGACGAGCGTAGCGACATCGGCGTCATCTGTCGATCGGCATTAGTTTTTGTTTATGCGGAGTGCTTTACAAAGGTAAGTCTTGTGTCACATTTTGATCGTGTGACACATTAATGTGTCGTGCGTTACAATTTTGCTAGTTTGGTCACTAGTCCGACACATTTTCAAGTGACCTTTTGAGCATGCCCAGCACTCCGGGCCAGCCGGTCTCGTAGTACGCGTGAGCCCGGTCCCAGCCCGGTGTGTTCGCGAAGCCCGCGTGCACCACTGTCACCCGAGAGCCCTGGGCGACCGGCTCGATCAGGAACGTCACCCACGACCGCTGCCCGCGCACCCGCGCCAGATTCGTCGGCACGTTCCACGACAGGCTGAGCATCCTGCCCGGCACATAGCTGAGCACCTGCGTGCCCTCGGTGCCCTTGTTGCCGCGCCCGCGGCCCTCATCGAAGTAGAACTCGTACGCCCCGCCGATCGCGAGCTCGATCGTGGAATCGACCTCGAGCCATCGGCGGACGCCCTCGGGCGTGGAGATCTGGGCCCACACGACCTCGGGCGGCGCGTTGATGATCCGGTCGAACTCGAGCCTGCGCACGTCGTCCCCCGACGAGGCGAAGAGCGCGGTGTCGATGCTCTCGGTGCGGGCGGTTCCCATCCCGAAGGCAAAGAGCGTGCAGAGCGCGAACGCGGCGATGCGGGTCGTGGTCATGCCTGTGATATCGAGCCGGGGGCGTAGCCGGTTGCGATGGGGGGACAGACGCCGCCCCCCCGGTCTGTGGGGGCAGGGCGCGTCATCGGTGCAGAGTGCCCGCGATGGATGTTCGAGCGATCAGTGCAGGACGCGGTAGGCCTCGGCCTGATC
>JANQQZ010000096.1 GCA_028284805.1 Phycisphaerales bacterium
CCGCCGCCCGGGGGGCCTTCCCCCGGGCGGCGTATCATTTCGGCTCGTGGATCAGGACCAAGAGCCAACCCCGACCGAGCCGCGTCCTGCGGTGCCGACCGAGCTGTCGCCGTCTGAGGAAGGCGCGTCGGTCGAGCCGAAGCCGTCCGTCTCGCAGACATCGGTGATCGGTCGTCGGTACGAGGTCATCGAGCTGCTCGGGTCGGGGCGTCGCGGCACGGTGTTCTTGGCGCGTGACCGGCTGACCGACGGCCGGGTCGCGGTGAAGCGTCTTCGGGCGGATGGGGAGCACCGCGAGGCCGCCGAGTACGCGATGCGCGCCGCCGAGTTGGCGTCGACGCTCCGTCATCCGGGCATCGCGCGTGTGCATGACATCGGTGAGGACGCGGTCGGGCCGTACGTGGTCAGCGAGTATCTCGACGGGCCCGACCTGGCAAAGCTGGTCACTACGGGCGGCGCGATGGAGTTGACCCAGGCGATCGCCACGATCGGGCAGATCGGCGAGGCGCTGTCGGCGGCGCACGAAGCGACGCTGTACCACGGCGGGGTGCGAGGATCCAACGCGATCCGGTGTGAGGACGGCACGATCAAGCTGACGGACTTCGGCATCGCGGGCCTGGACGAGGCGGACGAGCCCCGTGCCCGCCGTCAGGACGTACGCGGTCTGGCGCGCACGCTCTGCCAACTGCTCACGGGCGTGAGCCAGGGCACGATCGACGTGCACCAGCTGCCCTGGGCGGTACGACCGGTGATCCGGCACGCGATGGGCCGTTCGGTCGCCTCGCGTCAGTCGAGCATCGAGGTGTTCCTGCGCGAGCTGCGCGCCACCGAGCTGGAGGGTGAGCCCGCGTCGCTCGACGAGCAAACGCTCGTGAAAAAGGGGCGCCAGGCGGAGTTGAGCGGCTCGTTCGCGGCGATGCGGGAGGCCGGGGAGCAGGCGCAGCAGGCCAACGCGGAGTCCGCCGAGGCTATGGTGCTGCTCAAGCGCGCCGACGCGCTCGAGGCGGAGAAGAACGAGCTGACGCAACGCCTGGGTGACTGCGAGACCGCGTTCGACTACGCGGGAGCGCTGGAAGCGCTCAGCACGCTGCAGCGTCGGTTCCCCGCGGACCATCACGTGCTCCGGCTCGTCGGGCAGAAGCGCCAGATGCTGGCGGAGCTGACCAGGCTTCGCGGGCTGGGCGACCAACTGGTCGCGGCGGGCCGGCTCGCGGACTCTGTCGGCCCCTGGCAGCGCGTGCTGGAGATCCGCCCGGACGACCCGGCGGCGTACGAGCACGTGCGGCTCGGGCGCAAGGCTCGTCTCAAGCGCCGCACCGCGAGTGTCGTCGGGGCGGCGCTCGGGCTGGCGATCGTGGGCGGATCGGCGTGGGGTGTCTGGCAGTACACGGTCGCGGGTGAGCCCGCGAGGGATCCGTTGATCCTGGGCGGCTCTCCGGACACCGAGACGAACGCGGCCGAGACCGGCTCCGTCCCGGCGCCCGTGAACCCGCTCGTCCGCAGCAACGCCGAGGATGATGCTCAGGTCCCGCCCGCGGAGACGCCTGCTGCGGAGACAGAGGTTGTGTCTGCGGACGAGAGCATCGAGTCCGATGCCCCGCGTGAGTCGGCGCCATCGCCCGCGGCAACCGAAACGCAGCGGAAGTCGGCGCTCGAGGCCTCGGCCCGTCAGTCGCTGCGTGACGCGATGAGCGCGCGGGGCCATGCGCTCGCCGCCGGTGCGGCGGGACTGGCGAGCACGGAGTTCACGACCGCGGAGCAGCGCTACGAGCGAGGCGCGTCGCTGCTGGACTCGGGTGCGTTCGGCGAGGCCGCAGAGATGCTGGCCTCGGCGCGCGGCGGGTATGTCAACGCGGCCGGCGCGGCGCGGGCGGAGATCGCCGGGATCGAGTCGATGATCGGTGAACGCCGGCTCCGGGCAGCCTCCTCGGCGATCGAGGCGATCGAGGGTGCGGCCCCCGAGGGCGTGGTCGGCGAGCTGCGGGCCGCGGCAGAGGCGGCGCGTGGTCTGAC
>JANQQZ010000030.1 GCA_028284805.1 Phycisphaerales bacterium
AACCCGGACACCGTCTCGCACGTCGAGAAAGTCGAGGCAGCGCTCGAGCGTCTGAGCTCGATGAGACCACCCTCGCCCGGGAGGGACGAGCCCGGTGCAGGTTGAACCGCGCGGAGCCGCTCGCGACAGTCAGCCGAGCGGGCACGCATACGTTTCGTTCGATGCGCTCTGCGAGCGGGTGCAGGATGCGCTCTGCTTCTTGGGTTCGGCACTCATCACGGACCGGCGGAACTGCCGCTTGCGCGAGCGGATCGCCTCGGGTCAGCTCGATGCAGAGGGACTGTATCGGCAACTCGTGTGTGTGATCTATCGGGTCCTCTTCCTGTTGGTCGCGGAGGACCGTGGGCTGCTGCACAGGCCCGACGTGAACAAGCAGACGCTGGAGTTGTACCGCACCCACCATTCCACCCAGCGCCTCCGCGCGCTTGCGCTCGCGGGTCGATGCCCGAAGGACACTGACCTCTGGGGCAGGCTGACGACGGTCTTTGCGGCTCTCGCTGGAACCGATGAACACCCCGACCTCGGGCTGCCCAGGCTGGGGTCCTATCTCTGGTCGACGCACGCAGCGCGCGATCTGCTCGGCCCCGGCCAGACAGGCGCCGGGGATACAGCCTTCATCGAGAACGACGAGTTGCTCGGAGTGATCCGGGCGTTGAGCGTTGTCGACGGGGCTCCCGACGGGATCGACTACGGCGAGATCGGTTTCGGAGTGCTCGGCTCGGTCTATGAACGCCTGCTCGGGCTTCTGCCCGAGATTTCTGCTGATCGGGGGAGATTCTCACTCCGGGCCTCAACCAGGAGCCGACGCAAGACAACTGGATCGTACTACACGCCCGAGAAGCTGGTTGAGCATCTGCTGGAGACCGCACTCGACCCGGTGATCGATGAGCGTCTGAAGCAGTGTTCGGACGGCCGTGCCAGGGAGCGTCAGTCCGCAGCGCTGCTGTCGATCAGGGTGTGCGATCCCGCAGTTGGGTCTGGGCATATTTTGCTCGCCGCGGCGCGCCGCCTCGCCGGGCGGCTCGCGTGTGTGCGCTCGGGGCTTGCCCAGCCGCCTGAGGAGCAGAGGAATCTGGCGCTGCGTGATGTGATCGAGCGTTGCCTGTACGGCGTCGACATCGACCCGATGGCTGCTGAGTTGTGCAGGCTCTCGCTCTGGATCGAGCATGCCACGCCTGGCAGGGCGCTGCCGGTTCTGAGCGATCGGATCAAGGTGGGGAACGCGCTGCTCGGAGCAAGCCCGGAGGGGCTCCGCGATGGGATCTCGGACGAGTCGTTCTGGGTTCGGGGGGGCGGTACACGCACGCTCGTCTCGGAGTACAAGCGACGCAACAGACGTGAGCGCCGTGCCGTCCTTGATGGGCACGCATCGTGTCCCGGGGCGGAAGGCTTGGGCCCGCCCGGCGAGGGCACGCATCCGCACGCGAGGCTGGCAGCCGACGCCTGGTGCGCAGCGTTCCACTGGCCAGTGCACGACGCCAACGAGCCCGGGGCAGTCAACGGGGGTGACGGGCAAGCGGACGCGATGACCGAGGCCACCTACCGCGCGATCGCAGCGGACCCAGATTCGGTCGCCCCGCGGACCATCCGAGAGGTCACTCGGCTTGCGGAGACACACCGCTACTTCCACTGGCATCTCGAGTTCCCGGAGGTCTTCCCGTGCCTGCCGTCGGATGTCCCAAGTGGCTTCGACGTTGTGATCGGGAACCCGCCGTTCTTGAATCAACTCGAGTCGGGGACGGTCTCGGAACGGGGTTCGGCCGCCATGCTCCGCGTGCTCACCGACGGGAACGTCCGCGGGTACGCCGATCTTTCCGCGGCATTCCTCGTGCGGGGTGTCGAGTGGTGCCGCCCGGGCGGGTATCTGGCTCTGATACAGCCCCAATCGCTCTTGGCGACGAAGGATGCGGGCGCGGTGCGGGCAGCGGTGCTCCGGCGGGCCTCGCTCACAACACTCTGGGCCTCGAACGAGCGTGTCTTCCCGGGAACGAGCGTGTACACCTGTGCCCCGACGATCCGCATCGAGGGGCCCCGGCGCGGTGTACTCCGACGTGCGACGGCGAGCGAGATCAAAATTCTGGAGCCGCTTGCGATCGACAACGACGAGCTTGCGCGGGGTGAGACCTGGGCGCACTTGGTTGCCGCTGCGAGCGGGATCCCCGAGCCGGATTTCAAGTCGTCGGGCTGCATTGGGGATCTGGCGCGCGCGACCGCAGACTTCCGAGATCAGTACTACGGGCTCGATGGCTTTCTGGTCGAGTCGCAGGATGCTCATGCCGGGCTGGAGCCAGACCGCGCATTCCCGCCGATTGTCACGTCGGGTTTGATCGACCCCGCTTCGTGCCTCTGGGGGCGCACGAGCGCACGGATTCTGAAGCGGGTGTGGCGCGCCCCACGCGTCGATCGGGACCGGATGGAGCGGGAGGGGACGCTCGGGTCATGGATCGATTCTCGGCTCGTTCCGAAGGTCTTGCTGGCGACTCAGACCAGGATCCTCGAGGTGTTCGTGGACACCCGGGGGCGGTACCTTCCGAGTACGCCTCTGATTTCGGTGATGCCCAAGAACCCGGATGACCTCTGGCGTATCGCTGCTGCGATATCGTCGCCTGTATGCAGCGCCTTCGCGATGCAGCGGTACGCAGGTGCCGCGCTGAGTGTCTCGGCGATCAAGCTCTCGGCAGCGCAGGCGATGCGTCTGCCCTTGCCCGCGGATCGGATGGCCTGGGAGCGGGCTGCGAAGGACCTCGCGGCGGCTCAGGCCGCATCCAAGAAGGCGGATCGGCTGGAGCACCTGCTCGCCTTCGGGCGGCGGATGTGCGATGCCTTCTGTGTTTCGTCTCACCAGTCGAACGAGGTCTGCGAGTGGTGGTCGGACCGGCTCGGCGCGCTGGTGCATCGCCGAGTCTGATGGCGTGCCTAGGGATGATCGGCTGCCGATGGTGTGCAGAAGATGGGCGTTGGGAGTTCAGTGCTGAACGCTTGCTGAAGCCAATACCGATGACGCAGGAGCGATCTTACCGACCGAGGGCGCATCGAACCGCCCACGGTGACGCTCGTCCGCGGCGTCGGTGCATTCCAGCCCGTGCAACTCCGATGCGAGCATCGGTGCGACCGGGGGCGCGGGGCGTGCGAGGCTGATCCCGGGCCGCAGGTCAGAGAAGAGCCCGTCCGAAGTGAGCCGCGTGTGCATCATCTCGGCGGTGAGCGGGAAGAGCGAGAACTTGCTCGGTATGACCGCGAGCCGGCGCGGCCCCATCTCGAACACCCGTGGTTCGAAGAGATGCCCGTCGGCGCCGCCCACGGCGAGGTCGATCTTCTGGCTCACATGCCACGCGATGCTGCGGTTGGTCAGAGAGCCTGGGCCGAAGAAACCAACCGACTTCGCGATGAGCTGCTCGGCTGCCGACCTTGCCTCTTCGTGCGTCGGCTCGATCGGCAGGGCCGTCGAGTCGCCCATTGCCGAGAACAGCTTTCCGCTCTGCGTGCGTTGGCGGATGTGGCTGATGTTGTCCCCGGGCGTCATCGCGATCCTCACGAGCGAGGGGGCTTCCAGCACCGGGAACACGGACACGATCACCCCGCTACGCACGACGAATCCGCTGTCGAATGAGGCGCATCGATGCCCCACGGTGTGGATCGAAACACCCGAGTCAACACGGCGCTCGCGTCCGTCTGACGACGTGAGCAGTGTCTCGCCTTCGCCGTTCGACGTCGCGGTTGTCGACAGCGCGAACTCGACACCGAGGCGTGCCGCCGAAGCGGAGAGGTCCCGCATGACCGCGTCGGTGTACATCGCCCGATCGTGCGTCGGCACGCGGAGGTAGGGGTCGGTATTGATGCACGAGACCTCACCCGAAGCCACACCGATCACGCGTTCGGTCACCCGCTGCCACACGGGGTCGTGGTTGCGATCAAGGAGGAACTCGATGTGATCGCCGAACCAGGGAACGGTGGGGCGGTAGTGGTCTCGCAGCAGCGACATCGAGGTCTGGCAGTTCTGGTACGACTTCTGGTCTTCGAGGCGTGCGTAGAGCGCGCCGGAGTGGAACCAGCCCTGCAGCCCACGGGATGCTCCGGCGCCGACGCACGGCATCTCGTCCACGACGAGCACCCGGAGACGGCGCGACCTTTCGGAAGCCGATCGTGCCAGTCGCTCGGCGATCGCGACCCCGGCAACACCCGCGCCGATCACCAGCACGTCGTAGCGATCGCTCGAGGTCATCACACCGTCCCCCGACGGATCGATCGGAGGGCCAGCAGCACCGCGAGCGCCGAGTCGCCATCCTGCTGGGGTGAGGTGACGAGGTTGGCCGCTTCGTCGAGTTCAACCAACGAGAGCGAGTCGATCGTTTCGCCGGGTTCCCGATCAGGCGACTGCACCGGCGCTACGCCGCGCACGAGGAAGACGTGTGTCTCGCAGCGGGCGAAGCCGTTGCCGAGAAACAGGCGCCCGATGGACTCGAAGGTCTCCCCCGTGTACCCGGTTTCTTCGAGCAGTTCGGCGCGTGCGCACGCCTCGGGTGTCTGGCCCGGCTTCATCGAGCCCGCGGGCACCTCCCAGCACCAGGAGTCGAGCGTGTACCGATACGACCGCAAGAGGAGCACACGCCCTTCGTTGGTAACCGGGACGATCATCACGCTGCCCGGGTGCTCAACATAGGTGTACACGCCGGGCGTGCCGTCGGGGAAGGTGATCTCGTCGCGCCGCAGAGAGAACCAGGGCGTCTCGTGCAGCGTTCCGGTCGACCGGGTTCTCCAGCCCAGCGATTCCCCGAGCGGCTTGTGCGGGGCGCGGGTCACTGCGAGGCTCCTGCTCGCTGAGATTCGCCCGCGAACCTGGGGAGGATTTGATCGCCGAAACGCTGGATCGTCTCGGCTGCGGTCTGGGCTTCCATGTTTCCGATCTGGGCCTGGATGCTGATGACACCGACACCCAGTCGGTCGCGCAGGTGCTCGATCTGACCCGCGACGGTTTCGGGCGTGCCGCACAGGATCAGGCCCCGATCGAGACGTTCCTCGAAGGTGGGTGGGCGTTCCTCGGTCGGCGAGAGGCCGTAGCCCGTGGTGGCGGCGATCTTGCGCTTCTCTGCGTTGTAGGTGCCGCTGAGTGTGTTGTATTGGTAGTCGAGCGCCGGTGCCAGCCGGTCTTGTGCCTCGGCGTCGCTCGTCCCGATGCAGGCGTGCAGCCCGACAACGAACATTTCAGGTGATGGCTGCCAGCCGTCCTTCGCAGCGGCAGCTTGGTAGGCCTCGATCGCGCCCGAGATACGCTCGAGCGCGTCGCGGTTGTAGAGATGGATCGCCGCGATGATCGCCCGGCGTTGCGCCGCGCGCTGTGCGCTCTCGACGCTGTTGGCGCTGAACAGCAGCGGGGGGTGCGGGCTCGTGTGCGGCCTGGGCCAGAGCGATACCTTGGGGAACCGGTAGTGCTCGCTCTCCCAGGCGAACGGCTCGGTCGACGTCCACGCGCGCAGCATCAGCTCGATGCCCTCATCGAACCGGGCCCTCGACTCGTTGGGGTCGACGTTGTACGCGGCGTAGTTCTGCGGCACGCCTCGGATCAGCCCGGCGATGACGCGCCCGCGGCTGAGCACGTCGACCATCGCCAGCTCTTCCGCGAGCCGGATCGGATTCAGCAGAGGCACCGGGCACCCCATCGTGACGAGGCGGACGCGCCGGGTGCGCGCCGCGACGATGCTCAGCAGCAGCAGGGGATTCGGGGTCAGCCCATAGGCGGTCATGTGGTCTTCGCCCACTCCGACCCAGTCGAAGCCGACGCGCTCGGCGAGCACGAGCTGTTCCGCGGCGTCCTCGTACAGATCGGCGCACCGCGACGCATCGAACCCCGCGTTGGGGAAGGGCCAAGAGTCGGGTCTCGACGCGAGATCGGGCCAGGGCACCGGAGTGAAGCAGCAGAACTTCACGAGCCGGCTCCGACCGCTCCGAACACCGCTTCGAACGCATCGGCAACACGCTCCGCGTCCGCTTCCGTCATGCCCGAGGTGATCGGCGGGCACAGGTGCCTGGGGCACCATCGCTCCGCGACCGGCAGCCCGCCCGGGGGGTGAGGCACGTGCTCGAACACGGGCTGCAGGTGGCACGGGGCGTCGTAGACACCCCCGCCGATGATCGCGCCCGCCTCGCGGCACGCCGCCTTCAGGTCGTCCGCTGTCCGGGCGTCCGACTCCGGGATGCGGACGATGACCTTGTAGCCGCTGAACGCGGTCATGTGGTCGAACCGGCACCAGCCGAGCCCGAGCCGCTCGAGTCGTTCGCAGACGATCGACGCGACGCGTGTGCGCCGGGCAACCATCGCGTCGAGCTTGCGGAGCTGGATGACGCCGATCGCTGCAGAGATCTCGTTCAGCCGCCAGCTGTTGCCGAGATCGACGTGCCGGTTCCCGAAGGTTGCGCTGCCCTTGCCCTGATTGCGGAGCGAGCGGGCCTTGTCGGCGATCGCCGCGTCGTCGGTGGTGATCATCCCGCCCTCAAGGGTGGTCATCACCTTGGTCGGGAAGAACGAGAACGCGCCGGCGTCGGCGAGTGCGCCGGCCTTCCCGTGCGAAGTTGCGCTGCCGTGGGCGTGGGCGGCGTCTTCGATCATGAACAGGCCTTGCTCGCGGCAGTACGCGACGGCCTCCGCGAAGTCGGGCGCCACAAGCCCACCGATATGAACCCAGACGGCGCCCGCGAGCGGCTCCCGCTCATGTGCCTGGGCGAGCATCGCGACGGTGGGCATGAACGTCGCTTCGGTCATGTCGACGAAGACGGGCTGGCCGCCCGCGTGCAGAATCGCCGCGACCGTCGCGAAGTTGGTGTTCGTCGGGACCGCGACCCGCCTGCCCTCGACACCCTTGGCCCGGAGGATGATCTCGAGCGCCGACGTCCCGCTGTTGACACTCACCGCGTGCGTCGTGCCGACGTACTCGGCAAAGGCCGATTCGAAGGCATCGGTCTGGGGTCCGAGAATGAGGCGTCCGGATGTCAGTACGCTCTCGACTGCCTCGTGGATCTTTTCACGCTCTTCAGCGGTGATATCGAGGTAGAACGGGGGCACCGGATTGTCCACAGCCACATCATCCCCCTCCCAGTGCGATGTCACCCTACAGCATGTGCGGGTTTGAGGCAAGACCCGCACAGGAACCAACGTGTTATGGGTTATGCGATGCGGCCAAGCTATACGCGTCCAAGAACTTCTCAGCAAGGACATCTGGGTCCAGATCTTGCATCACCCATTCCCGCCCGCGTCTGCCCATCTCTTCGCAGATGTCAGGAGCTTCGAGCAGCTCACCGATCGTGTCCGCGAAGGCTTCTGGCGTCCCCTCAACGATGCGCCCGCCGCCGCAGGATTCCAGTTCGGGCCAGATGTCAACGCCCTTGGTTGTCACGACAGGGGTCTCGGCCGCGAGCGACTCGGTGAGCACGAGCCCGAAATTCTCTTGCTTTGTGGGCAGCGCGAGCACATTGGCCCGCTGGTAGAGACTCACCTTGTCCTCGCCGCTGACGTGCCCGATGAAATGCGTTCGGTCGCCGATGCCCGCTCGATCTGCACGCTTGCGCAGCCCCGCGACGTACTCGGGCTCACCCGTGCCCGCGATGAGCAGACGGAAGCCGCTGGCGTGGTCCGCGAGAAGACCCGCCGCATCGATGAGAACCTCGAGCCCTTTCTTTGGATCGATCCTGCTGAGGAAGAGGACAACGGGCTCGTCCCCCTGTGCTCCCGCGATCGACTGTCGCGCGCGATCGGGGCCAGGCAGGTCCTGGTAGGGCGCGAGGTCGGTCGCGGCAGGGATCACGCGCCCCGGAGTGCCCGCGGTCCATGGCGAGGACTGCTGAAGCTCGCCCTCGGCGCAGTACAGAACCAGTTCAGCGCCGGCGTAGTACTTCTTGCCGAACAGCGCCATGTAGCCCTTCTTCTTCCAGCCGCGGTGCTGCATGCACCAGTCGTCGAGCATCCCGTGGGGCGTCGTGACGTATGGCTTTCCGAGACGACGTGCCCGGCTGGCGATCTGCAGGTTCGCCACGTTCCAGGCACCGTGGAGATGCATCACGTCGAACCCCGACGCGAGCTCGAACAGCCGATCGAGCTGAGATCCCGACAGCAGTATGCCGCCAAGCCCGGGCGGTCCGAGCGGGACGATGTCGGGACCCGGCTTCTGATCCAGCCGCTCGGGGCGAGGGTGTTCGTGGCTTGTCGCGATGCAGACCCGGACGCCCCGCTCCGCGCACAGCACGGCGAGATCTGAAACGTGCGCGACGACGCCGCCCGTTCTCGGATCGAGCTGATCGAGATAGTGCAGGACGGAAGGCTTGCGGTCGTGTGTCACCCGGGTCTCCAGTCATCTGGTTGACAGGCCAGATCCTACTGGTCACCCGAGCCAAGGGCTGAGTCCGTATCAGATTGCCAGACACCCGACGCGGTCGTGAGCGCGCGGGGTTCTTAGGTGGACTGCCCGCGCGGGCATCACCACACCTGTCGGTGAACGCAACGCGAGCGGTGACCGGGCTGAGGATCAGCCGAGCAGGATCCCGAGCAGCCAGAGCAGGTAATCGATCGTGGCGTCAACCGGATCATCGTCGGGCTGCGGCTCGGTCGGCGGCGGTGGGTCGTCCGCGGGCTGGGCTTGCACAGGCACGGCTGTGAATGTCAGTGAGGCCAAGGCGAATGCCGCCGCCAGCGGCAGCACACGGCGAAGAGAAAAATGGTGCCAGCGGCGAGCCAGAGTCGATTGAAACATGGGTACGGATCCCGACCAGGAGTTCAGCGCGTGGCTGAACAAACACCGATTTGAGCCGGGTTCCGTGGCAGAGATCAGGCGCAGCCGTTGCGACCTGTGACAGGTCAGTCCGGATGGCAAAGCCTCCGTGGCATCTAGGTTACAACGCAAGGGCGAAATGGATCAAGGCTTTTTTCCCGGTTCGGTTCTCGGCACTCGGGAAGAGATGGCTGCCTTTCTGTTCGCCAACAAGGACCTGATCAAGCGGCGGTTCCGCACCCAACTCGAGAACGAGCCAGGAAGCCTGTACGGATCGAGTGACTTCTTCGCGTCGATGCTTCGTCGGATGGACGGGCGCCTCGCGAGTGGGGCGATCGACACCGATGTTGCGACGTTCCTCCAGGGGCTCTATCTCGAGACGCTCCTGGATTACGCACGCGCGCACCGAAGCGATCGAACCCGTTCGTCGGGCGCGCAGTCTCTCGCCCAAGACGAGCAGATCCTCGTTGTTGAGCAGGCGCCCCCGAGCGATGAAGACCGCGGCGAGTACACGTTCACATCCGGTCTGTCCGAGCAGGACGAGCAGCTCGTGCGTCTGAGGGCCGCGGGGCAAAGCCACCAGGCGATTGCGTCGGCTCTCGGGCTTTCGCCGGCCGCAGTGCGACAGCGTTGGAGCCGCCTGCTCCGCACAGAGCGGTTCAGCGCACAAAACAAAGCCTCCTGACCGGTTTCTCGTACGAAGAGGTGGCAGACGTGAGACGGGTTCCCCAGCACGAGCACGCCGCACCCGATACCCGTGGCGCGTCGGGGATCGAGTTCTCCGGACGGAGGTTGGCTGTCGAGCGACGAGGCAACGCGGGTGACGCTATCCGCGAGTTCGAGGAGTTTGCAGCAACACACCAGGCGAGCGAGGTTCCGCGAGACGAGCTCGACGAGATGCTGCTATCGACCGTGTGCAGCCCATCGCTCGGCATCCCCGATGGCGTTCTGACAGCGATCGCCCTTGAGCACCCGGACTACCGCGAGGCGATCACGACCTGCCTCCGTCTCAACCACATCATCGGTGTGCCCAGGCTGAATCGCCCGCTGGCTGATGTCGCAGCGCTCGCAACAGACGAGCAGGTTGGGGCACGCGGGCCGGATGGCAGGCCTCGCTACCGGGTGGTTCGCTTTCTCGGGAAGGGGCGTGGTGGATCGGTCTACGAGGCGGTCGACCAGCTGCTGAGCACGACGTCGAACCCGTCGTGCGTGGCGCTGAAGGTCTTCTCGAGCGAGGACCACGACGCGACGCACACGCTGATCGACGAGGCGCGTCGTGCGCGTCGGGTCTCGCACCCGAACGTCGCGAAGGTCTTCGACGCGGGCCAGGACGCGAGCCGCGCGTACTGCGCGAGCGAGCTGGTTGCGGGCGAGTCGCTGATGGCTCACGATGCTCGCGCAACACCATGGCGGCGGTCCGCCGCGATGCTCGCCGAGATCGCCGACGGCGTTGCGGCGATCCACGCCGCGGGCGTTGTCCACGGCGACATCAAGCCCGACAACGTGGTGCTCCGTGACGGCGTGACCCCCGTCATTGTTGACTTCGGCTCCTCTGTGGAATCTCTCGGCTCGTCTCGTCCACACGGGGGGTTCACGCTGGCGTTCTGCGCTCCGGAGCAGTTGCTCGGTGCGGGCTTCGGGCTGACGCCTTCGAGTGACATCTACGCGCTGGGCAGTGTCGCGGTCTGGTTGCTGACAGGCGAGCCCGCCGCGGGCAAGCACGCGGATGACGTGATCCGTGCTCACGTCGGTGACTCCGCCGAAGCGGGCAAACGGGTCGACCGTCTCCTGCGCGAGCACAGGGTGCCGCACGACCTTCGCGCGATCGTTCGGCGTGCGACGGCGCAGGACCCGGCGGACCGGTACAGCGCGGCGTTCGAGATCGCCGAAGACCTGCGCCGCGTGCTGGCTGGACGACCGATCGAATGGACCCGGCCCGGTCCCCTGAAACGATCCGGGTTGTTCGTGCGCCGACGCCCGATCGTCTCCGTTCTCGCGTTGACCGCTTTGACTGGGGCCGCTGTCGGCGCGGTGCAGAGCCACAACGCGCACTACCTCTCCAAGGAAGCCGCAGAGCAGCGAACGCTCCTTGCGGTCGAGCGGGCTAATGCCGAAGCCGAACGTGCCTGGAAGGCGGAGGCAGGAACGCGTCTCCAAGCAATGTTGAGGAGCTTCATCCGCGCAAAGGAGCGCGGGATTGACGGGCAGGTCCTGCTGTCGCTGTGGCTGCTCGAGTGGACGCACGCCGACGGCATCCTCACCAGTCCGGACGATCTCGAGCAGATCTGGGAGAGTAGAATCGAGATCCTGCGTGACGTCCGTGAGAAGCACCCGGGGACGATGCTGGCGCGCCTAGCCGACCCGTCCCTTGTGCTTTGGTTGACCGCTGCGGGTGAAGCGGACGAGGCGTTGGGAATCGCGAACGAGGCCATCGAGGATCTGCGACCTGAGATCTCGTCGGACGATCCCTGGATGCAGCGTCTCATGGTGCTGCGTGATATCGCGATGCTGCACGCGGATGGGACCGATCCTGACGCGCGCCGGTCGATCGCCCGGTCGCTTCGATCGAGACAGGAGGCGGGCGAGTTCGACCGGCTACCTCAGGCGATGCGTCTCAGGCTTCAGCAGGAACTCAGATCCTTCTGAGCCTCGCCTGCCTGTGCGTCCCTTCCCTGGTGAGAGGCGGGGGGTGCAGCCCGATGCTGAACAGGTGTTTGTACACACACACACACGTATCTGAGGTACGCCGAGCGTCTGTGCGCCTACGTGAGAATCCGGACATCGACAGATCCGTCGTCGCGTCGTGTGTGATGGACTCTCGGGCCCAGGAAGAGCTCGATCACCTTGGCGTTGGTCTCGGCGTGCTTCGAGAGATCGCACGTCCTGAAGCGCCCCGAGCCAGCGAGGGCGAACGGCAGCATCAGCTGGTCCGCGAGATGATGCCAGACCGGCACATTCGCGAGCAGGTACCCCCGGGCCTCCCCGACCGCGCGCGCCGCGACCGATTCCGCCGACGTGCGGCGCTCGCCGAAGCCCGTGAACACTTCGGTGAGATCGTCACGTTGGATCTCGATGCTCAGGATGTTCCCCGGACCGTGATCGTCGTCCAGGATGTCCACCCCGAGTTCGGAGGCATCCCAGCCGAGCCGATCGCGAACGACCGCGATCTCGCGCTGTGCGATCGATACCGGGAGGCCGGCGACGGTGGCGACCGCGCGACGCCCAACGATCGGAGACGCCTCAACGAGTTCGATCGGCGTGAGGTACGCCGACGGTGTGATCGAGACACCGATCCGCCCGCCGCCCGCTGGGTAGAAGCCGTGACGCTCGAGCCGGACGTCGACGGGCGGCCCCATCCGGCCGATGAGCGGCAGGAACGCCCGCTGGAGGAAATGCACACTTGGGGCGTGCATGTTGTGGGTGCCGCCGCCGATCGAGAGAGCCGAGGCCGAGGACGCGGTCATCAGCGCGGGGAGCACGGTCTGGAGCACGAGCGTCGTGCTGCCTGCGGTGCCGATGGCGAACGAGTACGACCCGCCCTTCACGGTGCCAGGCGTGAACACCAACTCGCGGGAGCCGAGCTCATCACCATCCGCGTGCCCATCGCAGACAGCGCAGGCAGCCTCGATACAGGTCAGGTGCTGGCGCATCAGGCCTGGCTTGGGGCGATTCGCCCTGATGTGCTCGATCCTGAAAGGCTGCCTGGTCACCATCGAGAGCGCGAGGGCTGTCCGCAGGATCTGCCCGCCGCCCTCGCCCTGTGACCCGTCAATGGTGATCATCGCCACACCCTCCCGGTCCGACGCCGGCGCCCCGAGGGTGCGGAGCGCCCAACCACAGTCCCCGTTGGTTCTGCGCGCGGCGTCTGCGCACGCCGCTCGCGCCAGTCTTCGAGCATGAGCCGGTTGATGAGCGATGCCGAGGTCGCCCGCTCGCCCGCCATTACCTCGGCGACCACATCGTGACGCGTGGGCACGTGAGCAAAGAGCCGATCGACATAGTCCGTCGCGGCCTCGTGCGTGAGCAGCGGCACCTCGAGCTTGATGTCCGCCCGCCCGGGCCTGATGAGCGCCGGGTCGAGCCGATCGATGTGGTTGGT
>JANQQZ010000116.1 GCA_028284805.1 Phycisphaerales bacterium
CGGCGGTGGAATGCCCGGAGATCCTGCAAGATCTTGCCCAGCGCGCAGGGTCGCAATGCGTGGTTCTGGCTCTCGACGCAGCGCGTCGGCTCGATACGAACGGTTGGGAGGTGGTGACGCGTTCGGGCACGAAGCGCACCGGGCTGGATGCCTTGGGATGGGCTGCGAGGGCGCAGGACCTCGGCGTTGGCGAGATCCTGCTGACGAGCTGGGACCGTGACGGCACAGGCGAGGGCTACGACATCGAGCTCCTGCGCGAGATGTCGTCACGCGTCCACGTTCCGATCATCGCCTCCGGTGGCGCTTTGGGCTCCGACCACATGCGTGAGGCGTTCGAGGCGGGGGCCGAGGCGGTCCTGGCGGCATCGATCTTCCACGATGGCGTGCTCTCGGTCATGGACGTGAAGAGCCAGCTGGCAGGACAGGGTGTGGAGGTGCGTCGGTGATAGTTCCTTCGATCGATCTTCAGAACGGGAATGCCGTGCAGCTGATCGGTGGTGCTGAGAAGGCCATCGACGCGGGCGACCCGCGTCCGATCGCGGACAGCTTCGGCCTGGTTGGTGAGATTGCGGTGATCGATCTCGACGCCGCGCTCGGCACAGGCTCGAACGAGGCGGTGATCCGAGAGCTCCTCGGGCGCGCACCGTGCCGAGTTGGGGGCGGGATCCGTGATGTCGAGACCGCGGTTCGTTGGCTCGATGCGGGAGCGCAGAAGGTGATCCTGGGAACGGCCGCCGTGCCGGAGGTGCTGCGCGAACTCCCGCGCGAGCGCGTGATTGCGGCGCTCGATGCCCGCGACGGAGAGGTGGTGACCGAAGGCTGGACGCGACGAACAGGGGCGTCGGTCGAGAGCCGTATCGCGGAACTGCGTGACTACGTTGGTGGGTTTCTGGTCACCTTCGTCGAACGCGAAGGGCGGATGGGGGGGCTCCCCGTCGACCGGATCGAGCGTTTGGTCGAGTTGGCTGGCTCGGCGCGGCTCACGGTTGCGGGAGGTGTGCGCACCGCTGATGACATCGCGGCCGCCGATCGGCTCGGCGCCGACGCGCAGGTCGGTATGGCCCTCTACTCGGGCGCGATGACTCTTGCCGAGGGGTTCTGCGCTCCGCTCCGCTCCGATCGTGCCGATGGCCTCTGGCCGACGGTGGTCACCGATCCCACGGGTCGAGCTCTCGGGCTGGTCTATTCGAGCCCGGAATCGGTCCGTGCGGCGATCGAGGAGCGAAGGGGCGTCTACTTCTCGCGGTCGCGCGATGAACTCTGGCGCAAGGGCGACACAAGCGGCAACACGCAGGAACTGCTCGGCATCGCGGTGGACTGCGACCGTGATGCGCTCCGCTTCACAGTCCGACAACGCGGGGCGTTCTGTCATCTCGGGACACGGACCTGCTTCGGGGAGGCGGGCGGTCTCGCCGCGCTGGACCAGACCGTTCGAGACCGGCTTTCCAACCCACCCGATGGTTCGTACACCGCACGGCTTCGGGGCGAGCCCTCGCTTCTCGCGAGCAAGCTCATCGAGGAAGCATCGGAGCTGGCGGAAGCGGCCACGCCAACCCACGCCGCGGCGGAGGCGGCGGATCTCATCTACTTCGCGCTTGTTGCGGCACAGGCTCGCGGCGCTTCGCTGGAAGATGTCGAGCGTGTGCTCGATGGGAGAGCCCTGAGGCTCACTCGCCGACCCGGGAACGCGAAGCCTGCTACACGTGTGTCGGAGGGTGCACAATGAGCCAGGGTGCGGCGCCGGTGTTGCGGCGGATCACACTCGCGGAGCTTCCGGAGGGGGTTCGTTCTCCCGTTGATTCCGGGACGCTGAACGCGGCTTCGGAGATCGTGAACCGTGTGCGGGCTGAGGGCGCTGCCGCTGCGCGTGACTTTGCGGAGCGATTCGGTGAACGTGCCCCGGGAGAGCCACTGGTCGTGCAGCGTGACGACATGGACGGGGCGCTCGATACGCTCGAACCCGAGGCCCGCGGTGTCCTCCGGCGCACCGCCGAGCGGATCCGCACCTTTGCCCGAGCTCAACGCGAAGCAATCCGCCCGCTCGATGTGCCGATCGACGGGGGCCAGGCCGGGCACACCATCGAGCCCGTGTGTTCAGCGGGGTGCTATGCGCCTGCGGGGCGCTACCCATTGCCATCATCCGTCCTGATGACTGCGATCACCGCGAGGGTCGCTGGGTGCGAGCGGGTGGTCGTCGCTTCCCCGGGCGCTCACCCGGTCGCGTTGGCCGCGGCTTCGATCGCGGGGGCCGACGAGTTCCTCGCGGTGGGTGGTGCGCACGCGATCGCGTCGATGGCCTACGGGGTTGATGGTCTCAAGCCCTGCGACGTGATCGTGGGTCCTGGGAATCGCTGGGTGACCGCCGCCAAGCAGCTCGTGAGCGGCGTGGTGGGCATCGACATGCTGGCGGGCCCGTCGGAGCTGCTGATCGTTGTAGACGCGTCGGCTAATGCGGACCTTGTCGCAGTGGATCTGCTCGCGCAGGCCGAGCATGATTCCGATGCGGTGCCGATGCTTGTTTGCACGGACTCCACGCTCCCCGACCGGGTCGACGCAGCGCTGGCCCGGAGACTCGCCGAGCTGCCCACGCGTGAGGTGGCGGCTTCGGCGCTGGGCAACGGTTTCGTGTGCGTCGTGGGTTCGATCGAGGAGGCCTGCCTGGCTGCGGATACGATCGCGGCCGAGCATGTCGAGGTGATGACGGAAGCCCCGGGAGTGGTCGCCGACACGATTCGCAACGCGGGCGGGGTGTTCATCGGCCCCACGAGCGCGGAGGTGTTGGGTGACTACGGCGCGGGGCCCAACCACACGCTCCCGACGGGCGGTACGGCGAGGTTCCAGGCCGGGCTCTCGGTCCTGCACTTCCTGAGGCTGCGCACCTGGATGCGGATCGACGACGCCGACGCGGGGGCGGGTTTGGTCCGCGATGCAGCCGCCCTCGCCGCGTTGGAAGGTCTGGCGGGGCACAGGCTGGCGGCGCTCGAACGGAACACGTGAGCCGCTGCGTTGAATCGACAGGCGCCCGGGTCCACGAGGGAGCCGGGCGGCCGCCGATCTGCAAAGGGTTGTTACAGCTAAACGCTTACGGGCAGCCTTGGTTGAAGTTGATGATCCAGGCGTTGAAGTCGGCGGGTGAGATGATCCCGTCGAGGTTCTGATCCGCCGGGCTTGTCTGGGTGTTGAAGGCGACGATCCAGGCGTTGAAGTCGGCGGGGTTGACCTGACCATCGAGGTTGGTGTCGGCCTTGCAACGCGTGCGGACCGTGACCTGAGTCGGCTCGTAGATCACGCGCGTGACCAGCTGTCCATCGGTGAGGATGTTGACGGTATCGAACTCACCGATGACGCTGTCGGCGGTCAGGACGACCTTGTCGTTTCCATTGGCGAGCGGCATGGTCGTGAGCTGGATGTCGAGCGTGCCGCCGAGCGTGGCGTCGCCGGTCACGTTCAAGAAACCGGTGGTGTTGAGCTGCGCGATGAACTCGCCGCCCGCGTTGAACGTCGCGCCCTCGGTAGCTTCGAGCGAGCCATTGGGGCGGCCCGGGAGGATGATGCCCTCGTTGACGAGCGGGACCTGGATCTCGCCGTTGCCCGTGATGGTGTGCCCTGCGCCGTTGGTGAGGGTGACGAGGCCCTCGGCGGTCGACGAGATCCGTGAGTTGCCGCCGCTGGGGATCAGATCGATCGAGCCCGTCCCGGAGAAGGTCGTGGCCTGATCGAAGGCAATGACACCGTCCGCGCCCGAGAACTGCGGGTTGACCTGGATGTCGGCGTTGTTGAAGAGGGACCCGCCCAGCACGTCCATGGTGTGCCCGGCGTTGATGACGCCTTCGCCCGACAGCAGGGCGCCGTCGACGTTGAAACCGCCCGTGAAGGTGCCCCAGACGCCCCCGTTGATCGAGCCGACGAACCCGCCGTCGATGGTGGCATCCTGCTCGAGCACCACGGTGCCGCCGTCGGCGATGATCATGCCGCCGGCGGACTGATCAACGGTGACGCCGTTGATCTCAAGGAAGGATCCTGTGGCGGCGATCAGTTCGCCGCTGTTCACCTTGTCCTCGGTCAACAGCTCGAGCGAGTTGCCTGAGACCGAGATGCTCACATCGGCACGGATCTCGCCGTTGTTCGTGATGGCGCCCGTGATCTGTCCGACGCCCCGGACGAGCTGGTCGGCGCCGAGCGTGCCGGTCGTGCCCGGGTCCGTGGAGATGAAGGAGTTGGAGCTTGAGGTACGCATCTGGATCTCGCCGATGCCGTCGATGGTGGCGTCGGCGAGGTTCAGGAACGAGTTCGCCGACGAACCGGACCGGTTCAGTTCGATGAGTCCGTTGTTGGTCAGGCCCGCGGCATCAATCGTGATCGTGGTGTTGGGGTCGATCTGGATGGTGCCCGCGCTGACCACGCTGCTCATCGAGCTGCTGCTGCCCGAGATCGTGCGGAACACGCCTCCGTTCGTGGTGTTGATGAACCCGTCCTCGATGCGGGCGTCGGACTTGATCTGGATCACGCCTGTATCTGAGACAATGAGTGCAAACGGATCCTGCGTGATCGTGATGCCATCGATATCGAGGAACGTGTTGGGCTCACACGAGATGAGGTTGTTGTTGATCTTGTCCTCGCCCTGGAGCTCAAGCACGTTGCCCGAGACGGAATCGGCGACATCGGCCCGGATGATCCCGTTGTTGACGAGCGAGGCGTTGATCTGACCCACGCCCCGGATCCTGTGGTTGGCGCCGTGGGTGAGGGTGGCGCCCGAGGTGGTGTTGATCTGGGAGTTGTCCGCGGATGTCCGCATGCGGACCGTGCCGGCTCCGCCAATGGCCGTGCTCTGATCTACTGTGAGGATCGAGTTTGCCGAGGAACCGCTCGGGTTGAGCGTGATGGTGCCTTCGTTGACGATGCCGCCCGCCGCGACATCGAGCGTGCCGTTCGGGTCGATGAAGAAGTTGGCGTTCAAGGCGACCGTATCGAGCGTTGTCACGGCGAGGCCGCGGATGTTGACCGAGCCCGTGCTGGTCGAGTTGATCGTGCCGTTCGTGACCGAGGTCGGCCCGGTGAACTGAACGACGCCCGCGTCCTCGGCACGGATCTCGCCGCCGCCGGTCTGATCGAGCGCGATCGACTCGATGCTCAGGACCGAGTTGCCCGCGGCAGAGAACAGGCCCGTGTTCGTCTTGTCGTTGACCTCGAGCTCGAGGATGTTGCCCGACACGGAGACCGCGACGTCAGCGGAAACGGTGCCCGCGTTGTCCATCGATGCCGCGATCTGTCCCACGCCGCGGATCGTGTGGGCCGAGTCATGCGTGATGGTCATGCCGGGTCCTGTGCCGAGCTGGCTGTTGTCGCTGCTTGTCTTCATGTGCAGCTCGCCCGAGCCGCCGAGCACGCCGGTATCAACAAAGGTCACGACACTGTTCGCCGATGACCCAAACGGGTTCACCTGGGTGAGCCCGTCGTTCATGTAGCCGGCGCCGGCGATATCGATGTTGCTTCCTGAGAACACGTTGAATGGTGAGGCCAGGCTGGTCACGCTGTCGAGGGTGATGGGCGCAGCGCCGCCTGACGTGGTGACGAGCCCGCTCGCGCTGGTCTCGAGCAGCCCACCCACAACGGCCGAATCGGGGACGAGCACCACGGTGCCGCCCTCGGCCGAGAGCGACGCCGTCGCGCTCTGAGTGACGGTGACGCCGCCGAGGATCTCGAGGAAGGAACTGGTGACCGCCGCCATCGTGTCGTTGTTGTCGACATCGGCGCGGATCTCGAGGTCGTTCCCTGAGACGGAGGCGGTGACATCGGCAGCGACGCGGTTGTTGTTGATCATCGGGACAGAGATCTGCCCGACGCCGCGGATGGTGTGCATGGTGCCCTGCGTGAGCAGACCCGCGCCGGTGATCTGGGCGTTGTCGCTGCTGGCGCGCATCAGGATCTCGCCGGTCCCGGTCAGGGCCATGGCGTTGTCGATCGTGAGGACCGCGTTGACGCTGGAGCCGAAGCGGTTGAGCTGGATGGTGCCGTTGTTGACCGAGGCGGCGCCGGAGAGGGCGATGTTGGCACCCGGGTCCCAGAACAGCGTTGAGTTGTCGAGGAGCTCGAGCGACCCGATCGAGGGCAGGACGCCGTTGCTAAAGAGGTTGGCGTCGAAGCCATCGATCCGGGCGGTGACGGTGGGGCCCGAGGGGACGACGCCCCCGCTCCAATTGGCTCCGAGGTTCCAGTTGCCGTTGTTGGGCCCCGTCCAGTCAACGACCTGCGCTTGAGCCTGACCGATTCCTATCACGCCGCTGAAAGCGGCGGCCAATAACGACTTTGCGTTCATCATCTCAGAATCTCCATCGACACTCGTTCCGGGGGGTGATACCTTGCAGATACCGGGTATCGACCCGGATCCCGCGGGGCTCGGATGCCCCGTCGCTGAGACCAGGCGCAGACCGGAGGCGACCGGGGCCATGAGCGGCGAGATTTCTTCGAGTCCAGCCCCAGTGGGGCGCCCGGATGTGCCGGAGGGACTGTCGGAAGCGGTCTACGCAAAGCTGCGCGTGCTGGCACAGCAGCAGATGGCCGGCGAGCGGGTGGGCATCACGCTCCAGCCCACGGCGTTGGTCCACGAGGCGTACCTGCGTCTGCTGCGAGACCCGACCGTGAACTGGGAGGACGACCGAGCCTTCTACTGGGCTGCGGCACAGTCGATGCGCCGGGTTCTTGTCGACGAGGCGCGCAAGCGATTGGCGATCAAACGAGGGGGCGACCGCCGACGCGAGCCGCTGCACGATCCCGCTGCCGCGCCTGCAGAGACCGGTCCGGATTCGGGGTCGGACCCGGTCGAACTCCTCGACCGTGCGCTCGATGGCCTCCGCGAGATGGACGCGAGGCTCTATGAGGTTGTTATGCTCCGGTACTTCGCTGGGCTGTCTGTCGAGATCACGGCACAGACGCTTGGCGTAGCGCCGCGGACCGTGAAGCGGGACTGGGCCGCGGCGCGCAGCTGGCTGCGGGTCTCCATCGGAGAAGGTCTGATCGGAGGATCGATGTGAGCACGACGTCTGGTCCTGGCGGCGCGCGCGAGGAAACCGACCGCTGGGCCAAGGCCGTTGCCATCGTCCGAGGTGTGGCCGATCTGCCCGATCCCGATAGGCAGCAAGCGCTCGCGGACAGCTGCGAGGGAGACGCGCAGCTCCGAGACGCGGTCGACGCGCTGCTCGCCGAGCA
The DNA here is from genome assembly GCA_028284805.1 of Phycisphaerales bacterium. Taxonomy (GTDB): domain Bacteria; phylum Planctomycetota; class Phycisphaerae; order Phycisphaerales; family UBA1924; genus JANQQZ01. Next base: position 7,207 of record JANQQZ010000116.1, read on the forward strand.
CGACGAGCACAGCGAGGGCCTCTGGGACGAGGTCGACCGCCAGCTAGGGATGCACACCGAGACCGACCAGGCGGTCCTGCCTGTGGTCGAAGGAGTGGAGCTCACGGGCGTGCTCGGTCGGGGAGGATCCGGTGACGTCTACGTGGGACGCCAGCTGGTGCCCGAGCGCGAGGTCGCGGTCAAGGTACTGCGCTCGGGTCTGGCCTCGCGCCGTGCGGTACAGCGATTCAACCGCGAGGCCCGCGCGCTGGCAGCAATCGATCACGAAGCGGTCGCCTCGATCTACGCGGTGGGAGAGGCGCACTGGCCTTCCGGCGCCGTCGCGCCGTGTCTGGTGATGGAGCATGTCCAGGGGCAGACGCTGCGAGATCTGCCGAAGCCGCTGTCGATCGAGGCCGCGGCGGTGATGGTCGCGAAGCTCGCACGCGGGCTGCACGCGGTCCACCAGCGAGGTGTGATCCACCGCGACGTGAAGCCCTCGAACGTTATCATCGAGGACAGCGGAAACCCAAAGATCATCGACTTCGGCGTGGCGGCGCTGAACTCCGGTGATGCGCCCGTGACGATGCAGACCGTCACGGGTGAGCTGCTCGGGACGCTCGGGTACATGAGCCCCGAGCAGCTCGAGGGTTCGGCCGCGATCGCGGACGTGCGGACGGACGTGTACGCGCTCGGTGTGCTGTTCTACGAGCTCGTGACCGGCGAGCCCGCGGTCGACGCGAGCAGCGGATCGTCGCTGGCCGCGATTCAGACGATCTCGCGGGGAGCGCTCCCGCGTCTGCCGATCACGGGTGACCCCGACGCCATCTACCGCAAGGCGACGGCGCACGACGCGGATCGACGCTACGACTCCGCGGCCGGATTCGCCGAAGACCTCGATCGCTTGGTCGAGGGCAGGCCCGTCCAGGCGCAGGCTCCCTCGACGATCTACAGCTTGCGACTGTTCGTCCGCAGGAACCCTGTGCCCGTTGCGCTCGGGGCTCTCGCTTCGGTAGCTGTCTTGGCGCTCACGATCGCGACGGGCATTGGTTTCGTGTCCGCTTCGCGTGAGCGTGATGCGGCGCAGATCGCCGAACGCCGAGCTGTTGAGGCCTCGCAGTTCCTCCGTGACATGCTCGCCTCCCCCGACCCAGAAGTCGACGGCCCCTCGGTCCGCGTGGTGGACCTGCTGGACCGCTCCGGTGAGCTCGTCGACGAGCGGCACTCGAACGAGCCGCTGGTGGCGATGGACCTGCACCGCACGCTCGGCTGGACGTATGCCGCGATCTCACAGCACCCCAAGGCGGTACCGCACTTCGAGCGTGCGATCGATCTCGGACGGGGGCTCGTGCAGGCTGATGGCGACGAGATGCTCCAGCTCCAGACCAATCTCGCGGACAGCCTCGTCTACGTTGGCGAGTACGACCGCGCGGTTCAGCTGATGAACGACGTGGTCGCACGGTGCGAGTCCGGCACTGACTTGAGCCCCGACACGATCACCGCCGCGTATGTGGGGCTCGCAGAAGCGTTGCGTCAGAGCGGGGTGTTCGATCGTGCGACCGCTATGTTCGCCAGAGCGCTCGAGCTCGCGGAAGACCGTCTCGGGGCGACGCACCCGCAGACTCTCGCGGCGATCTCGGGGCTGGGCAGGTCGTACCTTGACGCCAGCATGTCCGCCGATGCGCAGTTGCAGTTCCTGAGGCTGATCGACATTCTCGAGTCGCAGGGGCAGGCGCGGACGTACACGTGGTACATCGCGCAGGGGAACCTCGGCATCGCGTTGGCGACGGGCGGCGAGCACGAGGCCGCGATCGAGCGATACGAAATCGTGATGGGCCCGGGCGCCGAGCTGATGGGCCGGGATCACTACACGCTGCGGATGGTGCGTGGGATCGTGGGTGATTCGTACTTCGCGGTCGGGCGTACGGAGGACGCGCTCCGGATGGGCCAGTTGGCGATCGACGACTCGATCCGTATCAACGGCGCGGAGCACCCCGATACCTTCCTGGCAATGAGCAACCATGCCGTGACGCTCATGCAGCTTGAGCGGTACGAGGATGCTCTTCCGTTCGCGCGCGAGGTGGTCGATGGGCTCAACCGCGAGCTTGGCGAGGACCACCCGCACACGATGATCGGTCTCCGGAATCTCGCCGGCGCGCTCAATGGCGTCGGGCGAAAATCGGAATCCGTCGACATCTACTACAGCCTCTTGGATCGCCAGGCCCGTGTGCTGGGCGATGATTCATTCGATACCATCCTGACCAAGAACAACCTCGCGTTCCTGTTGTACTCGATCGGGAGGGGTGCGGAGGGCGTGCCGATCATGGCCGAGGTCATCGCAGCCGCTGGGCCAGAGAGCGGGCTTCCCCCGCCCGCGATTGCGGTGTTCCGCCTGAACTACGGGCGGTGTCTCCTTGAGGCGGGCGAGCTTGATCTGGCTGAGTCGGAGCTGCTGCAAGCGAGAGAACTGAACC
>JANQQZ010000124.1 GCA_028284805.1 Phycisphaerales bacterium
TTCACAATCTTAGATCGATCAAACAATGGGCGCTATCAGGCCAGCGCCCTGGTTGCGCACGTTCCCGACCTTGCGGCCCACCGGGTGCATCGTCAGCACGCCATCGGCAGCCGGGTTGAGATACCCGCCGATCTCGTCTGGGTCGGTCATTTCTGGATCGAGCCACGCCGCAAGCTGCTCGGCTTCGAGGACGCACGGCATCCGATCGTGCACCGGCTCCATCTGTGTGTTGGCGCTGGTCGTCAGGATCGTGCAGCTCTCGATCGGCGGACCGACCTCGGGGTCACCCCACGCGTCCCACAGGCCGGCGAACATGATCACCTCGCCGTCGGCGCGGGTGATGTAGTACGGCTGCTTGCTCCCGTCCGGCCGCTTCGCCCACTCGTAGAACCCGCTGACCGGGAGGACGCACCGCCGCTCTCGGAAGGGCTTGCGGAACGAGTTCTTCTTTGCGGCCTCCTCGGAGCGGGCGTTGAACGTCGGGAACTTGATGTCGGGCGTTAGCGACCACGACGGGATCAGCCACCAGCGCATCGTGGTACCCGTCACGCCCTCAGCGCCGTTTCGAAGCACCGGCACCACCGACTTCGGACCGACGTTGTAGCTGGGGGTTGGGCCATCGAGATCGGCCAGTGCGGGATCGAGGCCGGCGAGGAACTCGGACAGGATCTCGTAGATCTGTCGCCAGCGGTAGAGGTAGGTGAATCGGCCGCACACGAGGCCAGTCTACCAGTGTCGACTCGGGGCTTGACTGATAAACGGTATTTGTTACCCTACCAGAATGCGACAGCATCACGCCGCACCCAGCCGCAGCGAGCAGCCGTCCCGGCTGGAACGGGCGAGGTCAGTCCTGAGCGACGAACCGACCCTGCGGACACCCGAGTCACCCGATTCTCCCCATCCGGCTCTTGGTCACGGCCTGCACGAGTGGTTCCCCGCGACCGGCCTCCCGCCGTTCGCTGTGCTGATCGGGCTGGCCTGGGACCTAGTCGATCTGCATAGCACTACCTGGGTGTACTGGGTCGGAGAGCGTTGCTGGCCCTACCCGCACGCCCTCCTGCGGCGGTCCCCGGACGGTCACGACCGCCGCCTCCTGCACAGATCGGTCTTCGTTGACGCGGCTTCACGTGCCGATCGGGTTTGGGCCACCGAGGTCGCGTCGCGAGGGGCAGGCCCGCGCGTCGTGCTGGGCGACGGGCGCGGCCTGAGCATGGCCGAGTCGCGGCGGCTCCAACTCGCAGCGGCCGCAGCGAACACCTCGGTGCAGTTGGTCAGGCCCGACATCGAACGGGCTGAGCTGTCGGCGGCGCAGACACGGTGGCGCGTCGCCCCTCAGCCCGACATCGGAAGCAGCCAGGCATGGAGTGTCGAGCTGGTACGGAGCCGAGGACGCACGGACGCATGGCTAGGGCACGGGAGGGCGCGACGGTGGGTCGTGCGACGCGACCATGCAACCGGAACGATCAACGAGTGGCAGGCGGGCGATGGCGGTCTGGTTCCCGAGCTGGTCCGTGGACCTGCTCCAACGCCGCGAACGCACATCGCGTGACCCACGCCCGGTGCTGCTTGTCGAGCGTGACAACCAGCGTCAGACCGTCGCACGGTGCTGTAGGCGAGCCCATCGGGACGGGGTGCGAGTCGGTATGCCCGCAGCACAGGCCAGAGCGCTGTTCGAGGCGGGCACGGTGCGGATCGTGCCGTACACACCGCACCGAGACGAGAAGGCCCTGCACGCGATCGCGCTGTGGGCACACAGGTTCTCGCCGGTCGTGGCTGTCGATCATCCCGATGGGCTTCTGCTCGACCTGACGGGTTGCGAGCGAGCCTCGGGTGGAGAGGACGTGCTCGTCGGTCGCGTGCTCGACGACCTCGCACGGCTGGGGATTCGCGCCAAGGTGGCGATCACTCCGACGTTCGCCTCCGCCTGGGCGTTGTCGAGGTTCTCCGAGGAACCGGCGTGCATCGTGGCGAGTGACGGGCTGCGCGACTCGCTGGCCCCTCTGCCGACTGCTGCTCTGGATGCAGAGGCCGACACCTCGGACGCGCTGCATGAACTCGGTATCGAGCGGATCGAACACCTGCTCGAGCTGCCACGATCAGCGCTGCCCGCACGGTTCGGGGGTCAGATCCTGTTCAGGCTCGACCAAGCCCTGGGCCATGCGTTGGAGACGATCGAGCCCGTGCGACTGCCGACGGAGATCGAGGCCGAGCGCGTGTTTGATGGCCCGACAGACCGAACCGAAGCCGTCGCTATGACGGTGCGGGAGCTGCTCGATGCCATCTGCGGACAACTCCGGCGCGCCAGCCTCGGAGCACGCTCGGTCGAAATCACCCTGACCCGTTCGGATCTGGAACCAGAGGTGCTCACGATCACCCTCGGGCGCCCGAGCAGGGAGTCTGGGCATCTCTGGAAGCTGGCGGCGCCCAAGCTCGAACGTGCGCACCTCGGCTATGGGGTGGAGGCTGTGCGTGTCGCCGCACCGTCAACGGGGCGCATCCGACACGAGCAACTCCGATGCGTCGGCGATGACGTCACAGCACCATCCAGCAGCGACGATCTGCTCGACACCCTGAGCAACCGCCTCGGTGCCGAGGGTGTGCTTCAAGCGGAACTGATCGAATCGCACCGGCCCGAGCGGTCGTCGTGTCTTCGTCCTCTCGGGCGTCACAGACAGATCGAGGGAACCGCCACGCTGCACGACCGCCCCACGCTGGTGTTTGAGCAGCCCGAACCGGCCGTGGTCGTTGCCCTCACGCCAGACGGTCCAGTGCACTCGGTTCAGTGGCGGGGCGAACAGCACCAACTCATAGCGTGCGTCGGGCCCGAGCGACTCGGGTCGGAGTGGTGGCGCTCCCGCGAATCGACGCGCGACTACTTCCGGGTCCAGACCGAGACCGGGCTGTGGCTCTGGGTGGCCCGTGCGATCGAGAGCAACCAGTGGTTCGTGCATGGCGCGTGGGCGTGAAGCGTGCCAGATAACGAGTTCCCCAAGCTGTGGCCACATCCTGCGAAGGCGGATCGTTCCGCTGAGGGAACCGCCGGCTTCGTTCCCGCTGCCACGCCTTACGCCGAGCTGTCGGTCACGAGTAACTTCACGTTCCTCACCGGAGCCAGCCACCCCGAGGAACTCGTCCAGCAAGCCGCCCTGCTCGGGCACAGGGCTGTGGCGATCACGGACACCAACACGCTCGCAGGAATCGTCCGGGCGCACGTCGCCGCCAAGCAGGCCGGTATCCAACTGGTCGTCGGGTGCCGGCTCCAACTGAGCGATGGGCTCGGCCTGCTGGTCTACCCAACCGACCGACCGGCGTACTCGCGTCTCTGCCGTCTGCTCACCCTCGGCAAGCGCCGAGCCCCGAAGGGCGAATGCGATTTGAGCCTCCACGACGCTGCCGAGCACAGCGACGGGATGCTGTGTGTGGTCGAGCCACCCGCAATCCTCAAGGACCGGTTCATCGAGACCGTTCAGGGGCTGCGGCGGGTGTTCACCGATGACCGCCTGTCGGTCTCGGCGACGTTCGCGTACAGCGAGGATGACACCGAGCGCGTCCGCCAGGTCGCATCCCTCGCCCGTCATGTCGGTGTGCCGATGGCCGCTTCCAATCGGGTGCTCTACCACGAGCCCGGCAGGCGGCCTCTCCAAGACATCCTGACCTGCATCCGCAGCGGGTGCACCATCCAGCAGGCCGGGCTCCGGCTCGAGGCCAACTCCGAACGTCACATCAAGGCGACGGATGAGATGGCGCGGCTGTTCGCCGAGCACCCCGAGGCGATCCAGAGAACGGTCGAGATTGCCGAGCGAGCCGCGTCATTCAGCCTCGACCATCTCCGCTACGAGTACCCGGTCGAGCCGTGCCCGCCGGGGCTCTGCCCCAAGACCTACTTGGAGCGGGAAGTCATGCGTGGAGCCGCCACGCGTTACGGCGATGAGATCCCCTCCAAGACGCGGGACGCGATCGCTTACGAACTCACCCTCATCAACGAGCTCGGCTACGAGGCCTATTTCCTGACCTGCTACGACATCGTGACCTTCGCACGGTCACGGGGCATCCTCTGTCAGGGCAGGGGCGGCGCCGCGAACTCTGCTGTGTGCTACTGCCTCGGCATCACCGAGGTCGATCCTGCCACGCACAGCCTGCTGTTCGAGCGGTTCATCAGCCGTGAGCGTGGCGAGCCACCCGACATCGACATCGACTTCGAGCACGAGCGGCGTGAGGAGGTGTTGCAGTACATCTACCGCAAGTACGGACGCGATCGCGCCGCCATGACGGCCGAGGTCATCAGCTACCGGGGCCGCAGCGCGATCCGTGAAGTCGCCAAGGCAATGGGCCTCTCGTACGACTGCATCGACGCCCTCGCCAAGAACCTGGACCGCTGGGGTGAGACGGCCACGGAGGAGCGTGTGCGTGAGGCCGGGCTCAACCCTCGTGACCCCACCATCCGCCAGGTGCTCGCGCTGACCCAGCAGCTCACGGGCTTCCCGAGGCACCTGTCGCAGCACGTCGGCGGCATGGTCATCACCCGTGGCGACCTGTGCGATCTGGTCCCCATCGAGAACGCCGCGATGGAGGACCGGACCGTCATCGAGTGGGACAAGGACGACATCGACGCGATGGGCATGTTGAAGGTTGACTGCCTGGGCCTGGGGATGCTGACCTGCATCCGCAAGACCTTCGGGATGCTCGACGAGATCGGGGTGCACGGCCCGTTAGGTGCCCCTCTGACCATCGCCGACGTGATGTCATTCGAGCGCGAAGACGACGAGGTCTACGAGATGATCGGGCACGCCGACACTATCGGAGTGTTCCAGATCGAGAGCCGGGCGCAGATGTCCATGCTGCCCAGGCTGAAACCCCGGTGCTTCTACGACCTGGTGATCGAGGTCGCCATTGTGAGGCCGGGCCCGATTCAGGGCGGGATGGTGCACCCGTACCTGCGGCGGCGCGAGGGTACGGAGCCCGTGAACTACCCGAACCCCGAGGTTCGCGCCGTCCTCGAGCGGACCCTCGGGGTGCCGCTGTTCCAGGAACAGGCGATGCAACTCGCCATCGTCGCCGCCGGCTTCACACCCGATCAGGCCGACGGGCTCCGCCGGTCTATGGCGGCGTGGAAGCGGAACGGCAACGCGATCTACCGCTACGGCCAGCAACTCATCGACGGGATGCTCGCGAACGGGTACACGCAAGAGTTCGCCGAGCGGTGCTTCGAGCAGATCAAGGGATTCAGCGAGTACGGGTTCCCGGAGAGCCACGCCGCTTCGTTTGCGATCCTCGTCTACGTCTCGTGCTGGCTGAAACGGCACCACCCGGCTGCTTTCGCGGCCGCTCTCATCAACAGCCAGCCGATGGGGTTCTACAAGCCCGCACAGATCATCCGGGACGCCCAGGACCACGGCATCGGTATCGAGCCGATCGACGCCAACCGCAGCCGGTGGCACTGCACGATCGACGCCCAGGGGCGCAGCATCCGTCTCGGGACGCGGCTCGCCAAGGGGATGCCCGAGGCCGAGGCGGATGCGATCGCCGAGGCTGTTGCGGTGCATGGACCGTTCTCGACTGTCGAGTCGCTCTGGCGTGAGAGCGGCGTGAGCACCAGGGCATTGCGCAGCCTCGCTCAGGCCGACGCGTTCGGCTCGATGGGGCTCGACCGGCAGCAAGCACTCTGGCAGGTCCGCCCGCTGAGGGATGCGCCGCTGCCGCTGTTCGAGCGGGCGGACACCACAGATGCCGCCGGTCTCGATCACCTACCTTCGCTTTCAACTAAAGCGCACGTGCTCTCCGACTATCAGGCTACAGGTCTGAGCTTGAAGTCGCACCCGATGAGCTTCTTGCGTGAAGATCTCGACTCACAGGGCGTGCTGCCGACCTCCGTTCTCCGGAGCGAGACCGCTTGCCCGCAGGGCCGAGCGGTGAGTGTTGCCGGTCTGGTGCTGTGCAGACAGCGTCCCGGAACAGCAAGCGGCGTCACGTTCGTCACGCTCGAAGACGAATTCGGGATCGCGAACTTGCTCGTCTGGCGGGACACTTTCGAGCGGTTCCGGCGCGTCGGACGTCTGGCATCATTGATGCTGGCCCGAGGGCGGGTCGAACGAGCGGGAGAGGTTGTGCACGTTCATGTACGCGAACTCGTGAGTCTCGACGACCAACTCGACGGCATCGGAACACGGTCGCGAGACTTCCACTAGTCAACGGGCTAGTGACAAGGCAACCATGACGAACATCACTAGGGTGCAAGACTAAACGGCTCGGTGGACAGCCTGCCGTTGGAATCCTCGACATGGATCACGACGATGGGCTCCGCCATCCTCACCAACGCCTGGCACACGATCAGCGACTGCCGGGCCACCTTGGTGATGGATCTGGCAATCGTGGCTTCTTCGACGTGCTCGAGACGTTCGCGCATGTCCCCTGCAATGTCCAGACTAAGACGGCTCTCCTTCTTCGCTGACAGACGGTTCTTCTTGGACCTTGGATCGGACAAATTGGAATGCCCTTTCCAGATACCCAAACACGATGAGGGTACTTGCCACGCCACAGGGCATTGCTGTCGACGCGACAATCGCATTTGCTACCGGCCTCGTGCCGTACCCACGATTCGCCAATCGCAGAGCCGAGCGTGAAGGCGGCAGCTTGTAGCCAGAGAGTTACCCGAGCAGGACAATGGCCGCAATACTGACAACGATGATCGTCACACAGATGATTTCGCCAGACGGACCGCCGCTACCACCACCCCCTCTACTGCCTTGGTCGTGGCTATGTCCGTGAAATGAGTTGACTTCATTGTCCTGTCCTGCTCGATGGATTCTGTTCTCTGACACGTTGCAATCTCCGAGTTGGTTCTCGCACGAACTGGCTCTTGGCCGCCTCCGAGTACCAGTCGGAGGCGGCCTTTCTCTTGTAGGCGGCTTGTAGCCCAGCACTTCCCAAGGTCATTGCGCGCGACCACCTTCAGCGGGAACACTGATACGGCTCGTCCGCCACCTCGAACCGAGTGACTACCGCTCCGTCACGGTTGATTGAAGACTGCATGAAACTCTGGACCAATCACGCCTTGGCGTACGCGAGGTCAATCTGAACTGCGAGTCTTGACCGAGTGCAGACCAATTGGTTGTTCATCGGGGTTCCTTCAAACTTCAATGCTGAATCAGTCGAATTGGCAAAGCGGTTTCAACCTCCGGCATCGCTCCTGCGGAACGTAAATCGTCCGCACCCAACGTCCAGACAGGAGATCGAAATGTCTGCTATCCAAGCCGTCGTACTAGTGTTGCTGGTGTCACTGCCGTTGCGCGGTGTGTCATTCGCTCAGGTAGTCCAGATCGACAGTGGAGCAGTTCTAACCGAAGCTGATCTGGTCGCGGGAGTATTCAACGGTCAGGAGTTCGTACTCGGCCCCAACACCACATTCGAGGTGAATGACGGCGGCACCGTCGAGCAGGTGGGGGACAACCTCAACGGTGTTCGCTTCTTTGATTTCCAGGGATCGGTCGTCAACGTCAATGCTGGTGGTCAGTGTGCTTCGAGTCTGTCCTTGCGCACGTACATATCGAATGCATCAATAAACATCCGGGAAGACGGACTGGTTGGCGCCTTCGGAAGACTCCATGATTGTCAAGTAGTCATCTCGGGCGGAACGCTGGGATCAAACACAAACCTCATCGGGGCATCCAGCATCAAGTTGTGCTCAGGGGAGTTGGGCCGCGAATTCGATCTACTCCCCGGTGTTCCTGCGACGATCGCTGGCGGAGTCGTCGGAGACAGCTTCGACGTCGGGACAGGATGCGTGGTGGATATCTTGGGTGGCCAGATCGGAGTCCGCTTTCGTGCGCCGGCCCAATCTACAGTCAACCTCTTCGCAAGAGCCGTGCAGGTTGACGGCGTTCCCATAGCCCTTGAGCCCAGCTCGTCCGTCGAGATCACTGCGCGCGACGCATCGGTGTTGACGGCGACATTGGCAGATGGATCGTTCTTTGACTACATTCTCAACGTTATCGTTGTGCCTGGGCAAGATTCCATCAGTCCCAACACTCTGCTGACCGCGACCTTCGCGACCTTGTGTCCTGCTGATGCCAACGGCGACGGTGAACTGACACCGGGGGATTTCAATGCATGGGTGCTAGCCTTCAACTCCACTTCCCCGTTCTGCGACCAGAATGACGACGGGCTTTGCACCCCAGCCGACTTCAACGCCTGGATCGTGAACTTCAACGCGGGATGTGGCTGAGAACTCTAAGTCCAGACTGGACCTGAACACTCGCGAGCAGCCCCGGGATGCTCGGCACTCCGCTACCGGGACGACGCATCATCCGACGCGGCGCAATGCCCCGGAGCGATGCCGTTCGTCACATCAAAGGCCAGAGTTCCTACGACAACACGTGCTGAAGGGACTCCCGAATCCTGTCGGCATGTCGAAACAGGTCATCCGGTCCAGCGACCTCGATCCGACTCTCCTTCTTTTCAGAGTCAAACACGCCCAGGTACTTCCTGGCACCGTTGAACCAGAGTCGACAGATCGGCTTCCGATTGTTGTCGTCGAGCAGCACACCAAAGTAGCTGCGTACATCACGAGCGGCGATGCGGTCAGATGGAACCAAGTCCCCCACGATCGCCCGGACGATGTAGAAGCCCTGGAGTTCCTCAGCCGTGGTAACGATCTCCGGCTCAGCGGCCGGCTCGGTCTCATTCGCCCTTTCGGCTTCCTGGGCGTTCTGTTCCAGTGCCGCGCGCAACCGCCGGTCCACAGCATCTGCGATGTATGCCCGGATCGACGACTTCACGAGGCCGCTGAACTTGTCCATCGCGGCCGCAGTGAATCTGCCCTCATAGACGGGGTCTGCGAGCACTCGCACGAAGTCCTCGCTCGGGGACTCAAGCTCGGCTGCGAACCGGGCAATAAGCTGATTCTGGTACCGGAGCGCTTCCGCTGACGCGAGCACGGCATCGAGGTCGAACAGCTTCTTCGATATCTTCTCGAGCTGTGAGACCGCGTCGCGCTTCAGAGCGGGCAGCGACACAGTCAAGAACGGAGCCTCATCGAGCTTGTTCGGCTCTGAGAGGTCCGAATAGACCCGATAGACGAGGCCGTCAGTCAGAATGGCGATGCGAGCTCTCGTAACGCTGAAGTACCTGAAGAGTTGGCCCGAGTAGGAATCCAGCGACGCCCCGTGCGGCTTGCACTCGATCAGGATGGTCGGCTCGCCGTCACGGCAAATTGCGTAGTCGACCTTCTCCCCTCGTTTGATGCCTACGTCTGCCGTGAACTCCGGGATGACCTCGGACGGGTTGAAGATGTCGTAGCCCAGCGCCTGGAGGAACGGCATGACGAGCGCCGTCTTGGTTGCCTCCTCGGTCTGGATGTTGGCGACGAGTTCCACCGCGCGATCCGAGAGCACGGTCAACTGATCCCACAAGCTCATGAGTTGGCTCCTTGCGTACGCACGGTCCGCTGCTACCTAAGCAGCCTAACGGATCGTGGATGCCGGCCGGGGCTCTCGGAGTTCAAGTCCAGGCATAGGACTTGTACTGACACAGATCTGTGAGCTCAAGGGCGTTCGCAAGTACCGTTCACCGATGGAGTACGCCACCACCACCGATCCCGAGACCGGCCGCCGCATCGTTGAGTTTGCGTGTCCGGACTGCGGCACGTCGCAGACGCGCCCGCTGGACGCCGCCGGAGAGCCATTGACGTGTTCGCAGTGCGGGGCGGCGTTCAGGGTGCCCGGGGACCGGGAGCGGCGAGAGACGCAGCCGAGCAAGCGGCCCAAGCCCCAGCAGACGGAACCGAGGTCACCCCGCCACAGGAATGCCCCGAGCGGCTGGCCGGTCACCTTCACGGTCGTGGGCACCGTGTTCCGCGTCCTCGGGCTGATCCTGGTTTGGTCCGCCCTGACGGGTGACACGGGCCCAGCGTTCAGCTCCAACGTGAACCTCGGCATGATGAACGACCGGCTCGTCGAAGCGGTCATCGGGGGAGCCCTGCTGGTCTGCGGCGTCCTCGAGGCGGTCGGCGCCAGGGTCTTCAAGGGGCTCGTCGACGCGACCCGGGCCACCAACGCTGCCCCGGTGTAGCGAGGCTCAGGAGCGCCGTCCGTCCAACGTTCCGATCGCCGGCGCGACGGGTAGCATTTCCCCACGGGTAGCGAGGCCGTACACCTCGCGTTCGGACGCCGTGGCCGGCACTCACCTGCCGCCGGTCACGGTGCCCGGCCCGGGAAAGGCAGGGATGTCGCTTGCAGAATCTGAGCGGATCGTCGATTGCGTTACTGGATCGCGAAAAGCAATCGCTTCGCTACTTGTCGTTCCGAGCGTCAAATACAGCAAACTGGTTTGCTTCGGGAGTTTCGGAAGCCAAGAACCGCAACTTTGATCGAACAGCAGAGTACTTCTCAATCGTCCTGAGATGCGAAGCAGAACTACAGGGCCTATTGGAGTCCTACGGCTATTGGCTGACGCTTGGTGCTCCAGTCAAGGTGAAGTACTTTGACCTGGACAATCAATACGCTTCAGCATGCCATGCGATCGCCGGCCTGACGGGCATGCTGGGCCATCTATCGGCAGCCATAGGAAACATGGACAGCTATGACTGGACAAATCCAGTAGACGTTGAGGTGACGAGATCGGCATGGCACAAGTATTTGTCGCTCCCGGTCGGGGCGGCAGACGTTGCGTCTTGGTCAGTCGATACACTGCGACGCCTTGCAGACCAGGCTGCCTCTGAGGCCGACTCTGGTCTGCGCAACCTAGTCGCCTATGCAGTATCTGGCTCGTCGCGCATCGACATAGCCCCCCCAAGTCAATCAACTTGGAGGGTGGATGGACCGGCGGTGCAGGTGCGCCAGCCTATGCCGGCCGACACCGCCCGCGCTAAGGCCGAGGCGGTCGTCAAGCAAGACGGATTCCCAACGAGCAACGGCAAGCCATCAATGCGAAAACTCGCACAGAAGGTCGGATGTCACGCCAAGACACTCAAAAAGGCGATCGACGACTCCCATCTATTGAGAGCAAGTCTCTCCCAGGCGAAAGCACCAAGGCAAGAGACCCTGGAACAGCTCGAACTGGAGCAACAGCGCGACGACCAGAGTCGGTACGTCATCTAGATGTGTGCGCACCGGCGTGCGCATTCAGACCAATCGATTCGGTGTTTCTCGACGCTTGGACGGCATATGCGATCTGGTACCGGCTGCGCACGTGCGCACCTCTACGGGTAGAGGCCTTGTACTTGACCCGGTAGGCACTACCGGGGCGGGGCCAGAACCTGTGGAGTACACACATGCTCACGGATGAGAACCGGCTGTGGACGATCGGCAAGATCGCCGAGCACTTCGGCACCTCGCGCCATCGGGTCGAGTACGTCATCGACACACGCCGCATCACGCCCGCCGGACGGGCGGGGATCGCGCGAGTGTTCGCCGACGCCGACGTGGAACTGATCGGACAGCAACTCCGGCGGATCGACGCCCAGCGAGAGGAGGCGTCGCATGTCTGACCGAAGCCAAAGCGCCCCTCAGCCGGAAAGCAACGGGGGCACTGATTCAAGCATAGCTAACACTAACAAGCGACTCCTCGTCTGTGAAGGGGAGGCGGCACAAATTCTCGGCATTTCGCCGAGGACGCTCTTCGACCTCCGCAAGGCCAAGCAGGTGCCCGCTGCGCGCATCGGAAGCCGTGTCCTCTACCGCATCGCTGACCTCGAGGAATTCGCCGCCAGAGCCTCCACGTTCGAGAGCGACGGGGAGGTGGCGTGAATGGACTGGAACGAAACCCCGGAGCAGGTGATCGCCCGCTGGGAGCGGCGCGAGACGTTTGATCGCGTGCAGTTCCATGCAGAGATGGAAGCCGCCGAGCGGCGTCACGGCCGGCGCGTCCGTCACAAGCCCAGGTGGAGGCGTCGATCCGACTGGCTCGGCGACGAGATGTTCCGCGACCGTCACAGCGGCCGCTGGGACAGCCGGTCGTGACTGGCACGCTCTACATCGCCACTGACACCGACGCATACGACCGGCACAAGCAGCGGCAGCGCCGCGTCGTGCTGGCCGACGAGTTCTCCGAGGGCTCGACACCGCCCGCCGGGCGTGTGGTCGTCTGCGGCGCCGAGACCGCCGACGCCTACGAGTTGGCGCGGTCTCGGTACCCGTCGGACGTGTCGGTGGTGCGTGAGGCCGACCTGAAACCTCTCACGGTCCGCACGCTCGATCAGGTCGAGCCGCAGCCCACCCGCTGGGTCTGGGAGGGCGTGGTGCCGCTGAGCGAGCTCACGGTGTGGGTGGGCGACCCGTCCGCCGGCAAGACGTTTGCCGCGATCGATCTCGCCGCTCGGATCCCCTCCGGGCGGGGGATGCCGGACGGGTCGCCCGGGCCAGGGGCCGGGTGCGCCCTGTTCCTGACCTTTGACGACACCATCGAGACGACGGTCTATGGCCGCTGCGTGGCGGCGGGGGCGGACATGTCTCGCCTGATCGTCGTGGACGGCAACATGGCCGGCGAGGGCGAGGCGAAACGAGTGACGTCTGGCGACATCGAGGCGTTGCTGATCGCCGCCGAGGACGCGGAGCGGGCGTCGGGTGTCCCACTGCGGCTGATCGTCGTCGACCCCATGAGCGCGCTGCTCGCCGGCACGGACGCGAACCAGGCCAACCAGCTCTACGACCGGCTGACCCCGCTGGTCGGTCACTGCCGCAGGCACAACGTTGCGCTGCTCGTGCTTGCCCACACGTCGAAGGCCGTGGCGTCCAAGGCCATCAACCTCATCACGGGGTCTCAGGCCCAGGCGGGGCTATCGCGATCGGTGTGGTTGGTCACGGCGGGCGACGAGGACGAGCGGCTGTTCCTGCCCGTGAAGTCGAGCCTGACCCAGATGCGGGACGGATTGATGTACACGGTCGATGATCGGCCGATCGAACAGCTCGTCGATGACGCGACTGCAAACGGTCTCGCAGCGAAGCTCGGGCGCACCGACCTTCCGGTCGTTCGGTGGCTCGGCGACTCCAACATGACCGCCCAGGAGTGGATCGACGACGCGGGCGGCGACTCGGGAGCGACCAAGGCGAAGGACGCCGTGCGGGTCACGATGACGTGCCTGCGACAGGGCGTCCGGGATGCAACCGCGATCATCCGGGCCGGCGAGGCCGAGGGGCTCAGTAAGTCCACGATGCAGCACGCGACCAACGGGTACGGGTTCATCAAGACCAAGGCGTCGATCGGCTGGCTCTGGGGCTGGCCGGACGAGAAGCGAGACGACGTGATCCAGGCCCACTTCGCCAGCACTGCGTAGGACAGATTGCGCCTTGCGCCTAGCGCGTGGGCGTGACATGCCGAACGATGGCCAGTCTCTCAGAGATACAGAGATGGGGGGGGCCTCATGCCCGCTTTCCATACACACACACGCAAGGCGCAAGGCGCAAAGAGGCCCCCAGCGATCGGCGGCGGGCCGGGGCCTTGCCAGCACCATCATGAATTAGGCGGCGCTAACTGGCGCTGAGCAGCAAGATCCCGCATAATGCAGCAGGAGGCAGGTACCAATGGCGAGTCTCTCGACCGACAAGAAGACCGGGGCACGGAGGATCCAGTTCCAATTCGACGGCGCACGCCGGACGGTCTACCTGGGCGTGATCCCGATCAAGGCCGCCCAGTCGTTCCGTCTCCGGCTCGAGGCGTTGCTTGCGTCGCTGAAGACCAGCTCGCCGATCGACTCCGCGACCGCGACGTGGCTGGCGGAGATGTCCGACGAGTACCACGACAAGC